>JAGRKN010000060.1 GCA_020442275.1 Rhodoblastus sp. | reverse complement strand
TCTCGCCGCAGGCCGCGCCCGCGCTTGCGCGCACGGCGGCGGAAGCCGGCCGCGCGCTGCTCGAGGCCGTGCGCGCCGAAGTCCCCGAATATGCCGATTCCGGCAATCCTGAGGTGCTGCCCGGCCTCGCCCGCCATGGCGAGGATCATGTGCGCGAAATCCTTCGCCTCGTTGCCGGCGGCGCGCCCGGCGACTTCGCCTTTCTGCGCGACCATGCGCATCTGCGCGCCGAGCAGCGCTTTCCGCTGGAATTCATCCTGCACGCCTATCGCTGCGGTCATCGTACGCTCACGCGCTGGCTGCGCGAGGGCGCGCTGGCGGCCGCGCCCGAGACGCTGGAGCCCGCGATGACCGCGATCGCCGATTTCGCGATCGAATATGTCAACGCCATCAGCACGGTCGCGGCCTCCGAATATGTCGCGCGCACACGCGTGCTCGCCGAGGCGGCAGGCGACCAGCGCACGGAGCTGCTGAACGTGCTGCTGTCGGGCTATGACGAGGCCGACGGCCGCGTCGCGACCCTGCTGAAACGCGCCGGCTATCTCGAGCAGCGGCGCGCCTATTGCGTGGCGCTCGCGCGCGCGACCCTCGCAGCGGAAATGGAAAATCCAGCGCGCGCGCAACGCATCGTCGACGCGGTCGCCGCGACTTTCGCGTCGACCTCCATTCGCGCGCTGGTCGGCGTGCGCGGCGATCACGTCGTCGCCGTGCTCAGCGATGTCAGGCGGCAATCCGGCTGGACCGCGCCGCGCGCCGATCTCGCGTCTCGCGCGGCGCCGGCGCTCGATCTGCTCGGCCCCTCCGTGATCGTCGGGCTCAGCGCCGACAGGCCCTCGACCGCGTCGATTCCAAAGGCGCTGCGCGAGGCGGCGGTCGCGCTCGACTTTGCGAATGCCGCGCGAAGAGTCGTGGTCTTCGCCGATCTGCCCGTGCGCGCGCTGCTCGTGCATCGTGGCCGCGACGACGTCAACGCCACGCCGCCCGCCTGGCTCGCGGCTTTTCGCGCCGCCGATGAAAAGAGCGGCGGCGCCTTCGCACTGACATTGCGCGCGATAGCGGACGCCGATCTCAACGTGCAATCGGCAGCGCGAAAACTCGGTAAGCATCCGAACACGCTTTACGCGCGGCTTGAAAGGATAAGGGAAGCGACGGGCTTCGACGGCCGTCGCTACCACGATCTCACGGAACTGCTGCTCGCCTGCGATTGCGAGGCGCGCTGAGCGCGCTACTGCAGCATCACCGGCATGTTGAGCGGGCCGCGGAATCCGAAACCGTGCCAGCGCACGCTTGCGGGATCGACGAGACGCATGTTCGGGAAGCGCTCGAACAGCATCGGCAGCATGATCGCGCCGACCGTACGGCGGGCGAGATGCGCGCCCGCGCAATGATGCGGGCCGCTGCCGAAAGACTGATGATGCATCGGCCCGCGCAGCGCGTTGAAATTCTCGCCGTCTTCGAAAACGTCCTCGTCGCGATTGGCCGACGCCTGGATCGTCATCACCGTGTCGCCCTTCGGGATGGCGCAGCCGCCGATTTCGACATCCTCCATCACCAGCCGCGAACTCGCCTGGATCGGCGCGACCCAGCGCACGCCTTCCTCGAAGGCGTCGGTCCATTTATTGCCGGCGCGCACGGCCTCGAGTTGATCGGGATTGGTGAGAAGTCCGAAGATGATTGTCAGCAGCGCGTCGCGCGGCTCGTTGATCCCGCCGCCGATGGCGATCTTCACATTGGCGACGATCTGGCTCTCCGGGATCGGATTCCTGGCGTTGACCATGAAGGACAGGGCGGAGGAATCCGGCGTCGCGCGCACGCGCGCCATGTTCGCGAAAATGCAGCGGTCCATTTCGGCATTGGCCTGGTCGCTCGCCTCGAACGGGCCGGGCGTCCAGCCGAAATTGCCCGCGCCGTCGATGAGAATCTGCGACCAGCGCTGCATGTCGGCGTCGCTGGCGTCTGGAATGCCCATGACTTCAGCGAGAACGCGCGCGGCGATCGGGCCGGCGAGCGCGGGAAAGAGATCGACAATCTCGCCGCGCGGCAGGCGGTCGAGATATTCGTCGGCAAGCTTTGTGTAGAGCGGCGCCCATGCCGCCTCGATCGTCTTCGGCATCAGCGCCGGCATCATCGCCATGCGCTCGGCGCGATGTTCGGAATCGTCCTTGCGCATCAGCGTATGCGCGAGAAAGGCGCGTTTCATCGGCGTGTTCGGATCGTCGGAGCTGAACAGCGCCGCATTGTCCTTCACGAATTTCGTGTCCGCGGCCTTGGTGAGAAAGGTTCGGCCGACAGATTTCACCTGCAGCACCGGCGCTTCACGGCGCAGGCGGCGGTAGATCGGATAGGGATCGCGAGTCAGCTCCGCGATGGTGATCGTCTCGTCGACCGGCGCGAGCACGGCTGCCGTCATCGTTTCCTCCCGCATATTTCAAAGGAAGATCGCGCCCGACACGATGTTCGGCAACGGTTGCGGGCAGAAATTCTATAGGCGCGCCCGGAAATGAATAGGCGGCTCAGCCGCGGATTGCTGCCCGCATCGCCTGCTGCAAACGCGCGGCGATCTGCCGCTCGCGCCCGAATGGCCCGGCAGGCGCGAGGTCGAGGCGTCGCGCGACGCCCACGCCCTCGGTCCCGAATCTCGCGCGAATACTCTCGTCGATCCAGGTCTTTTCCTGCGCCTTCCGGCGCGCGGCGAGCCGCGTGACGCCCAGATGCGCACGATGCGCCGCCAACGCCGTGTGCAGCTCTTCGAGCCCTGCGCCAGTCGGCGCGGACACGAGCACGACCGGCACATGCCAGTCGTCGTCGCGCGTGAACAGGGTCAGCGCGCCCTCGACCTCCGAGCGCGCACGGCGCGCGGCGTCGCCCATGTCGGCCTTGGTGACGACGACGATGTCGGGCAATTCCATCACGCCCGCCTTCATGAATTGCAGAGAGTCGCCCGAGCCCGGCTGCACGCAGAGCACGACCGTGTCGGCTGCGAAAGAAATATCGGCCTCCGACTGGCCGATGCCGACGCTTTCCACCAGCACGCGATCGAAAAGGGCGCGCATCAGCGCGACGGCTGCGACCGTGTCGTCGGACAGGCCGCCGAGCCGGTCGCGCGCCGCCATCGAGCGTACGTAGACGCCCTTGTCGTCGGGATCGGTCTGCATGCGCGCGCGATCCCCGAGCAGCGCCCCGCCGGTCGCGCGCGAAGACGGATCGACGGCGATCACGCCGACGGTCTCGTCTTTCGAGCGCCAGTCGCGGATCAACGCGTTGGTGAGCGTCGATTTGCCGACGCCGGGCGGGCCGGTGAGGCCCGCGACATGCGCCTTGGGATCGGCGGCGGCCATGTCGAGCAGATCGGCCAGCTCTTCCGTGCCGCGTGCGGTCTCGATCAGCGCGAGCGCTTGCGCCAGCGCGCGCTTGCCGCCGGCGCGGAGCGACTGAAGCGTCGGAATTGCGGTTGCTTTCCTCACGTCGCCGCCGCGCCGCCAAACACGTAGACGATCAACATGTACAGCACGACGCCCGTGAAGAAGCCGATCACGCGCATGTTCATGCTCAGCGGCACGACCGCAACGCGCGACGCCAGCGCCATTATCGCGAGGTCGAAGACGAGCGAGACGCCGAGCAGCCAGACGTAGGGCGGGACCGAACTCTGGGCGAATTCGGGATGGGCGCGCGCATAGCCGCCGATCACGACGCCGGCGAAGCACATGAGCGGCACGTAGAAGTTGCGCGCGATGACCATCGAGCCCCCGGACCGCGAGCCTTCAGCCCGCATCAGCTTCTGGACGACGGCGAGCCTGGAGGCTCGCGGTTCATCTTACGCAAGACTCCCCGCCTTCTGCCCCAGGGCCGCCTGCGCGGCGGCGAGCCGCGCGATCGGCACGCGATAGGGCGAGCAGGATACATAGTCGAGCCCTGTCTTCTCGCAGAAGGCGATCGAGGCGGGATCGCCGCCGTGCTCGCCGCAGATGCCGAGCTTCATGCCCGGCCGCGTCTTGCGGCCGCGCTCGGCGGCGATCTTCACGAGTTCGCCGACGCCTTCCTGGTCGATCGTCACGAAGGGGTCGGTCGGCAGGATGCCCTTGGCGGTGTACGGCCCGAGGAAAGACGCCGCGTCGTCGCGCGAAATGCCGAGCGTGGTCTGCGTGAGGTCGTTGGTGCCGAAGGAGAAGAATTCGGCGGCTTCGGCAATTTCTCCAGCCCGCAGTGCGGCGCGCGGAAGCTCGATCATCGTGCCGACCGTATAGGGGATCGTCACGCCCGTTTCCTTCGCCACGGCCTCCGCCATGGCGACGATGCGGCCCTTGATGAGATCGAGCTCGGGCTTGGTCATCACCAGCGGCACCATCACTTCCGCATGCACGGTCGTGCCCGTCTGCTTCGAGGCCTCCACGGCGCCCTCGAAGATCGCGCGCGCCTGCATCTCGGCGATTTCGGGATAGGCGATGGCGATGCGCACGCCGCGGAAGCCGAGCATCGGATTGAACTCGTGCAATTCCTGCGCGCGCGCTTTCAGCTTGGCCGCATCCGCGCCCATGCTCGCCGCGACATCCGCGATTTCCGCGTCGGTATGCGGCAGGAATTCGTGCAGCGGTGGATCGAGCAGGCGGATCGTCACCGGCAGGCCGTGCATGATCTCGAACAGGGCGGCGAAATCGCCGCGCTGCATCGGCAGCAGCTTGTCGAGCGCGGCGCGCCGGCCTTTTTCGTCGTCGGCCAGAATCATCTCGCGCACGGCGATGATGCGGTCGCCCTCGAAGAACATGTGTTCGGTGCGACAGAGCCCGATGCCCTCGGCGCCGAACTGCCGCGCGGTTCGCGCATCGGCCGGCGTATCTGCGTTGGTGCGCACCTTCATACGGCGCGCCTCGTCCGCCCATTGCATCAACGTGCCGAAATCGCCGGAAAGTTCCGGCTGCAGCATCGGCACCGCGCCCTCGATCACCTGACCGGTCGAGCCGTCCACGGTGATGACGTCGCCCTTCTTGAACACTTTCGGTCCGACACGCATCGAACCGCCGTTATAGTCGACGCGGATCGTGCCGGCGCCGGAGACGCAGGGCTTGCCCATGCCGCGCGCCACGACCGCGGCGTGCGAGGTCATGCCGCCGCGTGTCGTCAGAATGCCTTCGGCGGCGTGCATGCCATGGATGTCTTCCGGGCTCGTCTCGACGCGCACCAGAATGACCTTGTGGCCGGCGGCCTTGAGTTGTTCGGCTTCATCGGAATTGAACACGATCTCGCCGGAGGCCGCGCCCGGCGAGGCCGGCAGGCCGGTCGCCACGATCTTGCGCTCGGCCTTGGGGTCGATGGTTGGATGCAGCAACTGGTCGAGCGAGGCCGGCTCCACGCGCAAGACGGCTTCCTGCCTCGTGATCAGGCCGGCGTTGGCCATGTCGATCGCGATCTTCAGCGCCGCCTTGGTGGTGCGCTTGCCGTTGCGGGTCTGCAGCATCCAGAGCTTGCCGCGCTCGACCGTGAATTCGAGGTCCTGCATGTCGCGGTAATGCGTTTCCAGCAGGTGGGTGATGCGCGAAAATTCCTGGAACACCTCCGGCAGCGCCGATTCCATCGACGGCTTGTCGGATTTGGCGGCGATTCGCGCGACTTCCGTGATGTTTTGCGGCGTGCGGATGCCCGCCACCACGTCCTCGCCCTGCGCGTTGATCAGGAATTCGCCATAGAGTTCGTTGGCGCCCGTCGAGGGATTGCGGGTGAAGGCGACGCCGGTCGCGGAGCTGTCGCCCATATTGCCGAACACCATCGCCTGCACGTTGACGGCCGTGCCCCAGCTCGCGGGTATGTCGTGCAGGCGGCGATAGGTGATCGCGCGCTGGTTCATCCAGGACGAAAACACCGCGCCGATCGCGCCCCACAGCTGTTCGCGCGCATCCTGCGGGAAGGGCTTGCCGCTCTCGCGCTCCACGATTTCCTTGTACTGGCCGATCACATGCCGCCAGTCGGCGGCGGACAGTTCCGTGTCGAGTGAGAGGCCCTTGCTTTCCTTGTAGAATTCCAGCGCGTCCTCGAAATTGTGATGGTCGAGGTCGAGCACCACGTTCGAATACATCTGGATGAAGCGGCGATAGGAATCGAAGGCGAAGCGCTCGTCGCCGGCGCCTTCCGCCAGCGCGCCGACAGTGGCGTCGTTGAGGCCGAGGTTAAGCACCGTATCCATCATGCCGGGCATGGAGGCGCGGGCGCCGGAGCGGACCGAGACCAGCAACGGATTGGTCTGGCTGCCGAATTCCCGGCCGGTCAGCTTGCCGATATGGGCGAGCGCCGCATCCACCTCCGCCGCCAGTTCAGCGGGGTAGGCGCGCTCATGCGCGTAGAAATAGGTGCAGACCTCGGTGGTAATGGTGAAGCCGGGCGGGACGGGCAGGCCCAGATTGGCCATTTCCGCGAGATTCGCCCCCTTGCCGCCGAGCAGGTTCTTCATCCCGCTCTCGCCCTCGGCCTTGCCGTCGCCGAAGGTGTAAACCCATTTCGTCATGTGAGATCGCCTTCAGAAATTGCGGGGCGCCCCCCCAAACGGATGCAGCGCCGGAATCGGCGCTGAAACCCGCTGTTCTATTGAAGCAAAGCGAGCCTGCGATCAATGACAGGCGCAGATTCGCCTTTACAGGGTCTTGAGACGCATGCCGAACGCAATCCAGCTCAATCCGTAAAAAAGCAGATCAATTCCAAGAAATGTGCCGAGCACGAACAGGCCAGACGCCGGCCAGCTCGCGAGAATCATGGCGCCCAGCAGGACCGTGATCGCGCCGGCGAGCCCGATCATCGCCTTGTTGCCGGACGGCAGCCGGAAGGCTGCGACAATTCGCGCAACGCCGGTGATCAGCAGAGCGGCGCCGATCAGCAGCGTATAGGCGGCGGCCGCCACCAGCGGCTGGGCCAGCGCGAAGGCGCCCGCCACGATGTAGAGCAGGCCGACCAGCAGCCAGATGGCGAGCCAGCCCCAGGTCCGGGCCTTCAGGCCCATGGCGATTTCCGCGCCGCCGGCCAGAATCATAGCGAAACCGATCATGTAGACCGAGGCGATCGTACCGATTGTCACGAGATAGAGCAGGGTGGCGAGCCCCATCAGCGCGGTCAGGGCCCCGAAAGCGACGAACCAGCCCCATTTCGGTTTCAGTCGGGAAATCGCCTCGCCAAGGCTGTGCGGGCGCGCACCGTGCGGGTTGGACTGGTTGGTCATCGTCGCCTCCTGAGCTTGCGCCGAGGGAAACCCGACAGGACGGTCGAGTGTTCCGGTTTGCCGCGGGACTTGCAATCTCTCGGCCTCGCGGCCCTTTCCACGGTGCATTGCGGCGCCATATTGAACTGGTGTAAACGGAAAATTCGTCCCTTCGAGCCCGAGGCGGCGGCCATGGGGAAGTATTTTCAAGGGTAAGGGACGAGAGTTGAGCGCATCCAAGACCCCATTGCTGGACCGGATTTCGACCCCGGAGGACCTGCGCAAGCTGCCTGAAACGGACATGCGGCAGATCGCGGACGAATTGCGGGCCGAGACCATCGACGCCGTCTCCGTCACCGGCGGCCATCTCGGCGCGGGTCTCGGCGTGGTCGAATTGACCGTGGCCATCCACCGCGTTTTCGATACGCCGCGCGACCGTCTGATCTGGGACGTCGGCCACCAGGCCTATCCGCACAAGATCCTGACCGGCCGGCGCGACCGCATCCGTACGCTGCGCAAGGGCGGCGGCCTTTCGGGCTTCACCAAGCGCGCCGAGAGCGAATACGACCCCTTCGGCGCGGCGCATTCCTCCACCTCCATTTCCGCCGCGCTCGGCATGGCGGTCGCCCGCGATCTGTCGAACAAACATAACAATGTCATCGCCGTCATCGGCGACGGCTCCATGTCCGCCGGCATGGCCTACGAGGCCATGAACAACGCCGGCGCCCGCAAGGAGCGGCTGGTCGTCATCCTCAATGACAACGACATGTCGATCGCCCCGCCGGTCGGCGCCATGTCCGCCTATCTCGCGCGCCTCGCCTCCGGCCGCTACGTCTCGATCCGCGAGGCGGTCAAGCAGATCGCCAGCCGCCTGCCGCGTGGCCTCTACGAGCGCGCCAAGAAGGCCGAGGAATACGGCCGTGGCTTCGTGACGGGCGGCGGCACGCTGTTCGAGGAGATGGGCTTTTATTACGTGGGCCCGATCGACGGCCACAACCTCGACCACCTGCTGCCCGTGCTGAAGAACGTGCGCGACATGCAGACCGGCCCGGTTCTGGTCCATGTCGTGACCCAGAAGGGCAAGGGCTATGCGCCGGCCGAGGCCTCGGCCGACAAGTATCACGGCGTCAACAAGTTCGACGTCATCACCGGCGCGCAGGTCAAGCCCAAGGCCAATGCGCCGGCCTATACCAAGGTCTTCGCCGAGAGCCTGGTCAAGCAAGCCGAGCGCGACGACAAGATCGTGGCGATCACCGCCGCCATGCCGTCCGGCACCGGCCTCGACCTGTTCGGCAAGGCCTTCCCGCACCGCACTTTCGACGTCGGCATCGCCGAACAGCATGCGGTCACCTTCGCGGCGGGTCTCGCGACCGAGGGCTACAAACCCTTCTGCGCGATCTATTCGACGTTCCTGCAGCGCGGCTACGACCAGGTCTGCCACGACGTCGACCTGCAGAAGCTGCCAGTGCGCTTTGCCATGGACCGCGCGGGCCTCGTCGGCGCTGACGGCCCGACCCATGCCGGCGCCTTCGATCTCGCCTATCTCGGCTGCCTGCCGAACATGGCGATCATGGCCGCCGCCGACGAAGCCGAACTCGTCCATATGGTCGCTACCGCCGCAGCCTACGACGAAGGCCCGATCGCTTTCCGTTATCCGCGCGGCGAGGGCGTCGGCGTCGAAATGCCCGAGCGCGGCGAAATCCTCGAGATCGGCAAGGGCCGCATCATGCGCGAGGGCTCGAAGGTCGCGATCTTCTCGCTCGGCACCCGTCTTGCCGAAGCGCTGCTCGCCGCCGAGGACCTGACCGCGCGCGGCTTCTCCACCACGGTGGCGGACGCCCGCTTCGCCAAACCGATCGACCGCAATCTGCTGCGGCGCCTCGCAGCCAACCACGAAGTCCTCATCACCGTGGAAGAAGGCTCGATGGGCGGTTTCGGCGCGCATGTCCTGCAATTGCTGGCCGAGGACGGCCTGCTCGATCGTGGTCTGAAGGTGCGCACCCTGACGCTGCCCGACGCCTACATCGACCACGATTCGCCGGAGAAGATGTATGCGGCGGCCGGCCTCGATTCGAAGGGTATCGTCTCCAGGGCTCTGTCGGCGCTCGGCGACGAAAAGGGCGCGGCGCGCGTGATGATCGCGTGATAGATTGGTCTTCTCTGTCACGAGGAGACCAATGAAGGACTGCCTGTTCTGCGCGATCGCCCGCGGCGAGATTCCTTCCCACCGCGTCTGCGAGACAGACGATCTCGTCGCCTTTCTCGACATTCATCCCGTGCGCCCCGGTCACACGCTGATCATTCCGCGCGAGCACCATGCCTATTTCGACGACTTGCCGCCTGCGCTCGCCGGCGAAATCGTCATGCTGGGCCAGCGGCTGTCGAAGCATATGAAGACTCGCTATGGCGCGCCGCGCGTCGGCTTCGCCTTCACCGGCATCGACGTGCCGCATGTGCATGCGCATGTCATTCCGATGATGGAGACGACCGACCTCACCTCGCGCCGTTTCATCGCCGAGGAGAAACTCACCTTCCGGCTCCCTCCGCGCGCGGACGATGGCGAACTCGCCGTCACGGCGGCGGAAATGCGTACGGCGCTCGCGCGATGACGCCGCATCCATGACCCGCATCGACGTAGCGCTTGTCGAACGCGGCCTCTTCCCGAGCCGCGCCAAGGCGCGCGAGGCGATCGAGGCCGGACTTGTCTCGATCGGGGGACGCAAGATCGCAAAACCCTCGGAACCCGTCGCGCCCGATGCGCGGATCGAAGCTTCCGCGCCCTATGAATGGGTTTCGCGCGGCGGCGTGAAGCTGGCGGCGGCGCTCGACGCCTTCGACATCGATTCGACGGGTCTCGCCTGTCTCGACATCGGCGCTTCGACCGGCGGTTTCGCACATGTTCTCCTGTCGCGCGGCGCCAAGAGCGTGACCTGCGTCGATGTCGGCACGGCGCAATTGCATCCATCCATCGCCGCCGATGCGCGCGTGAAAAGCATGGAACAGACCGATGCGCGAAAGCTCGCGGCC
>JAGRKN010000059.1:1622-8025 GCA_020442275.1 Rhodoblastus sp. | reverse complement strand
CGAAACGAGCCGCGCGGGCCTCGTGTCGCTCACGCAAACACTCGCGCAACGCACGGCGCTGATTCCTGGCGAACCCGTCGGCGGCGACACCGCGCGCGACGAGCTCGCCTTTTTCTCCCTGATCTACTGGCCGGTGGCGGCGTCTCGGCCGCAGCCGTCGGCGCTCGCGCGACAGAAGATCGCCGCCTACATGAAGCAGGGCGGGACGGTCGTGTTCGATACGCGCGACGCGATGACCGCGCGCGCGGGAAGTGTGACGCCCGAGGGCGAGTGGCTGCGTCAGCTGCTCGAAGGCGTCGACGTGCCGCAGCTCGAGCCGACGCCGCGCGATCACGTGGTGACGAAGACCTTTTACCTGATCGACAACTTTGTCGGCCGCACGGCGAACGGACTCGCCTGGATCGAGGCGTTGCCGCCGGAGCCCGCCAATGGCGAAGCGCGGCCCGCGCGCTCCGGCGACAGCGTATCGCCGATCGTGATCGTGTCGAACGATCTCGCTGCGGGCTGGGCCGGCGACCGCTATGGCGAACCGCTCTATCCGCTGATCCCCGGCGGCCCGCGCCAGCGCGAAATGGCGTTGCGCGGCGGCGTCAACCTCGTGATGTACACGCTGACCGGCAATTACAAGGCCGACCAGGTGCATGTGCGCGATCTGCTGAACCGGCTGGGGCATTGAGCGCATGAACGCCTATTCCCTCGCCTTCACGCCGCTCGTCGCGCCCTGGCTCATGATCGCGCTCGGCGTTTGCGGCGCGATCGCCGTCGCGCTTGCGCTTTATGCGCGCAGGCCTGGCGCGTGGCTGCGCGGGCTCGGGCTCGGGCTTATGCTTCTCGCGCTCGGCGATCCCTCCTTCGTGCGCGAGGATCGCGAGCCGTTGAAGGACACGGTCGCGCTGGTGCTCGACACCAGCGGCAGCCAGTCGATCGCGGAGCGGCCGAAGCAGGTCGCCGCCGCGCGCGCGGAACTGGAAAAGCGCTTCGGCGCGCTCGGCAATGTCGATGTGCGCGTGATCGAAAGCGGGCGCAGCGAAGCGGAAGCTGACGGCACGAAATTGTTTTCCGCGCTGAACGCCGGCCTCGCCGACGTGCCGATGGAGCGGCTCGGCGCGGTCGTGATGGTGACCGATGGCGTCGTGCACGACGTTCCCGAAAGCGTGCAGAAGCTCGGCTTCAAGGCGCCGCTGCATGTTCTGACGACCGGCCATGAAGGCGAACGCGACCGTCGGATCGAACTCGTCGAGGCGCCGCGCTTCGGCATCGTCGGCAAGACGCTGACGCTGGAAGCGCGCGTCGTCGATCCCGGCGGCGGGCGCGCGCCGGTTCTCTTGCACGTGCGGCGGGATGGCGCCGAAATCGCTCGCTTGCGTGGGCTTCCCGGCGAGACGCTGCAGATACCGGTCGTGATCGAGCACGGCGGGCCCAATGTCGTCGAGCTGGAGGTCGAGACGGTTCCCGGCGAACTGACCGCGATCAACAACAAGGCGGTCGTGACGGTCGATGGCGTGCGCGACAAGCTGAAGGTGCTGCTCGTCTCGGGCCAGCCGCACAATGGCGAACGCATGTGGCGCAACCTCCTGCGCTCCGACGCCAATGTCGAGCTCGTGCATTTCACCATCCTGCGGCCGCCGGAAAAGCAGGACGGCACGCCGATCAACGAGCTTTCGCTGATCGCATTCCCGACGGCCGATCTGTTCGGGCGCAAGATCAAGGATTTCGATCTCATCATTTTCGACCGCTATTCGAACCAGAGCGTGCTGCCGTCGATCTATCTCGAGAATATCGTGCGCTACGTGAACGAAGGCGGGGCGTTGCTGCTGGCGGCGGGTCCGGATTTCGCGACGGCCGAGGGCATTTTCTTCTCGCCGCTCGGGCGCATCGCGCCGGCGCGGCCGACCGGCGATCTCGTCGAACGCGCGTTTCGCGCGCGCGTGTCCGACGCGGGCAAGAAGCATCCGGTCACGCGCGGCCTGCCGGGCGCGGACGCCGAGCCGCCGCGCTGGAGCGACTGGTTCCGGCAGGTGAACGTCACGGCGACACGCGGGCAGAGCGTGCTGACTGGCGCCGGCGATCGTCCGCTGCTCGTGCTGTCGCGCGAGGGCAAGGGGCGTGTCGCCGAACTCCTGACCGACCAGATGTGGCTGTGGGCGCGCGGCTACGAAGGCGGCGGGCCCTATCTCGAGATCCTGCGACGCCTCGCGCACTGGTTGATGAAGGAGCCCGACCTCGAAGAAGAAATTCTTCGGGCGCGGGCGCAGGGCAAACAATTGCGGATCGAGCGGCAGACGCTGAAGGATCGCATCGAGCCCGTGACGATCACGGCGCCTTCGGGCGCGGTCGATCAGGTGACGCTCGCGCCAGGCGAACCGGGCCTTGCACGCGCGACCTACGAAGCGCGTGAACTCGGGCTTTACAAGCTGACGGAAGGCGATCTCACTGCGCTGGTCAATGTCGGACCTGCCAATCCGCGCGAGTTCCAGGATGTGATTTCGACCCAGGATCGCCTGCGCGACATTGCCTTGGCGAGCGGCGGCACGATCCGGCGCATTGCAGCGAGCGATGGCGCGGATGCAAGCGGCGCGCTGACGTTGCCGCGCATCGCCTCAGTCGGCGCCAGCTCGATTGCCGGCGGCGCCGACTGGATCGGCGTGCGGCGTACGGATTCCCACGTGGTGCGCGGCGTCGGCGTCGCGCCGCTGGCGCTGGGCTTGGCGGGGCTTGCGGTGTTGCTCGCGGCCTTCGTCGCAGCGTGGATGGCGGAGGGGCGGCGCAGGGCGTGATCTAGGCGCCCTTGTCGAGCATTGCCTTGAAATCGGCGCGCGCGCGTTGCGCCTCGATGCGTGCGGCCTGCGACGCCTCGCCCATGCCGAAATAGCCGTGGATCAGACCGTAGCCGTGGTGGCGTTTCGTCTCGACGCCGGCGGCTGCGAGCGCGTCGCCGTAGGCCTCGCCCTCGTCGCGCAGCGGATCGAACCAGGCGGTGCAGACAACGGCGGGCGCGACGCCTGCGAGGGAGGGCGCGCGCAAGGGCGAAACGCGCCAGTCGTCGCCGCGCGCTTCGCCGAGATAGTGATCCGCGAACCAGACCATGACCGCCGTCGACAGGAAATAGCCCTCGGCATTCTCGCGGCGCGAGGGATAGCACGCATTCTCCTGTGGGTCGGCGTAACGGCCCAAGACATCCGTGACGGGATAGCAGAGCAACTGTCCCGCCAGATCTATACCCGCGTCGCGCGCGGCGAGCGCGCAGACAGCCGACAAATTGCCGCCGGCGCTGTCGCCGCCGACGCCGATGCGAGCGCGATCGCCGCCGAATTCGTCGATGCGCGCGACGACGTCGCGCAGCGCGGCGAAGCAATCCTCGAAAGCTGCAGGGAAAGGCGCTTCCGGCGGCCGGCGATAGTCGATGGAGACGACGACGGCGCCGGTTTCCATCGCGAGCAATTGCGCCTGGCGCTCGTGCGTCTCGAGATCGCCGGCAACCCATCCGCCGCCGTGATAGAAGACGATTGTCGCGGACCTCTCCTCACTGACGCGATAGACGCGCGCCGGGATCGGGCCCGCCGCGCCCTTCACGCTGGTCGCACGCGCCTGCGCGGCGGTTTGCAGTGGCGGTCGAGCGCGGGCCATGGCGACGAGCGAGTCGCGCGCGCTCCGCGGCGTCATGTTGTTGGGGTCGCGCAGCGGCAGAAGCGGGATGATTTCGGCGATGGCGGGGTCGAGCGGCGTGGTCATGGCATCAGCCTAAGCGAGCCCCGCGCCAAGCGATAGACCGGGCGGTCGCGGACGACGCGACCGAGTGCGCCGGCTCGGGCCGTTAGGATTAATCCGACGCATTTGTTGCGAATGCGCGCGAATGCTTCGACGTTGCTTTTCTAAGTTCCGGAGCGCAAGGCCATGAATATCCCGACCAGGGTTCTCCCCAAGGACATTCTCGATTCGCTCAAGCGCACGCGGCCTATCTATGCGTTGGGCAGACGGATGCGGTTCGCATTCGGGTCGCGTCTCGGCGCCCGCAAGGTTCCGGGGCTCAGCGGGCGCGCGCACTACAATGATTTCATGCTGTCGTCGGCGAATGCCGACCATGTCGGCAGCTACCGGCGCGGCGCGCAGCAGACTGTGGACTTGCTGGGACGTTCGCTCGTCGAAGCCGGCCGCGATTGGGAGTCCGTCGAGGCGTGTCTCGAAGTCGGCTGCGGCTATGGCCGCATCGTACGCGAATTGCGCGACCGGCTCGATCCGTCCCGCATCTACGTCACGGACGTGATCGCGGAGGGCGCGCGCTTCACGGCGTCCGAATTCGGCGCGACGGCGATCCCGGTCATCGAGCGTTCGGCCGAGACCATGCCGGGCAAGTTCGATCTCGTCTATCTCCTCTCGGTCTATACGCATCTGCGCCGCGATCTCGTCGCGCGCAATCTGGCGGCGGTCGCGCGGACGCTCAAATCCGGCGGCGTGCTCGTCTTCACCACGCATGGCCAGGGGTCGGCGGAAACGGCCGAGCGCTACGATCAATATTGGCTGGACAAGAATGCGATTCTGGAGGGCATGGCGCGCGAGGGGTATTATTACGAGCGCTATCCCTATTATTACGACGAATATGGACTGACCTGGTTTCGTCGCGACGCCATGCGCGCCTTCGTGGCCGAGGTCGCGCCCGAACTCAAATTCGTCGCGCATCATCCGATGGGCGCCGAGGGCCATCAGGACGTGTTCGTCTATCGCAAGCGCTGAGCGCGTTCAGCTCTCGGCACCGCAGAATCCGATGCGGATCATGTTGGTCGCGCCCGGCGTTCCGAAGGGCACGCCGGCGACGATGATTATGCGATCGCCGGCCTCGGAGAAGCCTTCGCGGTTCGAGAACTTGCTCGCGCGGCGCGCCATGTCGTCGATGTCGCTGGCGTCCTTCGTGACGATGGCGTGCACGCCCCAGACGAGCGCCAACCGTCGCGCGGTGTCGCGGTTGGGCGTCAGCGCGAGGATCGGCGGTTTCGGGCGCTCGCGCGCGATGCGGAAGGCGGTGGAGCCGGACGCCGTCCATGCGCAGACGGCCTTCAGATCGAGCGTCTCGGCCATGTCGCGGGCCGCCACCGCAATGGCGTCGGCGCCGCTGGGTTCGGGGGCGGCGGCGCGCTGGGCGGAAATGACGGCGCGATAGACGGAATCCGTCTCCACCTCTTCGGCGATGCGGTTCATGGTGGCCACGGCTTCGACCGGATACTGGCCGGCGGCGCTCTCGGCCGAGAGCATGACCGCGTCCGCGCCCTCGAACACGGCTGTCGCGACGTCGGAGACTTCGGCGCGCGTCGGCACGGGCGACTGGATCATGCTTTCCAGCATCTGCGTGGCGACGACGACCGGCTTGCCGGCGCGGCGCGTCATGCGGGTGATGCGCTTCTGCAGGCCCGGCACTTTTTCCAGCGGCATTTCGACGCCGAGATCGCCGCGCGCCACCATCAGCGCGTCGGAGAGCTCGATGATCTCGGCGAGGCGCGAGATCGCCTGAGGCTTCTCGATCTTGGCCATGACCAGCGCGCGGCCGCGCGCGATCTTCTTGACCTCGGCCACGTCCTCGGCGCGCTGCACGAAGGAGATGGCGACCCAGTCGACGCCGGCGTTGAGGCCGGCCTCGAGATCGGAGCGATCCTTCGGCGTCATGGCGGAGAGCGGGATTTCGGTATTCGGCAGGCTGACGCCCTTGCGATTGGAAATGCGGCCGGCGACGTCGACCAAGGCGCGTGCGCTCTGCGGCGTCGCCTCGACGATGTGCAGGCGCACCTTGCCGTCGTCGATCAGCACGACGTGACCGGGTTCCAGAGCGCTCAGGATTTCTGGATGCGGCAGGTGGACGCGATGGATGTCGCCGGGCGTCGGATCGGCGTCGAGCGTGAATTCCGCGCCCTTCTTGAGCATGACGGCGCCGTCGTGGAACGTGCCTATGCGCAGCTTCGGTCCCTGAAGATCGACGAGAATGCCGATCGGACGGCCGCTCTCCTGCTCGATCTCGCGGATCATGGCGATGCGCTCGCGCATGCCGTCATGATCGGCGTGGCTCATGTTGATGCGAAAGAGATCCGCGCCGGCGTCATGCAGCGCGGCGATGGTGGCCTTGTCGGCGGAAGCCGGCCCAAGGGTCGCCAGGATCTTGCAGCGGCGCAGTCGTCTCATGTCGCTCTGTCGTCTTTTCTCGATGCGTTCGGTTCAGCCGGTCCGGTCAGCGGGTCTGGCCGGGGTCGGTCAGCTGGACCGTCCAGC
Organism: Rhodoblastus sp.; assembly: GCA_020442275.1. Classification (GTDB taxonomy): domain Bacteria; phylum Pseudomonadota; class Alphaproteobacteria; order Rhizobiales; family Beijerinckiaceae; genus JAJXWB01. The sequence goes on along the minus strand of JAGRKN010000059.1, from coordinate 1,773 downwards.
TGCGCGCGTCCTTGCCGGTGTCGACCTCGAAGAAGCCGGTCCGGTCGAAGCCGCGCACATAGCAATTCTCGCGCCCGTCGATCTTGAACTCGCGGTCGCGCGTGCACATGAAGGCCTTGCCTTTCCACTCGCCGCCTTTCTCGTCCATCGC
>JAGRKN010000059.1:0-1555 GCA_020442275.1 Rhodoblastus sp. | reverse complement strand
GGCTTGAGGTTCCACCAGCCTTCGGTGACCCATTTGTCGCCGTCCGTATAGGCAAGGCTGACGCTCACGCGATTGACCGTATTGTTGCACAGGCGAAAGTCGGCGGCGGCCGGCGTCGCGGCGAGCCCGACGGCCGTCAGAACCAGGAAACCTAGAAGGCGAATCATCGTTGCGACCGGTATTGCGGATTTGAGCGAAGGACGCATGACGCGGAATTCCGCCACAAAAGCGGCATGGCGCGGGGCGGCGGACGAATGCGCTTTATCCCTTGATTTGCCTGAATTGTCGAGCCGGACACTCATGGGTCGATCAGGATGGCGCGCAGGTCGTTGACGTTGGTGAGGGTGGGGCCGGGCGCCAGGAGATCGCCGATTCCATCGAAAAGGCCCGTGGAATCGTTTTCAGACAGGCTCGCGGCGGGATCGAGGCCGGCGGCGCGAGCGCGGGTCAAAGTCGTCGGATCGATGAAGGCGCCGGCGGGGTCGGTCGCCGCGCCGCCGCCGCCGTCGGTGCCGTCGGTATCGCCGGCGATCGCGGCTATCCCCGGCGCGCCGTCCAGTGCGAGCGCCAGCGCCAGCGCATATTCCTGATTGGGCCCGCCGCGGCCCTTGCCGCGGATCGTGACGGTCAGTTCGCCGCCGGACAGGATGGCCGCGCGGCGACCTTCCGACGCCACGTTTCGCGCGAGAGCCGCATGAGCGGCCGCGACCTCGCGCGCCTCGCCTTCGACGTCCGGGCCAAGCGAGACGGGCTCGTAACCTGCCGCCTTCGCCATTTCCGATGCGGCGGCGAGGGACTCGGCGGGCCGCGCGACGATCGTGAAGGCGGTCCCGGCAAAGAGCGGATCGCCGGGCTTGGGCGTTTCCATGGCGGGATCGTCGAGCAGCGTTCGCGCGCTCGCCGGCAGGTCGATGCCGTATCTGGCGACAATGGCCTTGGCGTCGGCGAGCGAGGTCGGATCGGGCACGGTCGGACCCGAGGCGATGGCCGAGGGCTCGTCGCGGGGCACATCGGAAATGGCGAGAGTGACGAGGCATGCGGGGCGCGCCAGCGCCGCGAGGCGCCCGCCCTTGATGCGCGAGAGATGCTTGCGCACGCAATTGATCTCGCCGATGACGGCGCCCGAACGCAGCAGCGCGCGGGTGATCGCCTGCTTCTCCGCGAGCGTGAGCGCGCCCGCCGGCGCGATCCAGTTGGCCGAGCCGCCGCCCGAGAGCAGCGCGAGCACGAGATCGTCCGGGCCGGCCTCGCGCGCGAAATCGAGTATCCGCGCCGTAGCATCGACGCCGGCCTGATCGGGCACGGGGTGGCCGGCCTCGATGACGGGTACGACGCGGGTCGCGCAGCCGTAACCCTGGCGCGCGACGCCGAGGCCGATCAGGCGTTCGGCTGGCAGGCCGAGCGTGTCGAGATAATAGGCTTCGGCGGCCGCGATCATCGAGCCCGCCGCCTTGCCGGCGCCGAGCAGGACGATGCGGCCCTTTGGGGGCGCGGGCAAATGGCGCGCGAGCAGTCCGGAGGGGTGGGCGGCGGCGACGGCGGCGTCGAAGATCGC
>JAGRKN010000335.1 GCA_020442275.1 Rhodoblastus sp. | reverse complement strand
CTTCTGAAAGCTGTCGTGCTCAACGACATCGGCCCCGTGGTCGAACCGGTCGGCCTCATCCGCATCAAATCATATGTCGGCAAGATGCCGGCGCCGCACAACTGGGCCGAGTCGACCGACATCGTGAAGGCGACGATGAGCGCCCACTTCACGGATATCTCCGAGCAGGACTGGGACGGCTATGCGCGCCGCACCTTCGAGGAGAAGGACGGCAAGTTCGTCGGCCGCTCCGATCCCAAACTCGCCAATACGCTCGCCGAAATCGGGCCCGACATGCCACGCATCGAGCTCTGGCCGCAATTCGAGGCCATGGCGCAGGTCCCGACCCTCGCCATTCGCGGCGAGAATTCCGACCTCCTCTCTGCCGAGACGCTGGAGGAAATGACGCGGCGTTGTCCGAAATGCGAGAGCTGGGTCGTGCCCGGCCAAGGCCATGCGCCGCTCCTGAGAGACACGGCGACCATCGAGCGGATCAAGACCTTCGTCGACGCGAACGGCTGATCAGATCAGCCGGGTCTCGCGCCCGTCTTTCGACGAAGTCGGCACCTCTCCGGCGTCGACGCGCTTTGCGAATTCCGTCAGCTCGCCGCGCGCCAGCGACGCCGCCTGCGCGATCCATTGCTCGCGATCGATGCGACCGGGAAAGGCAAGATAGGAGCCGACCCATTTCACGTTCTCGACCGACCACGCGGCGATCTGATCGAAGTGCCAGACGCCGAGATTGTGCAGCCGCTCCTCGTTCTGCCGACCGATTCCCTTGATCCTCTTGAGGTCGTCGGCACCGCCGCCCTTCGGCGCGGCGAGGCCTAGCGGGCGCGCGCCGGCGTGGGCGTGCTCGCCTTCGACCTTCGGCGCCTGCTGCGGCAGCGACGCGGCAAAGGCCTTTGCTTCTTCGTCGCTCAGCGGCGTATCGGCGCTCTCGTCGATCTTGATCGCGCCCGACTTCACGGCGGCCGCATGCGGCGTCTCGATACCCGCCGCCAGCAGTTTCGCCTGCGCGACCCAATTTTCCCGCTCGATCCGGCCCGGGAATTTGATGGACTGGCCGACCCATTTTTCATTGTCGGCGCTCCAGTCCGCGATCTGCGCGAAGCGCCGCACGCCGAGCCCGTTGAGCGCGGCTTCGTTCTGGGGACCGACGCCCTTGATCAGTTTCAGATCGTCGGCAAGCGCGGCCGGATCGGAATCCGCGCCCGGACGCGCGCCGTCGTCGTCGCCCGTAGCCGCCGAGGCCGGAGCCGGAGGCGTCGATACGCCCTCCGCTTCCCACACGGCGGCGGCTTTCGCTGCTTTCTCCGCCATTTTCTGTCGCGCGGCGAGGATCGACCTCTGCCCGTCGGTCATGGCGGCGCGCGGCGCCAACGCCGCCGCATCGACAAGCGCTGCGCGGGGAGCAACGGGCGGCGGCGCGCTCGCGGGCTGAACCGTCTCCGCCGTCGAAGGCGCCGGCGCGGCCGCGGCCTTCTGCCGTTGCAACGCGAGCTTTTCCTTCGCCGCGAGGATCGAACGCCGCCCGTCCGTCATCGTGCCGCGTGGCGGCGTCGAAACGTCGGGACTTGCAGCGGCGCTGGGCGCAGCCGGCGCTGCCTCGGCGCTTGCTTTCACTTCGCTGGTGGAAGCGCTTGCCGAGGCGGCGCTGGAAGCCGCCCCAGAAGAAACGGCGGGCGAAGCCGCCGCTTCGCCCGCCGCCGTGGCGACCTCAGGTGATGATACGGAGGCAGGCGGCGACGTCGCGGCCTCCGCCATCGCAGACGGAGGGGATTCTGCGCCCGCCGGCGGCGCATGCGCGGCGGCGGCGGCCGACTCGGCGCCGGTCGCGGGCGATGCATCTACTGCCGGCGCGCTCGCACCAACGGCGGTCGCACTTGCCGATTGCGCCGCTGACGCATGAACGCCGGAGCCGTGGCCGCCCGCGTCGCCGCGGCCATGTCCATGGCCGGCGCCGTGGCCGTCGTCATGCCCATGGCCATGCCCGCCGCCGCCATCGTCGCCGCCTGCCACGGAGCGCGCGCCGCACCCCGTGATGCAACCGATGATGTAGGCGGCGAACAACATGAGCGCGACTTCGAGCAGATGTCCGAGCAGCCCCGGAATCCATTTGAAGCCCGCGAGAAACAGGCCCGCGAGAAACGCCGCCACGGCCCAGGCGAGCCAGTTGCTCCGTTGATTGTGGTCATGCCCCGTACAAGTCGCCCAACCCACGAACAGGCCGAGCACGAGCGCGAGCGCGATGAAAATCCAGTACTGAAAAAAGACGTAGATCATGTCGTCGCCCTCACTTCACGACGAATTCGGTGCGGCGGTTCTGCGCGCGGCCTTCGCGCGTGTCGTTGCCGGCGATCGGACGCTCGGGACCGAAGCCTTCCGGGCTCATCCGGTCGGCGGCAATGCCCCGCGCCGTCAGCGCTTTCGCGACGGCCTGCGCGCGCCTGAGCGACAGATCCTTGTTGAAGACGGGATTGCCGACATTGTCGGTGTGCCCGGCGATCTCGACCCTCACGCCGGCGCAATCCTTCAGGACCTTGGCGAGATCGTCGATGACGGCGTCCGACTCCGCCTCGATCACGTCGGACCCCGTGCGGAACTTGATCGTGTTCTTCGCGAGGCGATCGACCATCTGCTTCTGGCAGGCCGCTTCCTGCGCATTGAGCTGCCGCCGGGGTTCTGGCGCGGGCGTGGGCGGCGGCGCGGGTGGCGGCGGAGGAGGAGCCGCGGCCTGAGGCGCGGGCGCGGGGGGCGGCGGAGGAGGAGCTGGCGGCGGCGGCGCGGGCGTCGCCACGAGATCGGCGAGCTTGATGCGCACGCCATGCGGCGGGCTCGACAGCGCCGCGCGGATCGCATCCACCGGCCCCTGATCGCCAACGCCCCGGATCGTCAGACCGTCTTCGGCGAGGATCATCTCGCCGCTCTTCAGTTTCGCGAGCGCGGAAAGGCCGAGGCCGGTCGAGGCGCCGAAGTCGATCGACGCCGGCAGACCCGAGGCGATCGCGGCCGTTCCCTTCACGCTCGATCCCGCGGCGCGCGCGAGGCCGAGCGCGGCGGCGCGCGCAGCTTCGCTCGGCGCATAACCGCCGATCTCGATCGAGCCGTCCGCCGGCTTCTTCGCGGTGAAGACATAGGGATGCTGCTCCGGCGCGTTGACGTCCGCGCGCAGCGCGAAGCTCCCGGGCGCGAGCCCCTTGAGCCATGCGACGACCGCGTCCGCAGTCTGACCGGCCTTGGTCAGGCCGGAGACCGAAAGCTGGAGATCGGACAGGCCGATCTTGCCGCTGGCGAGCCGACCGAATCCGCCGAGCGCCGCCTTCGCGGCGTCGAGGAACCCACGCGGCGCGCCCCGGGCGATCTGCATGCGATCGACGATCGAGGCGCCGGTCGCGCCGGCTCTGGCGGCGGCAATGATCGCCGCGCGCGCTTCCTCGGAGGGAACATAGCCCTCCAGCGTCACGGTCTTTCCATCGAATGCCGCGGACCATGTGTAGGGTGCGACGACGGGCGGATTGATCTCCGCCTTGCCGAGCGCAAGCCCCGCCGGCAATTGCTTGAGCGCGGCGAGCGCGGCGGCATAGCCTGCGTCATTGCCGGCGTCGCCTGTCAGCGACAGCGTCGCGTCGCTCAGATTGGCCTTGCCGCCGACAAGCTTGCCCAGCGCCGCGAGCCCGGCCTTCGCCCAACCCGCGAAACCGCCGGCCGCGCCATTGCCGATCTGCATGCGATCGACGATCTCCCGCCCCGGCATGGCCGCGCGCGCCGCAGCGACAATCTCGGCGCGCACGGCCTCGGTCGGAACGTAACCTTCGAGGATCGCGCTCTTGCCGTCATAGGCGGCCGACCAGACGTAAGGCGAGATCGCCGGCACGGTAATCTCGTTCTTGGCGAGCGACAGGCCTGCCGGCAGTTTCTTCAGCGTGCCGACGGCGGCGTTGTACGTCGCCATGTCCTCGGCGACGCCCGACGCCGAGAGCGCGCCGTCGCTAAGGCTCACGGCGCCCTTGGCGAGCGAACCGAGCGGCGCGAGCGCCGCGCCTGCCCAGTCCGCGAAGCCCGGAGCAGCGCCGCGCGCGTAGGTCATCTTGTCCTCGACCTTCGGCGCCAGCGCCTTCGCCGCCGCGACGATTTTCGCGCGCGATTCCGGATCGGGAACGACGCCGGTCAGCACGATCGTGTCGCCGTTGCGCGTAGCGGAGAAATTGTATGGTTTCGACTCGCCCGGCAGTTCCACGCCGTTCGTCACGAGACGCACGCCGTTGACGGCGTCGGCGATCGCGACCGCCTTCGCCTGGTCGTCAGGCGAAAAAGCCATGCCGCGCAAGGTCACGTCGCGTCCGGCGACGGAAACCGCGTTCTTCGAAAGTCCGGCGGCGGCAACCGCGGTCGCGGCGCGCTGCATCAGGTCATCGCGAATCTCGTGCGGCTTCAGGACAGCCGCGACGAGAAAGATGAGGAACAGCGGGATGAGACCCGACAACCAGCGGTGGGGACGACACATGCTGAAATCCCGACAAAGAATGAACCCTGCGCCGCTCGAAAGCGACGACCGTCGACGGAGCGAAATGAAGGGAGCCCGCTGTCGTCAGCCGGTGAAGCATATTCGCATACAGGGGCTTGTCCATGCGTACCGCGCGGTTTGCGCGATCAAACCACGGAAATTTCATGTGGTCGGTCGTCTCGCGACCAAATTGCGTCGTGCAACGCAAGTCCGTCATGCAGAGGCTTCGCACGGCGGCGGTCAGCCATAAGAAAATGCCCGATGCTCTCGCACCCGGAAAACGAAAAACCCCGGCGCTTTCGCGCCGGGGTCTGTTGCGTCTCGGATCTCAGTGAGATCAGAAAGCGCGGATCATGCGCAGACGGCCGCGGAACAGGTTCTCCGAAGCCTTGAAGGCCGGGAGGCCAGCAGCGATCAGAGCCGCATCGTTCGCCAGACCCGTCGGACGGCTGACCGTGCCGTGCATCCAGTCGAACTCCGTGCCGATCGTGAAGCCACGGACCGGGCTCCAGCCGAGGCCGACGAGCAGGTCGAGTTCACGATAGTTGGTCACGCCCGTCAGGAAGGTGCCCTGGCCGACCGCCAGCGCCGACGGGATCGGGTTGACAGCGTTGTCGCTGTATTTGACCGAGTAGTACGAACCACCGATCCACGACCGCAGGGTCGGGGTCCAGTAGTGCGTGAACACGCCGGTGAACGCGAAGGCCGTCGACTTGTCGCAGGTGCCGGCGTAGGTCCACACGCAGTCGCCGTCAGTAAGCATGTTCCAGCCGTTACCCGACGAAACGCGAGCGATGCCGACGCCGTAGTTGGTCGACGAGTAGACGCCGTTCACGAAGGCGAAGTTCGAGCCGTTGGCGTAGCCGACCGCGCCCTTGGCGTAGGTCGCCTGCAGCCACAGATTGTCGCCGGGGGCGAGCATCGGCAGGTTGAACTTCACGCCGCCCTGGACAGCGAAGCCAAGCGAGTCGGACTTGTTCCACAGCGTATTGACCGGATTTCCGACCAGCGTCGCCGTGCTGTAGAGGCCGACGCCGACGCGATGGACGGCGGCCGACAGCTGGGCGGAACCCCAGGGCTGGTCGACGCGCAGGTTCGCGACGATGTCAGGCATACGGGTACCGAGGAACTGAACGGTATTCGGCGGCAGGAAGGTGCCGATCACGCCAGCAGGATTGATGACGCTCGGGACCGTGCCGCGACCGCGATGCGAGACTTCGTCTTCGATCGACA
>JAGRKN010000334.1:281-2286 GCA_020442275.1 Rhodoblastus sp. | reverse complement strand
CGGGGCCGGCGATTTGCGCATATTCCTCCGAGGCGATGCCGTCGCCGCCCATCAGGATCGTCGACATGCCCTGGTCGCGCATCTGGCGCACGATCAGCCCGGCTTCCGTATGCTCGCCGCCGTAATAGACGAGATCGGCGCCGGCGGCCTTCAGCTTCGAGACGATGGCGGAATAATCCTTCTCGCCGGGATTGATGGTTTCGTAGAGGACTTCCTTCAGGCCCAGCGCATTCATCGCCTTCTTCGTCTCGTCGACGAGGCCTTTGCCGTAGGCCTTCTTGTCGTGGATGAAGGCGATCTTCTTGTCCTTGAAGTGCTTGGCGAGATAGTCGGCGGCGACCGCGCCCTGCTGGTCGTCACGGCCGCAGGTGCGGAACACGTTCCACTTGCTTTCGCCGGTCTTGGGGTCGGGATTGGTCAGGTTGGGGTTGGTGGAGGCGGGCGTGATCTGCAGCACGCCGTTCTCGTTGTAGACGCCCGACGTCGGGATCGACACCGACGAGTTGAAGTGGCCGACCACCCAGGTCACGCCGTCGCCGACGAACTTGTTGGCGACCGAAATGCCCTGTTTCGGATCGGAGGCGTCGTCGCCGACCTCGACCGAAATCTTCTTGCCGTTGATGCCGCCGGCGGCGTTGATGTCCTCGACCGCCTGTTCCACGCCCATTTTGAGCTGCGCGCCGAAGGCGGCGGCCGAACCGGTGATCGGACCGCCGACGCCCATCTTGATCTGCGCTGCGGCGGGCGCGGCGACAGCCAGCACGGCGGCGAAAGCGACGCCCGACAGAAGTTTACGTGTCATGCATTGTCTCCCCTGGCGCCCGCCCATTCGGGTTCGGGCTGAATCTGCGACGGGGAGTTTGGCCGGTTTTTCCGGCGCTGTCACGCCAGCGTCAGGAGGTCAGCCAGGGGTACTGATCCTGCATTTGCCGGCGGCGGGCCTGCGCGAAACCGGCCAGCGCGCAGGCGGTCAGCAAGATGAAGGTCGGGGCGGCATGGGCGAGGTCGGAGGGCTCGCCAAACAGCGCGTAATGCAGGAAACGAACAGCCGCCGTCAGCGGGACCATATAGGCGACGGCCTTCCAGCGTTCGCGCCACGTCTGCGCCATGGCGCGGCCGGTGACGAAGGCGCCGGCGCCGCCGATGATCAGCGTGAGCGCGAGAAAGGTCCAGACGTTGGGGATGAGGTCGCTCAATGCGCGCCTCCTTCCAGATAGGCGGCGCGCACTTGCGGATCCGCAAGCAGCTCGGCGCCGGCGCCCGACATGGCGATCGCGCCATTGACCATCACATAGCCGCGGTGGGCGAGTTTGAGTGCGTGATAGGCGTTCTGTTCGACGAGGAAGACGGTCAGGCCTTCAGTAGCGTTGAGATCGCGCACCGTGTCGAAAATCTGCTTCACCACCAGCGGCGCGAGGCCGAGGGAGGGCTCGTCGAGCAATAGCAATTTGGGCCGGCTCATCAATGCGCGCGCGATGGCGAGCATCTGCTGTTCGCCGCCCGACAGCGTGCCGCCGCGCTGGTTCATGCGCTCCTTGAGACGCGGAAAGATCGAGAAGACGCGCTCGAGATCGGCGTCGAAATGCGCGAAATTGTCGACGGATGCGCCCATCTGCAGGTTTTCGTGCACGGTCATGCGCGGAAAAATTCGGCGGCCCTCGGGCGATTGCGCGATCGAGAGGCGCGCGATCTCGTGCGTCGGCATGTCCGTGATGTCGCGGCCGGCGAAGGTGATGCGGCCCTCCCGGGCGCGCGGATCGCCGAAGATGGTCATCATGAGCGTCGTCTTGCCCGCGCCATTGGCGCCGATCAGCGTGACGATCTCGCCTTCGTTGACCACGAGGTCGACGTTGCGCAGCGCCGCGATCGCGCCATACCAGGCGCTGACGCCGGTGAGGGAGAGGAGCGCGGTCATGTGCATTTTCCCTTCTCCCCGCATGCGGGGAGAAGGTGGCGCGAAGCGCCGGATGAGGGGCTGGTCGGTGCGGAGAGATTGGTCGAGCGC
>JAGRKN010000334.1:0-209 GCA_020442275.1 Rhodoblastus sp. | reverse complement strand
CTCCTGTTCCACGCTCGCCACCTCGTCGTCCGGCACGCCGAGATAGGCGGCGATGACGCTCGGGTCGCTGCGAATCTCGGCGGGCGTTCCATCGGCGATCTTGCGGCCGTAGTCGAGCACGACGACATGATCGGAAATTTCCATCACGACGCTCATGTCGTGCTCGATCAGCAGGAGCGAGGTCCCGTCGTCGCGGATCGAGCGCAGCA
>JAGRKN010000333.1 GCA_020442275.1 Rhodoblastus sp. | reverse complement strand
ATTGCACGCCCTCGAAACGCTGGCTCAGCGCGGCGGCCACGCGCGAGCCCAGTTCGTTGACCTCGATCGGACCGAACTGCAGACGCACGAGCAGTGCGCCGAAGGCCATGGCCGCGATCAGCGCGCAAACGAGCGTCGCGCCTCCGACGACGAACAGCCCGCGCCGCAGCAGGCGCGACTTGATCGCGTCGCGCGCAACGGCGCCGGCGTCCGCGGACAGGCGGCGCAAAGAGACCGAAAGATCGGCGAAGGACAGACGGCGCCTCCCTGGATCGTCCGTGCGTCGGTTATGGACATGTCGGCTATCGCAGCCGAATCTCCGCAGGCCTGTCTGCGCAGGCTGCACAAATCCGCTTGCGGTCGGCCGCGACTCGCCCTTGCACTATAGGCCGCGCTGCATGGCGCGCGAACCCGCCGGTTCACGGCGCTTGTGACCGCCCAATGGGACGAAAGGAAGGCGAATGGCTGACATGCCCGGCATCGGCGCGAAAGCGCCGGGATTCAATCTGGAACGCGATGGAGGCGGCAAGGCGAAGCTCGCCGATTTCAAGGGCCGCAAGCTCGTCCTCTATTTCTACCCGAAGGACGACACGTCCGGCTGTACGACCGAGGCCAAGGATTTTTCGGCGCTGGCCAAGGATTTCGAGAAGGCCGGAGCGGTCGTGGTCGGCGTGTCTCCAGATCCCGCGAAAAAGCACGACAGGTTCAAGGCCAAGCACGATCTCGCCGTTATGCTGCTGTCCGACGAATCCACCGCCATGCTCGAGGCCTGGGGCGTCTGGAAGGAAAAGAGCATGTACGGCCGCAAATACATGGGTGTGGAGCGCACGACCTTCCTGATCGACGGCAAGGGAATCGTGCGCCAGATCTGGCCCAAGGTGAAAGTGGCCGGCCACGCCCAGGCGGTGCTGGAGGCGGCGAGAATCCTGTCATGAGCGCCAACGTCAGTCCCGCCGTCGCATTTGTCCGGACAGCATGAATCGCCTGCAAGAGTCTGGCGTGCGGCTCCTGATCGGCGCCGCGCTCGCTTTCGCCGTGATTTCAGTTGCATTGTTCGTCGCGCGTGTCCGGCCGCCGCCGCCAAAGGAAAATCTCGGGCTCGAGAAGGAACTCGACCGGCAGATTGCGGGCTTGGCAAGCAGTCTCCCGCGAGAGATCGACGCTCAAACCCAACTGGTCGCTGTAACGCGAGACAGGGATGTCGTCGTTTATCACTATCGCACGAGCGCCCCTGGCTTTGGCGGCGGGGACCGCGCCGCATTCTACACGCCGCCGCCTGGTTTCATCGCGCGCATTTGCGCGGATCGCGATGCGCGCGCGACGATGATGGCGGGCGCCAGGTTGCGATATTCGTATGTCGGCAAGGGCGATGCGCCTGTCGCTGAATACGATGTCGATGCGCATTCATGCGCGCAATTGCCCGACCAGAGACCGAAGGGCTGATTCATGCACAAATCGGAGCGGACAGGCATTGCTCGATTGCGGCCCCGCGCCCTCGGAGACGCGCCTGCGAAGAAACGCCGGTCGCGGCGCGACCGGAGAATGATCGAATCGACTTGAAACTGGTTGGTCGAGGCTCAGACCTTGACCCAAAGTGCACACCAGCCCTTGGGAGAAATTTCGCCAGCGACGTTCTTGCAGGCGTTCGGTGGTACGAACAACTTACAATTCGAGCATTCCGATCCGCCCTTCGGGCTGTCTTGATAGCGTACTGATGCTTTTGAGACCTTTGCCGCATAGGCAGGCGTTTCCAACAGACTGAGCAGTGCGGCGGCGCCTAACGTCAGCGCCAGAATTTCCCGACGATTCGTACGCGAGTTGCTTTGGTTTGACATGGCATCGTTCCTCACGCCCCGCCAAAAAATTCTCCCCGGCGACACTGAGCGCCGCCAATGCGGCAATTGAACGATCCAAGAGGTTTCCGCGCGAATATGTGAACGGTTGATTTGGATCATTTGAAACGCACGCAATAGGTTCATGCTGACGAGCGAGGGGCAGAAATTCACTCTGACGTCGGGGCTGCGCCCGGGCGTCGGATTTAGTGGATTTTGCGCTGCGGCTGGGGGTCAACGAGAAGGCTCCCGGCATGTCGATGATTTCAATCACGTCTGACGAATTCGATAACGCCTCCGCGCAGCAGGCGCGAAGCGTCGTGGTCCTGGTCTCCGGGGCCGCGATCGTGATTTGCGCGGCCGCTCTGCTCGGTTACGGAGCGACTTCGCGCGCGGTTGCGGTGCCGAGTTTCGCGCGACAGACCGGCCAGCCCTGCATGAGCTGCCATACGGCTTTTCCCGAGCTGACTCCCTTCGGCCGCAGGTTCAAGTTGGGCGGCTACACGCTTGGCGGCGGGAAGGGAATCGAAGATGGCGCGCCGCCGATCGCGGCAATGCTCGTGCCGACCTTCGCCAGGACCCGCAAGGGGCAGGACGCGCCGCCGACGACCGATACGCACACCAACAACAATCTTGTCCTGCAACAGGCGAGCCTTTTCTACGCCGGCAGGATCTACGGCAACCTTGGCGCTTTCGTTCAGACCACATACGACCGCGCGTCGCAGCATTTCATGCTCGACAATACCGATATCCGATATGCCGACACGGCTTCGTTCGGCGGTCTCGACGCACTTTATGGCGTCAGCCTCCACAATGGACCCACGGTGCAGGACGTCTGGAACACCACGCCGGCGTGGGGCTACCCTTATGTGTCGTCGTCACTTGCGCCACAATTCTCGCCGCCCGGCGCGCAGATCGAAGGTAATTTCGCGGCCGGCGCGGTTGGAACGACCGCTTACGTCATGCTGAACGACACGGTCTACCTCGAGGCGGGCGGCTATCATCCCATGTCGCTGGGGTTGCGGCGGGCGCTCGGCAATCCCTGCGCGAACAATGCAGTCAGAGTGAACACGCAGCTGACGATCGATGCGATCGTCAATCCCATGAACAACCCGCCCTTCTACCCCTGGTACGGTTCCCAAGGCTTGTGCTCAGCGGATTCGCTTGCTGGCTTTGCGCCTTACTGGCGCTTCGCGATCGAGCCGAACTGGGGCCCGCATTCTCTGATGGTTGGAGCCTTCGGTTTCTATCCGCGGGTCAATCCGGGCAGCGTCGGCGGTTTTGGCGTCGATAGTTACAGCGACTTGGGACTTGACGCTCAATACCAGTACATCGACGGCCCGCACGCCCTGACGCTGAAGCTGTCGCGCATTGTCGAAAACCAGAACCTGCAGTCGACCTTCAATCAAGGCTTGGCGGTCAATGTCCTCGGACTGCCTGCCAATCTGGCCGCCAACGGCGGCTCGACCAACCTGCGGAACACGCTGACCAGCTTCCGAGCGACCGCGCAATACGTCTGGGATCACACGATTGCAGGCAGCGTCTCGTATTTCAACGTCCACGGGACCAATGATGCGGTCCTGTACGGCGGCAATTCGCTGACCAACAGCCCGAACGGGAAGGGCCTGACCTTCGAGCTGTCCTATATGCCGTTCAACAAGGGCGGGCCGTCCGTATGGCCATGGGCGAACGCGAAAATCGGCGTGCAATACACGCACTATCTGCAAATGTTCGGCGCGAACGGGAATTTCGACGGAATGCTCCACAACGCGTCCGACAACGATACGGTGCTTCTCTACAGCTGGATCGCGTTCTAGCAACATCCAAAACGCGCATTCGGCAGCGCGTTTGGCGTGGGGGCGTCCAGAGAGGACGCTCGCCCCGCGACGAAAGCAGACAGTCGCGCCCAGCCGACGCCGAAGGCCGCCAGGGCGCTCGCCTAGGTCAGATCGCGACGGCCTCGCCGATCTTCGGCAGTACGACGTCGCCCGGCAGCGCGCCTTTCAGCGCCTGCATCGCGGGCAGTTCGCCATGCACGATGAAGGTTTTCGGCGCGTCGATCTTCTTGCGCCAGGCGATCAGCGCGGAGCGGCCGGCATGCGCCGAAAAGCCGTTGATCGTGTGGACGCTGGCGCGCACCGGAATGTCCTCGCCGAAAATCTGCACCGATTTCGCGCCGTCGATGATCCTGCGCGCCAGCGTGCCGTGCGAGGCGAAGCCGACGAAGACGACGCCGCATTCCGGCCGCACGAGATTGCGCCGCAGGTGATGCACCACGCGCCCGCCGGTCGCCATGCCCGACCCCGCCAAAATGACAGCGCCTGACGTGATGGCGTTGATCGCCATCGAATCCCGGCTGAGCTTGGTGAAGCGCAATCGCGGCGGCACGAACGGATCGTCGTTGGCGTGCAGCATCTCGGCGATCTCGGGCTTCAGGAAATCTGGGCAGCCCTGCGCGATCTGGGTCGCGGAGATCGCCATCGGAGAATCCACGAAGATCTGGATGTCCGGGGGCAATTTGTTCTGCCGCAGCCCGAGCTTGAGGTAGAACAGCAGCTCCTGCGCGCGTTCGAGCGCGAAAGTCGGAATGATCGCATTGCCGCCGCGCCCGCGGATTTCCGAGATGGCCTCGTAACACTCCTCGATCGAGGCGTCGAGCGGCCTGTGGTCGCGGCCGCCGTAGGTCGATTCCATCACGACCGCGTCGGCGGCCGCGGGTGGGTCGGCGTCCTCCAGCAGCGCGCGTCCAGGATCGCCGAGATCGCCGGAAAAAGCGATCCGCTTCGTGAGGCCGCCCTCGTCGCATTCGAGCAGAACGCTGGCCGAGCCAAGGATATGGCCGGCGTTCGTGAAAGTCGCGCGCAGATTGTGCGCGATCTCGATCGTCTCGCGATATTGCAACGTGCGGCCGAAACGGTCGAGCGCGTCCATCGCGTCCTCGAGATCGTAGAGCGGCTTTTCCTCCGCGTCTTTCGGCTCCCAGCGCGCGGCCTTGCGCATGGCGCGATGCGCGTCTTCTTCCTGAAGGCGCGCGGAGTCGAGCATGACGAGCCGCGCGAGCTGGCGGGTCGGCGGCGTGCAGACGATCTCTCCGCGAAAGCCGCGCTTCACGAGCAGGGGAATGCGGCCGCAATGGTCGAGATGCGCGTGCGTCAGCAGCAGCGTGTCGATCGAGGCGGGATCGAAGCCGAAATCGCGCCAGTTCTGCGCGCGTTCCTCCGCGCCGCCCTGGAACATGCCGCAATCCACGAGAATGCGGCGGCCCGCGGCTTCGACCAAATGACAGGAGCCGGTCACATCCTGATCGGCGCCGTGGAAGGAGAGTTTCATGGCCAAGCGATCCGTTCAGTCATCGGATCGCGAGTGTGGGCCCAAGCGTCGGCCGCCGCAACGGGGGCCGCGCGCTATCGTCCCATCGCGAAGAATTCGTCGTTGGGACGCATGCTCGTGACGTTCGCCATGCGATTGGACAGGCCGAAGAAAGCCGTGATCGCCGTGATGTCCCAGGCGTCCTCCTCGGTGAAGCCGTGTGACTTCAGCGTCTCGAGATCGGCCTCGCCCACCTTGTTCGCCGCGGTCGACACCTTGATGGCGAAATCGAGCATGGCCTTCTGGCGGTCGGTCAGATCCGCCTTGCGATAGTTGCTGGCGATCTGGTCGGCGATCAGCGGGTTCTTCGCGCGAATGCGCAGGATCGCGCCATGCGCGACGACGCAATACTGGCACTGGTTGAGGCTCGAGGTCGCTACCACGATCATCTCGCGCTCGGCTTTCGTCAGATTGCCGGGCTTGTCCATCAGCGCGTCGTGATAGGCGAAAAAAGCGCGGAATTCGTCCGGCCGGTGCGCCAGCGCCAGGAACACGTTCGGGATGAAGCCCGATTTCTCCTGCACCGCGAGAATGCGCTCGCGAATGTCGTCGGGCATGTCGGACAGGGCGGGAACCGGGAAGCGGCTGACGGGCTTGGCGTTGCTCATGCGCCTAGAAAGACCGAGCGCCCCTGAAAATCAAGAGCGGCCTTGTGACGCGCTGCGGCTTCGGTCCAACCCGACCACTTGCCAGCCGACGCGCCGGCCGCTCAAATCGCGACACCCGGATCCAGACAAGAGAAACCGCCATGGAAACGCCGCTCAGCCCCCTCGATTTCGCCCGTCGCGCCCGTCGACTCTATGCGAACCGCGAAGCCGTGGCGGACGGCGACAAGCGGTTCACTTTCGCGCAGTTTCTCGATCGCTGCGACAGATGGTCGAATGCGTTGCAGAAGCTCGGCGTCGGCAAGGGCGACCGCGTCGCCTACATCGCGCCCAACACGCATGGTCATTTCGAGGGCTATTACGCCGTGCCGCAGATCGGCGCGGCGCTCGTGCCGATCAACTACCGCCTGCTGCCCGCCGATTTCGAATACATCATCAATCACAGCGGCGCGAAAATCGTCTGCGTTCATTCCGACTACATCAAGGACATCGATTCCATTCGCGGCCAGTTGCCCGGCGTGACGCATTTCGTCGCGCTCGAAGGTTCGGGCGAAGGCTGGATCGACTACGAATCGACGCTCGCCGCGCACGAGCCTGGCTTCACGCCGGTCGAGATCGCCGAGACCGATCTCGTCACCATCAACTACACCAGCGGCACGACGGCGCGGCCGAAGGGCGTGATGATCACGCACCGCAACGCCTGGGTGAACACGATGGGCACGCTCGCCCATCATCACCTCTCGCCAGCCGACCGCTATCTCTGGACCCTGCCCATGTTCCACGCCAACGGCTGGACCTTCGTCTGGACGACCGTCGCGCGAGGGATGGTCAACGTCTGTCTGCGCCGCGTCGAGCCGAAGCTGATCTTCGATCTCATCAAGTCCGAGAAGATCACCATGTTCTGCGCGGCGCCGACCGTGCTGATCGCCATCGCCAATGCGCCTGCCGACATACAGGCCGGCGCCCCGCGTGGCGTGCGTCTCTTCACCGCCGGCGCGCCGCCGGCGGCCGCGACGATCGAACTCGTCGAACGAGAACTCGGCTGGGAGTTGACGCACGTCTATGGGCTCACCGAGACATCGCCCTTCATCGCCATCTGCGAGCCGTTGCCGGAACATCAGACCCTCTCGCAGCAGGCGCGCGCGGAAGTGAAGGCGCGCCAGGGCGTGGAGCTCATCTCCTCCGGCCAGTTGCTGATCGTCGACGACAATGGCGTCGAGGTGCCGCATGACGGGCAGACGCTCGGCGAGATCACCGTGCGCGGCAATGTCGTGATGAAGGGCTATTTCAACGATCCCGCCGCCACCGACATCGCTATTCGCGACGGCTGGTTCCATTCCGGCGACGCCGCCGTCGTCCATCCCGACGGCTATGTCGAGATCCGCGACCGCTTCAAGGACGTCATCATTTCCGGCGGCGAAAACATTTCGTCCGTGGAGGTCGAGGGTTGCCTGCTGCGCCATCCCGCCGTGCAAGAGGCCGCGGTCGTGGGAATGCCGCATGAAAAATGGGGCGAGAGCCCGCACGCCTTCGTTATTCTTCGCGCCGGCGCCAGCGCGACCGAGGACGAGCTCAAGAAGCACGTCTACGACAACCTCGCCCATTTCAAGACCCCGCAATGGGTGAGTTTTGTCGCTGAACTGCCGAAGACGGCGACCGGCAAGGTCCAGAAATACGTACTGCGCGCCGGCAAGTCGGCGATTGCGCGGCAGTAGGACGCGAATGTCGGTCGCGCCATCCCTCCCCGCTCCGCGGGGAGGGCGTCGCCGCAGGCGACGGGTGGGGAGCGCCGGGCATTGGCCACGCTGTTGACAATGCCACGCCAGCCCCACCCGCGGCGCTGCGCATCGCGACCTCCCCGCGAGCGGCAAGGTAGGGCGCCTTTCCTCGAACCGCGCGGGCCGATAAGCCTTTTGGCGGGAGGCTGACGAATCTTGACCCTCTACCGCGCCATCGGCCTGATGTCGGGCACTTCTATGGACGGCGTCGACATCGCGCTGGTCGAGACGGACGGCGAGAGTGTCGTCACCTTTGGCGCGACCGGCTTCCAGCCCTATTCGGACGAAGACCGCGCACTTCTGCGCGCCGCGCTCGATGAAGCCGCGGGGCTCGAAGCGCGCGGCGCGGCCTCTG
>JAGRKN010000332.1 GCA_020442275.1 Rhodoblastus sp. | reverse complement strand
GGTTCTGTTCTACGTCGGCGACCGGCTGCCACGTTTCTCCGGCGGCGCGCTCGACGCCACCGGCAACGGCGCCTATCTCGCCGAAAAGGCTGTGCAGCGCTGGGGCGAGCGCATTCTCGAAGTCAAGGCGACGACCGAATGGTATCGCGTGAATGGCGCGGCCTATGTCGAGGCCTTTTCCGACCGCACCATTCTGCTCGCGCGCGACGAGGACGTGCTGAAGGATCATCAGGCGCTGGCTTACGTCGGCGGCGTCGTGAAAGTGCCCGACGATCATCGCTTCAAGGGTCTCGACGGCCTGGAGCGCCACGGCGACAGCGCGATCGCGGGCATGCTCCTGTTCTTCGCCTCGCGCCAGGGCGCGGTCGAATACGGCTACACGCCGGCGGGCAAGAGCGACCCGGCGCCCGGCGCCTGGCTGTTTCCTGAAATCGGGCTCGGAGGGCGTTCGCTGTGGTGAGCATTCCCGGCGCGGACGGCGCGCCGATCGACATCGCCATGCTGAAGGGCGAAACGGCGGCGCCTCAGGTTTACGGCCAGCGCGCGCTGCACTACGAGGTCGCCGCGACCGGCCTCACGCCGGAGCGTCTCGCGGAGATCCTGCGCGGCGCCAATATGGGGCTGGCGCGCTCCTACCTGACGCTGGCGATCGACATGGAGGAACGCTACCTCCATTACGCTTCGCAACTGCAGACCCGCCGGCTCGCGCTCGACGGCGTCGACATTTCGGTGTCGGCTCCCGACGGCGTCAACGCCAAATGCGTCGACGCCGTGCGCGCGCTGGTCGACGATCCGATCATGCGCGACCTCGTCCAGGACATGCAGGACGGGCTCGGCAAGGGCTATTCCGTGATCGAGCCGGTGTGGGACTATCAGGAGGGGGCGCTCAAGCCTGTCCTCTACCAGCATCGCGACCCCCGCTATTTCCGCTACGACGAGGTCGGGCTGCGCAATCTGCATCTGCTCGACGAAGACGGCCGGCCGGGGCTCGGGATCGCCGCGCCCTATTTCATCAAGCACGAGCCGCGCGTGCGCGCCGGCGTGCCGATCCGGGCGGGCCTCGCGCGCTCCGCCGCCTGGGCCTTTCTGGTCCAGAGCTTCACCTTGCAGGACTGGGCGGCCTTCGCCGAGATCTACGGCCTGCCGTTTCGCGTCGGCAAATATCATCCGCAGGCGACCGACCAGGACAAGCTCACCCTGCTGCGCGCGGTGCGCGGCATCGCCAACGACGCCGCCGCGATCATTCCGGCGGGGATGGAGATAGAGTTCCACGAGGTCAAGGGCGCCCAGGGCGAGGCCGTATTCGGCCGCCTGATCGACTATCTCGACCGCAAGATTTCGCTCGCGGTGATCGGCCAGACGATGACGGCGGAAAACGGCTCCTCGCTCGGCCAGGCGAAGGTGCATAACGAGGTGCGTCACGACATCACGCGCTTCGACGCGCGCGCGACGGCCTCGACGCTCAACCGCGATCTCATCCGTCCCTTCGTGGCGATGAATTTCGGGCCACAGGCTGTCTATCCGACCGTGGAGCTCGAAGTCGCCGAGCCCGAGGACCTGAAAGCGCTCGGCGACTTTCTCGCGCGAACCGTGCCACTCGGGCTCAACGTCGGGCAGGATTTCGTGCGCAAGCGCGCCGGCATTCCCGACCCAACCGACGACGACGAGCTGCTGGTTCCGCCCGCCGCCGCGCCCGCTCCGCCGCCGCTGCCGCCGGCCCGCGAAAATGCGACACAACTGGCGGCGCTGTTTGCCGCGCGCGGCGAATGTGTCTGCGGGAAGTGCAGAGAGACGGCGCGCCTCGCCGCCGAGCCAGTCGAAGACGACGACGTCGCCGAAACCGACGCGCTGGTCGCCGACGCGATGGAAGACTGGCAGGAGATCGCCGACCCGCTGCTGGCCGAACTGCTGGCGGCCGTCGACGGCGCGACGTCGTTCGACGACGTGCGCGAAAAGCTCGCCAGGGCTGGCGTTGACACCGGCGCCCTGACGGAGAAACTCTCGATCGCCACCACGATTTCGCGCGGTCTCGGGCTGACGAAGGGCTGACATGAGCGAGCCGAAGCGCGCCGGCTTTCCCGTCCCGCCGGAGGTCTCGGCGTATTTCCGCAACAAGGCGCTCAAGCCCGCCTTTTCGTGGCAGGATCTCTGGCTGCAGGAACACGCCCACAATTTCACGGTCGCGAAAGCCGTCGACGCCGAGCTGCTCAAGACGCTGCAGGACTCGTTGCAGCACGCGATCGACCAGGGTCAGAGTTTCGAAACCTGGCGCAATCAATTGCGCCCCGAACTCGAGCGACAGGGTTGGTGGGGCAAGCGCATCGTCGCCGACCCCACCGGCAAGGCGCCCGACACGGCCGTCGATTTTTCGAGCCCACGCCGGTTGCAGACGATCTTCTGGGCGAACGTGCGATCGGCGCGTGCGGCCGGTCAGTGGGAGCGGGCGCAGCGATCGAAACGCGCGATGCCGTTTTTCCTCTACATCCGCACGACGTCGCGCGAGCCGCGCGAAGAACATCTGCAATGGGCGGGCTTCATCCTGCCCGTCGACCATCCGTTCTGGGACACGCATTTCCCGCCGAACGGCTGGGGTTGCAAATGTTCGGTGCGCCAGCTCTCCGCCCGCGAGGCCGAGCGCCTGCTGAAGGAACCGGGCTACACGAACGACCCCGGCGATTTCGAGCGGCTCGCGACCTACGTCAACAAGCGCACCGGCCAAGTGACCCAGGAGCCGGTGGGCATCGATCCGGGCTGGGGGGCCAATCCCGGCAAATCGCGCGCGGCCGTGCTCGTCGACAGACTCAGACGTCAGTTGCGCGAATTGCCCCAGGACGAGGCCGCCCGCATTTGGCGCGACTTCGTCGCCAGCCCCGAAGGGGCCTATGCGCTGCGGCTCGCCGGGCAGGAGGGCGTGGACGGGCCGTGAACGACCCGGCCGGACGTCAAACCGCGCGTTCGGGCGCTTTTTTTCAACCGATCGCCGGAAAGGCCCCAAGGGCGCGCTGCCCCCCTTTCAGGGCCCGTTGTGGCGGGCCGATCTTTTGAAAGCGTTTTTGAAAGCCCTGAGGCGATCTGGCGGCCTATTCGACACCTCCCCCGAGCGCGAATAGGCCATCCGCGCGACTGAAGGTGGTTCGAATGGTCGGGCGGGCCTTGGGGATGTGGAACGCGTTCCGGGTCATTACGGGATGCGGCGCATGGGCATTGTGAGCCCATGAAGACCGCTTCGGCAAGACCTGATCTCGACTTCGACGAGCCGCCGCTGACCTCCATGCGGCTGGTGTGTTCGATCGACCGTGCGAAGTTTGGTCGCGAGATGGCGCTTCTCTCGGCCGCGACCGCGTCGCTGGCCTCGGGCTCCGTGCTCGCCGCGCTGCCGGCGGGCGACGCCAAGGCGCCGCCGGAATGGATCACCATCTTTCCGCAGCTCGGCCATGTCGTCTGTCGCGACGGTCGCGAGTATCAGGTCGACGGGGCGACGCTCACCGCCGCGTTCGCGGCCGATGCGATCGAACTTCCGATCGACATCAGTCACGCGACCGACGTGAAGGCTCCGAAGGGCGAGCGCGC
>JAGRKN010000331.1 GCA_020442275.1 Rhodoblastus sp. | reverse complement strand
GGGCCTGGCATGATCGCCTGCGTCCGGGCGTGCTGCATCACGTGTCCAAAAGCGGCGAGGAGGTGTGGACGGTTCACGCCGGCACGCAGCGCCAGATGGACGTCTATACGATCCGTCTCCTGTGCGACATCGGCGACAAGTTCGCCGAAGGCCATGTCCGGTTCACCACGCGCTCGAACATCGAGTTCATGCTGAGCTCGGTCGACAAGGTCGAGCCGCTGATCGCGGCGCTCGAAAACAACGGATTCCCCGTCGGCGGCACCGGCAATTCGGTGTCGATGATCTCGCACACGCAGGGCTGGCTGCATTGCGACATTCCGGGCACCGACGCATCTGGCGTCGTGAAGAGCCTGATGGACATGATGCACCACGAGTTCACGCATGAGGAAATGCCGAACCGCGTGCGCATCACGACATCCTGCTGCCAGATCAACTGCGGCGGGCAGGGCGATATCTCGATCAATGTGCAATACACCAAGCCGCCGAAGATCAATCACGATCTCGTCTCCAAGGTTTGCGAGCGCCCGGCCGTGGTCGCGCGCTGTCCGGTGGCGGCGATCCGGCCGGCCATGGTCAATGGCGTGCCTTCGCTCGAAGTCGACGAGAAGAAATGCGTGTGCTGCGGCGCCTGCTATCCGCCGTGCCCGCCGATGCAGATCAATGGCCAGGATTCGACCAAGATCGCGGTGTGGGTCGGCGGCAAGCATTCGAACGCCCGCTCCAAGCCGACCTTCCACAAGCTGGTCGTCGCCAATCTGCCGAACAACGCGCCGCGTTGGCCGGAGGTCGAGGCGGTCGTGAAGAAGATTCTCTACGCCTACAAGGAGCACGGCCGCGACTACGAGCGGCTCGGCGAGTGGATCGAGCGCATCGGCTGGCCGCGCTTCTTCGAATTGTGCGATTTCGCCTTCACCAAGCATCACCTCGATACATGGACGGGCGCGCGCAAGACGATGAACATGTCGGCGCACGTGCACTTCTGAGAACAACAAGCCGCAAGGCGGGGCGATAAGGGAGACGGGCTTGCGTTTCGGGATTGTGGTCAACGAAGGGCCGTATACGCATCAGGCGTCGGACACCGCCTATCGTTTCGCAGTGGCTGCGCTGGAGAAAGGACACGAAATCTTTCGTGTCTTCTTCTACCATGACGGCGTCAACAACGGCACGCGCTACACCGTGCCGCCGCAGGATGATCGCAACCTGCAGAAGTTGTGGAGCGAGCTCGCCGAGAAGCACGGGCTCGATCTCGTCGTCTGCATCGCGGCGGCGCAACGGCGCGGCATTCTCGACGCCAACGAGGCGAAGCGTCAGGGCAAGGACGGCGACAATATCGCGCCGGGCTTCCGTATCTCGGGACTGGGCCAGTTGATCGAGGCCGGCATTCAGGCCGACCGTCTCGTCACGTTCGGCGATTGAGGGCGACATGTCGGACGAAAACAGAAAGAAATTTCTCTACATCAACCGCAAGGCGCCCTACGGCACGATCTACGCGCTGGAATCGCTGGAAGTGGTTCTGATCGGCGCGGCCTTCGAGCAGGATGTGAGCCTCGCCTTCATCGACGACGGCGTCTACCAGTTGATGGCCAATCAGGAAACAGCCGGCGTCGGCATGAAGAACTTCTCCAAGACATATCGCGCGCTCGGCGACTACGAGGTGCGCAAACTCTACGTCGAGAAGGAATCGCTCGCCGAGCGCGGGCTGACCGCCGAAAATCTGATGCCGATCGTCTACGAGGACGAGGACGAGGATTACGCCGAAAAGCCGTCGCTGATCTTCGTGGACCGGTCCGAAATGGCCGCGCTGATCCAGACGCAAGACGTCATTCTGAGCTTCTGAGGGCGCGATGGGAACGCTGCACACGATCAACAAGTCGCCGTTCGAGCGCAATTCGTTCGCGACCTGCCTCGCCCATGCGAGCGCGGGCGACGTGATCCTCATGATCGAGGACGGCGTCGTGGGCGCGCGCAAGGGCTCGAGCTTCGCGCCCGCGCTTGCCGCCAAGCTTTCCAGCTGCGCAATCTATGCGCTGGGGCCGGATCTGGCGGCGCGCGGCATGAAGCCGGAAGACGTTCTGGAAGGCGTGAAGCTCGTCGACTACGCGGGCTTTGTCGATCTGACTACCGAGAAGGCGCGCGTCTGCGCGTGGCTGTGACGCCCGGACCGGGCTGGTGGAACCGAATTAGAGCAGGAGGACCAGAATGAGCACGATGACTGCCTACGAGATCAACGGCCTCGTCGCCGAGCACGACGAAGAGGGCTATCTGAAGGACATCGGCCAGTGGACGCCGGAACTCGCCGAGCTGATCGCCAAGAGCGAGCAGATCGACATGACGCCGGATCACTGGGAAGTCGTGAACTTCCTGCGTGAATATTACGAGGAATACCAGATCGCTCCGGCGGTCCGCATCCTCGTGAAGG
>JAGRKN010000330.1 GCA_020442275.1 Rhodoblastus sp. | reverse complement strand
GTTCCGGTAAACGCCGGATTCAGCCTGTTACTTAAACTGGTTTTCATTCGCTCCTCCTAAATTGCTCGTAACGAAGCCGGACAAGCCGGCCGGGGAAGCAAAACAGGGGTCAAGTCATGAGCCAGGTCGCCAAAGCCGAAAACCACACCGCCCGCGCGGAACGCATGAGCGAAGTCCGCCCGGTCTATCTCGAAGCCCTGACGCTGGTCGAGCGCCTGCATCGCCGTCTTCTGGACGTGATCAAGGACGAATTCGACCGCCGCGGCCGTTCGGACATCAATTCCGTGCAGGCGCTGCTCCTGTACAATATCGGCGACAAGGAGCTGACCGCCGGCGAGCTACGCACCCGCGGCTACTATCTCGGCTCGAACGTCTCCTACAACGTCAAGAAGCTGGTCGAGATGGGTTATCTCCACCATGCCCGCTCGCGCGTCGACCGCCGCGCCGTCCGCATCAGCCTGACCGACTCGGGCCGTGAAGTTCACCGCATCGTCGCCAGCCTGTACGACAAGCACGTGATGACGGTCGAGCAGATCGGCGGCATTACCTGCGACGAGTTCAAGCAGGTCAACCAGGCGCTCGTCCGTCTGGAACGCTTCTGGACCGACCAGATCCGCTATCGTCTCTGATCGCTTTTAACGAAGAGCTTCCCCGAAAACCCGCCGGACGCCGTCCGGCGGGTTTTTCGTTGGACGGGCCGCATCGGGCCTCGTGCCATTTCTGCAACAGGGTGGCCGTCGCGCACATCTGTTTATTGCACTGCGGCCGAAGTCACAAATTCGCCAGCTTGTTGGGAGCATTTTAACCCTGACGATGACAGGGTTCGGCCGTAGCGTATGGTCGCGCCCAAGTTCCAATCGAACGTCTCGAGCAATACCGTCCGGGCGATTGTCGCGTGCGGCGGAGCGGGGCGTTCAAAGCTGGTCTGGATATTCCCGCCAATGACTTCCAAGCTGTCCGCCCCCGCAGTTTCCCTTTCCCGCCGCGTTTTCGCCAGCGGCGGTTCGCTCGTCGGCATGGCCGCCGCGCTCGGCCTTTCGCCCGCGTTCGCCGCTCCCGGCGATGGTTTCGGCCAGGCGGAATGGGCGCAGCGTTTCGATTCGGACGCGCGCCTCGTCGTGCCACGTTCGACCACGCCGCTCCTGTCGCCGCAGACGCTGGCCGCCACCGAGGCCGCGATCCAGCGTTACCAGCAGATCGTGCAGCAGGGCGGCTGGCAGAAGATCAACGGTCCGACGCTGAAGATCGGGGTGCGTTCGCAGGCCGTGGTCGCGTTGCGCGAGCGGCTGATGCGATCGGGCGACCTCGACTCGCAGGCCGGCATGTCGCCGGTGTTCGATTCCTACGTCGCGGCCGGCGTGAAGCGCTTCCAGGCCCGCCACGGCATCGGCCAGACCGGCGTCGTCGGCAAGGAAACCTACGCGGCGATGAACATTCCCGCCGACGTGCGCCTGCGCCAGCTCGAGACCAATATCGTCCGTCTGCGTTCGTTCGCCCAGAACCTCGGCCGCCGTTTCGTGACCGCCAACATTCCGGCCGCCATGGTCGAGACGGTCGAGAATGGCGAGGTCATGACCCACCACGCCGCGGGCGTCGGCAAGATCGACCGCCAGTCGCCGGTCATGCAGGCGCGCGTGCTCGATATCAATTTCAATCCCTACTGGACGGTGCCGGCCTCGATTATCCGCAAGGATCTGATTCCGAAGATGCAGGCCGATCCGAACTACCTGACGGACAACAAGATCCGCATCTTCAACAAGGAAAATCAGGAGCTGCAGCCCAGCCAGGTCAACTGGAACTCGATGGAGGCGATCAACTACCGCTTCCGCCAGGACCCCGGCGGCGACTTCAACTCGCTCGGCGTCGTGCGCATCAACATCGCCAACCCCTATGGCGTCTACATGCACGATACGCCCGCCAAGGGTATTTTCGGCGATGATTACCGCTTCGTGTCCTCGGGCTGCATGCGCATCCAGAA
>JAGRKN010000329.1 GCA_020442275.1 Rhodoblastus sp. | reverse complement strand
TGGCGCCGATCGAGGCGCGCGCCGCAATGCAGCCGCGCGATCTCGTGCCTTCCTCGGCGCTGTCGGGCAATCTCGGCTCCTTCGGTTCGCGGCGCGGCATATTGCGCGAGGCGCGACTCGCCATCGGGCCGAGCGCCGAATTCCATTCGACGCCCGACGAACTCACGCCGCGCGCGAAACTGAAGCCGCGTCCCGGCCATTTCCCGATGATCGTGCGCTCGACCAAGAGCGACCCGTTCGTCGCGCTGCGCCCCTCATTCGAGACGCGCATGAACAAGCCCGGCGGGCTCGAGCAGCTGCGCGCCGCGGACCTCATGTTCCATATCGACGAGAGCGGGCTCGCCTCGACCTTCCAGCCGTTCGACGGCGAGGCGACGGGGCCGGATTCCGTCGCGAAATTCGAACCTTGGGACGCCGACGACGCGCCGGTGACCGCGCCCTCGCCCGGTGGCGGCGGAACCTCGCCGACGCAGGGCGGCTCGGTCATCACGGTGCGCCCCGCCGTCGTCGCCGCGCGCAACGCGCAGGGCGCGACGCCGGTCACGCCACGCGCTCTGGCGCTCGCCTCGACGACGCCCGCGCCGGCCGATTCCACGCCCGTCGAGATCGTCGCCGCGCCCGGCGCCCCACGCATCGCGAAGGCGCGGCCGAACACGACGGTCGTTTCGCGCGCGCCCGACGGTCGCCCGGACTATCTCGCGCTAGTCGGCCGCGACCGGCTCGAGTCTGAAAAGAAATGCCTCGCGCAGGCGATCTACTTCGAATCGCGCAGCGAGCCGGCAGAGGGTCAGGCCGCCGTGGCGCAGGTCATCCTCAACCGCGTCGGCTCGGGCCTCTATCCCAACACGATCTGCGGCGTCGTCTTCCAGAACCGCCACCGCTACAAGGCCTGCCAATTCTCCTTCGCCTGCGAAGGCAAGTCGCTGCGCATCACCGACCAGGACTCCTGGGGCACGGCGTCGCGCATCGCGGAAGAAGTGCTCGACGGCAAGACCTGGATCGCGGACGTCGGCTCATCCACGCACTATCACGCGAATTACGTGCGGCCGCGGTGGGCGCGGCACCTGAAGAAAATGGACGTGATCGGCAAGCACATCTTCTATCGGCTGAAGCCGGGGCAGACGTAGGGGCGTGTGATGCGACAGATCACTTGGCCTAAGCGGGATTACCCGGAAGTGCCCGTAAGCAGGTGGGCGAGGCCCTAGAAGAACGGGGCGAAGGCGGCGGCGGGCGGTTCATCATGGCCGACGTAGCCGCGACAGATCAAATGGCCATAGGAGCGATTGCGGGCGAAAGGCCAGAGACGGGACATCAGCGAGTTAGCGCGCGGCGGGCCGCGAAAGCTGGAAATTTCCGAGGGGTGGCCGCCCGAGAGAGAAATCGGCGCGGTGGTCAAGGAATTGCAGACGTACAGCGCGACGGCCGCCAGGCGGCTGCAGGGTCTAACCTGGAAGTGAAAGCCACCTTCAAAAGCCGCCGAAAACACGGCCAAGACGCTCTCCGACGGCATGCCCGGCTCTTTCGGCGGCGTTGCGGGCGGCGACCTCTCCGACATCTGCGTTAGGTGGCGTAGCCGGCGCGGAGGCCGCTTCCTGTTCGGAAGGAACGACCGGCAGCGGATGGTCCGTAGCGCGGCGATAGGCGAGGTAGGAAGTTGCCATGCCGATCCAGCAGACGATCGAGGCGCCGACTTTCAAATATTCGTCGAGCGGTACGGTTCCAAAAATGCCACGAGCGGCGAGACTGAAAAGGCTTCCGGCGCACCAAAACGCGCCAACTTTAAAGATGACTTGAAGGCAATTTTTGCTCGTCGAAAGCAGCGAGCCGATGATGGATCGAGTGAACTTCCAGCCCCAATAGAGGCAGAACCCCACCGCCGCCGCGCTGCTAAGTATGACCTCGGCCGATTCCGTGTCCGCCCTGATGTTGAAGCTGTATCCGGCGATCGCAACGAACAAGAGGGCGACGAATAGAGATTGCCCAATAGATTTCATGCAGTCGCCCCGACGTCGCTCTAGAGTCTATTGTCCCACCATACGACCGCGCCCATCACCTCGAAAGCCCCCTCCTTGCCAGGCTCGATGATCTCGATCGGGTAGTCGGCCAGATTGTCGGAAATAATCGCCATGAGATCATGCGGCAGATGGCGCAGACGCTTCAGGCGCACGTCGGCACCCTGATAGAATACGTAAATCTCGTCCTGCGCCTGTGGCCTGCGCGCCGCCTTCCTCGGCTGAGGCTTGAACGGCGGCGGGCGACGATTGCGGTCGAGAATTAGCAGCGCGCCGTCCTGGATCGTCGGCGTCATGCTCGATCCCGATGCTCGGAGGCACTCCAGTCGCGCGCCCTCGCCGCCGATCTTGCGTAGGAAGGAGCGCGGCAGCTCGATCTGGTCCACGGCGCGCACGACATCGGCGGAGGCTCCAGGGCCGGCCGAGGCGCGAACGTCCATCATCGGTACGACCGTCAAGTTTTGTGGAGACGAAATCGGCGATCCTGATGGCAGGAAATCAGAGAGATCCCGCTCAGCATAACTAGCCAATGCCGCCAGCTCGGCGACGGTCGGAGACGTGCTCCCGTCAATCCAGCTTTGCAGCGTCTTCCGTTTGAAGCGCCCTCCGCTCATGCGCTCGAACGCGGCCGCGTTGCCACGCCCGCCGATCGCGGACGCGATCTTCTGCCGCAGCACTACCCATGGATCAGCAGACACGGACGCCTCCGGCGGCGTTTTTCCACCGCAAGTTCGGGATCGCGCTTGACTTAGGCGGCAAATCACCGCCATCTATCAACCAAGGATGATTTGTGGCGGCAATTTTCCGCCACGTCGCGAGGTTGAGATGGTTCGCAGAAAGAAGCCCGGCATGCACCACGCCGACATAGT
>JAGRKN010000328.1:3271-4566 GCA_020442275.1 Rhodoblastus sp. | reverse complement strand
GCGGCCAGCGCCATGGCCAAGGCAATGCTGGCCGCGCCGGCGCGCAGGGTCGGACGGGCGAATTTGTGCGACATGAGGTTCTCCAGGAGACGAGGCCGACGGCCGGCGCTCGAACGAATCGCGCCAATGGCGTGAAAATCGGGCGTAAATTCGCCCATTCTCGGGCATGGCGCAATCGTCGCGCCCGAGCCCGCCGCGTTGACAAGGAGCGGCGCCGTCCTTATCTCTCGCCCGGCTTTTCCGGGCGTCCCGGCGCATGTCCGCCGCCGTGGCGGCGCCGCGACCTTCCCGACACAGACGTTCGAACACAGGCCCGCGACGCCCGTTGCGCCGGGCCTTCACTGGCACAAGGTTCACGTTTCCATGATCGGCAATCTCGCGAAGAAGATTTTCGGCTCCGCCAACGACCGCCGGCTGAAGGGCTACCAGCCGAAAGTCCGGGCGATCAATGCGATGGAGGCCGAGGTCGCCGCGCTGAGCGACGATGCGCTCAAGGCGCGCACCCAGGAATTCCGCGATCAGCTCGCCGCCGGCAAGACGCTCGACGACATTCTCGTGCCCGCCTTCGCGACCGTGCGGGAGGCCGCCAAGCGCGTGCTCGGCCAGCGCCATTTCGACGTGCAGCTGATCGGCGGCATGGTGCTGCACGAGGGCGGCATTTCGGAAATGCGCACCGGCGAAGGCAAGACGCTGGTCGCCACGCTCGCCGTCTATCTCAATGCGCTCGCCGGCAAGGGCGTGCACGTCGTGACGGTGAACGACTATCTCGCCAGCCGCGACGCGGAATGGATGGGGCGGGTCTATCGGTTCCTGGGCATGAGCGTCGGCGTGATCGTGCACGGGCTCGACGACAACGAGCGCAAGGAAGCCTATTCCTGCGACATCACCTACGGCACCAACAACGAATACGGCTTCGACTATCTGCGCGACAATATGAAGTACGAACTGTCGCAGATGGTGCAGCGCGGGCACGCCTTCGCCATCGTCGACGAGGTCGACTCCATCCTGATCGACGAGGCGCGTACGCCGCTGATCATTTCCGGGCCGTCCGAAGACCGGTCCGATCTCTACAACATGATCGACCGCCTGATCCCGTCGCTGGTCCGGGAAGACTACGAGATCGACGAGAAGCAGCGCGCCACCAGCCTGACCGAAGCAGGCAACGAGCATATGGAAGAGCTGTTGCGCACGGCTGGCATCCTGAAGGAAGGCTCGCTCTACGAGGCGGCCAACGTCACGATCGTGCACCACGTCAATCAGGCGCTGCGCGCGCACAAGCTGTTCCAGCGCGACAA
>JAGRKN010000328.1:2317-3260 GCA_020442275.1 Rhodoblastus sp. | reverse complement strand
ACGGCGAGGTCGTCATCATCGACGAATTCACCGGACGCATGATGCCCGGCCGCCGCTATTCGGAAGGCCTGCATCAGGCGCTCGAGGCCAAGGAGCACGTGCAGGTCCAGCCCGAGAACGTGACGCTCGCCTCGATCACCTTCCAGAATTATTTCCGTCTTTACGACAAGCTCGCGGGCATGACCGGCACGGCCTCGACAGAGGCGAACGAATTCGCGGAAATCTACAAGCTCGACGTCGTCGAAATCCCGACAAACCGTCCCGTGCAGCGCAAGGACGAGGACGACGAGGTCTATCGCACCGATGACGAAAAGCTGCAGGCGATCGTCGGCGAGATCGAAGCCGCCGCGGTCAATCTCCAGCCGATGCTGGTCGGCACGACGTCGATCGAGAAATCCGAACTGCTCGCCGAATTCCTGATCAAGAACGGCTACAAGCAGATCGATTTCGAGAAGCCCGACGCGCTCGACGATCTCTTCACGGCCGCGCGCGCGGGCAAGCAATCAAAGATGTTCGCGGTGCTGAACGCGCGCTTCCACGAGCAGGAAGCGCATGTCGTGGCGCAGGCCGGCGTGCCCGGCGCGATCACGGTCGCCACCAACATGGCGGGCCGCGGCACCGACATCCAGCTCGGCGGCAATGCGGACCTGCGCGTCGAGACGGAATGCGCCGGTCTCGAGGGCGATGCGCGCGCCGCGAAGGAGAAGGAAATCCGCGAGGAGGTCGCGCGCTTCAAGGAGCAGGCGATCAAGGCCGGCGGCCTCTACATCGTCGGCACCGAGCGCCACGAAAGCCGCCGCATCGACAACCAGCTGCGCGGCCGCTCCGGTCGTCAGGGCGATCCCGGCCGCTCGAAATTCTTCCTGTCGCTGCAGGACGATCTCATGCGCATCTTCGGCTCGGACCGCATGGATTCGATGCTGCAGAAGCTCGGCCTCAAGGA
>JAGRKN010000328.1:493-2116 GCA_020442275.1 Rhodoblastus sp. | reverse complement strand
AGATGCGCGAGGGCGTGCTCGACCGCCTCGTCTCGACACATATTCCGCGCGCCGCCTATGCCGAGGCGTGGGATGTGAACGGCCTGCACGACGCCGTCGTCAACGTTCTCGGCATCGACGCGCCGGTCGCCGACTGGGCGAAGGAAGAGGGCATCGCCGACGAGGAAATGCTCGAGCGCCTCATCAAGGCGGCGAACGACGCCTATGCCGAGCGTGTCGAGAAGAACTCGTCCGACGTGATGCGCTACGTCGAGAAGCAGATCATCCTGCAGGTGCTCGACCATCTCTGGCGCGAGCATCTCGTCGTGCTCGATCATCTGCGTCAGGTGATCGGCTGGCGCGGCTATGCGCAGCGCGATCCGCTGAACGAATACAAGTCCGAGGCGCTCGACCTGTTCCGCAGCATGATGGAACGCTGGGACGAGATCACCACGGGCCAGACCATGCGCGTGGAAGTGGCGTTCGAACCCGCGCCCAACGAACTGCCACCGATGGAGGGCCATCATATCGACGCCTCCACCGGCGAAGACGAAATGGCGCTCGCCGAAATCAACGCGCGCATCGCCGCCGGGGAATTCGCGCCGCAGGCGCTAATGCCGGCGCAAATGACGTCGGCGCCGGCGCGCGATCCGAACGACCCGTCGACATGGGGCAAGGTTGCGCGCAACGAGGCCTGCCCCTGCGGTTCCGGCAAGAAGTACAAGCACTGCCACGGGGCGCTGGTCTAGCGAAGCGGGAGCCGTTCGGCCTCCGGGCGAATGTGTGTATAGTGGGTGTCCGGCCGACTTCGATGGGAGACCGCCTCATGGACCACACGGCAGCCGTCAAGAAATATGCCCCTGACGCCGACGAGAAGACGATCGGCGCGATCGTGAAACATCTCGGCATCGCGTTGCGCAACCGCGATTCCTCGCTCGTGTCCTGTTCCGACCCGGGCGAGTTGAAGACCGTGCGCGAAAGCTGGTGCAAAAAGAAGCTCGGCCTGTCGGGCGATGCGGAGCTCGACGCCGCGATCAAGTCCGTCTGCGAGATGATGAAGGCCGATCACGACAAGTCGCGTGTCGCCTTCTATTATCTGGTCGCGCAGAAGCTCGGGAAGCTGTCGGCGCTCGCCTGAATCAGCGCGTGCGGGCGAGCACATCGACCGGATCCGGGTCTGTGTAGGGTCTCTTCATCGCCGAACGATATCGGCGACGACATTCAGGAGAGAGCCATGACCCGCAAGATCATCACCGCTTCCATCGCCGCCCTGACCATAGCCGGCGCGGTTTCCGCCACTGCTACGCCAGCCGCCGCTTGGCACCGCTATCACGGCGGCTGGGGCTGGGGCGGCCCGGCGATCGCGGCGGGCGTGATCGGCGGCCTGACCCTCGGCGCAATGGCGGCCTCCGCTCAGCCGGCCTACGCCACGTGCGTGCAGCGCACGGCCGTTTACGACGACTGGGGCCGCTTTCGTGGCTATCGCCGCATCCGCGTCGCCTGCTGATCCAACCGAATTCGACACTCCTGAAAGGCCCTCGCCAGCAATGGCGGGGGTTTTTCATTTGGGCCGGGCCGAGCCGGTGTTAAGCAGCCTGCATGAGCGCGAGGCATGATTCCGCCGTCGAGCCGGCCGAAACGGGC
>JAGRKN010000328.1:0-367 GCA_020442275.1 Rhodoblastus sp. | reverse complement strand
GGCGTGGTCTGGGCGGTGCGTGAGACCCAGGCGGGCGCGAACCTGAAGGCGGTGCACGGCAAGCGCGACGCGCCGGCGCTGCATGCGCCGCTGATGCGCTTCATCGACTGGATCGCGCGCTGGACCCTCAGCCCGCGCGGCATGGTCCTTCGCATGGCGATTCGCGCGGCTGACGATTTCGGGCCGGACCCCGTTCGTCTCGGCTATCGCGCGACCGATGTCGCGCCCGAACGCATGACGCCCGCGCGCAATCGCGTTCTGGCGGTCGCCGCCGACGGTTTCGCGCGGTCCAAATCGGCGCTGGCCGAGGCCGCCGCCTGTTCGGCGGGGGTGATCGATTCGCTCGTCGACTGCGGCGCGCTCGAAG
>JAGRKN010000010.1:1729-7547 GCA_020442275.1 Rhodoblastus sp. | reverse complement strand
TCCACCGAAGCGGGGCAACTCCAACATGCCTGCAGAAGAATTTCCGCGGATGATGCTGTTGAATCGCTTGGAATCGCGTTCGTACAGTTCCGCACCCAGCCCACATAAGCCGCCGCCGCATGCCGGGAGCGAGCTTTTTGCTGTCCTGAAACAAAGAATGGACGCAGGTCAAGCCGTCGAGGCTGTAGGTTCAAGCTTGGGGGCGGAAGAGGACGACGTCGAGGGCGATGGCGGCTCGAATCGAGACCTTCTTCAAATCTGCGACCTGACGATTGATACGGTTGATTCTGGAACCTTTGTCTCGTTGTTGATCCAGCATGTAGACGCCACCCAGCGTTCTTTTCCGGTTGTCGACATGGCCACGCTCAAAGGGCGGGAATTGGAGGGCAAGGAAACGGAGCGCGGCGCAAGGGCCGCACATATCGTGGTCAAGCTCCCGAGCGGAGAGGAATTCGACGACGGTCACTATCGCTGCGTGATCGAGCATGTCGATGGAATCCGCCGCCGGGACATTGAAACTATTTTCCGCCGCCAGTTGCGACGCCATGCGAAAGAGAATGACTATTCATTTCAGGTGGTCTTGCCCGGCAAACGAAAGCCGCTGACAAAAAACTACAAGTACTACCCTCGGCTGCATCTCAATGCTGATGTTGGGCGGAGCATCGAGTCCGGCATTTCGATCGAAAATCTTTCGACTCTCCTTTTCACAAAACGTGCCGACAAACAGGTCACCGGCGGCGAAGTCTCAGTCATCCACACAGACGTTCTCGGCGACGTCGAAATCCGGATTTCGGCGGCGCAGGCACCGAAGGAAAAGAAAGACAGGTTGGCTTGGGTTGAGGCTCTCGTCACGGATTTCAAAGAGCGCGGATACAATTCGCGCCTCTACTATCGCCACGGAAAAGCTGGCGTCCTGTCTGGCACGTTGGATAAGGCTGTCGAAGGCGCCATGGATTTGCTAATGTGCCCTAAGCAGATTGTGACCATCGCCTCAGAACCGAAGCGATGGCGCAGCAGTCTTGATCCGGAAACCATCAAGTCGATGAAAGCGTTGCTGGACAAAGACGCGCTATGGGAACACAAAAAATAGTCCTTCGAGACGTAAAGCACGGACCTCCTGGGTCCCGACTTCGCCTGCTCGCGCCGCTCCGCTACTTGCAAATCCATCATCCGGAAAAAGTTCGGTACGACTATGTCGTGCCGCTAGCGACAGGCGCCCTGTCGTGGATCGCCTACCAAGCCATCACGCCGGAACTTCCAATTTTTGGCGAAGCCGGTCTGCTGAAATTCACGCGCGAATTTCTCATCATGGCTGTGCCGTTCATGGTTGGCGCGTTAGCGTCGGTCGCGATGGGCTTTCCTGGCCAGCACATCGATCGTCGACCGCCCGGCGCAGAATTGTTGCTCGACGGGCGAGTTCTGACGCTTCGTCAGTTCGTTTGCTATTTGCTCGGTTATCTCTGCTTCGTCGCGTTCGTGACCCTGATCGGCTCCATCGTCGCGCCGTTGGTGCAACCAACAATCTCGAAAGTCTTGGCTTCTGAGCCTTTTTGGAATGACGCCGTTTTTCGCGCCGGGACGCTCGTACTATTTCAGCTCGTAGCAATCCTCGTCGTCACAACATTGTGGGCGCTGTATTTTCTCACGGACATCATAAATCGGCCGGCCGGCAGCGAGTAGGCGCGCCGTCCACAATAGCATTCCGGCAGCGCCAGAGCGTCGCGGGCCTGCGTGTCGCCTGCCGCACCGGCTACTGCGCCCACTCGGCGGCCCTGCGCTTCGATGCCATAGGATTGCCGCCTGATCTGCCCTTCCCAGCCATCGAGGCGAGCGGGCGGCTCGTGTGCACGGCCTGCGGCGGGCGTCGGGTCTCGGCCATGCCGGATTGGCCGGTACGGACACATAGCGGTGCGCCGGCGGTCGGTTGGATCATGCCGCCTTAACGCCGACGCTTGACGGTGAAGGCTGTCCCTGTGTGAAGATGCGGCTTTCGGGGGCGCATTATGGACGAGCTTCATTTTTCGGTCAGGTCCAGTTCTTCTGACGAAATCTACAGCCTATTGGCGAAGCGCACGGATCGAGGTGTCCGATTTGCTTGTTCATGCCCGGCCGGCGCGAACGGGACGTATTGCAAGCATCGCATCGGCCTAATTGCCGGCGATATCCGCAAGGTCGTCGATCCCAACGAGAATGACATTGCCGCGCTGCACGAAATGGTCGCGACTTCCGAAATCCCGGCTGCCCTCGATGCGGTAGCCGCAATAGAGCGATCGATCGATGCACTGAAAGCAGACCTTGCGAAGGCGAAGAAACGCCTCGCCGCGATCATGATGGGCTGAACTTGCTGGTCGC
This sequence comes from Rhodoblastus sp., assembly GCA_020442275.1. Lineage (GTDB taxonomy): Bacteria > Pseudomonadota > Alphaproteobacteria > Rhizobiales > Beijerinckiaceae > JAJXWB01. Next base: position 5,195 of record JAGRKN010000010.1, on the reverse strand, counting down.
CGACCGGCGCGCGCAATGAGCAATCGCGCTCGAATAATCCTCACCACGATCGCCCTCGCCGGCCTCTGGCTCCCGATTTTCGCGCTGCTCTATCTCTACCGCTGGCATTGACGCCCGCCGAGAGTCGGGAATGAAAAAAGGGCGCTCAACCGCTATGCGGGAGCGCCCTGATGGGTGGGGAGGGTAACCACTCCGGCTACCACGTTCGTCGCGATCGCCCATGATGTCTCGACAAGGGCTAACGTTACTTGGTGTATCACCGATTTCATACCGGCCTTACGGCCGCAGGTCTTAGCATTCATATTGGTCTCCTTCCTACGATTGATCCATGACTGGACAGTTACGAGGCAGACGACCGCGATGAATAGTATGCCCGGATTTGAACCGGACCCCACCCCCGAAGCTTTCATCGTGAATATAGTGCGCGCTGCGGCCTGGATTCAAGAAATTTCGTTGCCACGCGAGCTAATACGAAGCGCGATCACGCCTCTCCCATCAGGGCATGGGCGGCGTCGATCGCCAGCGATCGCAGCAGCGCCGGCTCGTCGCAGATCTCGCGCAGCAGCCGGCCAGCCAAGGCCGCCGGCGCCAGATCGTGCGTAATGGCCTGTGCGCCCATCGCCTCCGACGCAGCTTGATCGACGCGGCGCGTCGTCTCTTGCCCTGGGGGTGGTCTCGCTCTTGACTGCCGCCGCTGATGTTCCTTTTCTGTTCTCATGCCTCGAGAGCGCCGCGTCCCCGAAGATTCTGCCGACTATGCCCGTTGGCTTGCCGACCGGATCGAAGAGCGCGGTGAGCACGTCTCGACGCGGCTGAGCCCTGCCGCTGCATATTTCGTTGCTATGGCTCTTCGCGGCTACGCGCGCCTGCTCGACGGGCGCGAGACGGCGGAAATGCTTTTTACGATCGGCATAGAGGAAGGCGCCCTTTCCAGCCTGCAAGCATCCTGCCGGTCGAGCGAGGCCGCATGGGCCGCCTATCACCTAATTGTGGTCGAGTTCCCGAGCCGGAAGATCGTCCTGCGACATTCAGGCCGGATGCTGGCGACGCACGATCCGAAGTCGCCCGCGACAGATGCGTCCAGCCGCGATCCGGCGTAGCCTCCGCGCATGTGCAACCTCTACAGCATCACCAAGGGCCAAGCGGCGATCCGAGCATGGTTCGGCGTCCAAAACGACCGCGCCGGCAATCTGCCGCCCCTATCTGGCGTCTTTCCTGACTATCCCGCGCCGATCGTTCGCCTGATCGACGGCGAGCGCGAGCTCGCCATGGCGCGCTGGGGAATGCCCTCCCCTGTCTTCGCGTTGAAAGGCCGCACTACCGATCCTGGTGTCACGAACGTGCGCAACACGGCCTCCCCGCACTGGCGCCGCTGGCTTGGCGTCGAAAGCCGATGCGTGGTGCCCTGGACGTCCTTTTCCGAATACGAGACGACGGCCGAAGGGAAAAAGCAGCCGGTGTGGTTCGCCCTCGACGAAAGCCGACCATTAGCTGCGTTCGCCGGGATCTGGACGCGCTGGACGTCAGTCCGCAAAGTGAAGGAAGGCGAGGTCACCGCCGACATCTTCGCCTTCCTGACAGCCGAGCCGAATGCCGAAGTCGGTGCGATCCATCCTAAGGCAATGCCTGCGATCCTGACGGCGCCGGAAGAGATCGACGTATGGCTGCGCGCGCCTTGGAAGGAAGCGGCTGGCCTGCAGCGGCCCCTGCCCGACGGCGCGCTTTCAATCGTCGCGCGCGGGCCGCGGCAAGACGCCGCCCAATGAGGCGAGCGGCCGCGGCTGCGCTCGCGATGGTCGCCATGGTCTTGGCACCGGCGACGATCGCACAGAACCGCTACGGCTGCGGCTTGAACGGCGGCCCAGGCTTGCGCGCGACCGATGGACATTGTGTCGGCTGGAATGAGGTCGCGCGCGTCTGCGGTGAGCCGCCATACACCGGGAAATGCACCGAAGAGGTCGACGCTGCGGCGCCACCGCCGTGCGAGGGCTGCGGCTGCAAAGGCGGGCCGGGCTACCGGGCGCCAGATGGCAGGTGCGTTGGCTGGGCAGCGCTGAAGCGGACATGCGGCGATCCGCCAACGCTGGCTTGCAAGCCTGAAGGGCCGGCGCTGAAGGCGCTCATTGCAGGCGAGCGGAAATGAGCAATCGGTGGAGATGGATCATAGCGGCAGTCGCGATGGCGGCGCTCTGGTTGCTGATCTTCGCGCTGCTCTATTTCAATCGCCGGCACTGATCGGACTGAAGCAAATTGGCCGGCAGATCGCCTGAGATCGAATGCTTCGCCCTTCGCCGAGGTCGAAACGAATAAGCGTATTATGCGCATATTTTCGGCGCCCCAATTTTTATGCACACATCAAGTTGACAATGAAAATTATGCGCATATAATTTCTTTGTGCGCATAAGGAAGCAATCTGATGGCTCGTATGAGCATATATGTACCGGACGACCTGAAGGGGCGAATGGACGATCTAGAATCGAACTGGTCCGCGATCGCTCAAGTGGCCTTCGAACGTGAGATCCGGCTTCATCCAAAGCTTACGGAGAATGAAATGCAGGCGACGATTGAAAGGCTGCGGGCTTCCAAGAAAGCCCAAATCGATGACGTCATACAGGCTGGCGTCGAGGCCGGTAAGAAATGGGCACAAGACGAGGCCGAATATCTAGACTTGACGAAGGTCGGACGGGCGCTTGAGCAAAAATTCGCTGTTAAATCGACAAGCAAAGATGAGGCGGGTAACGAGACGGACACCATGCGTTCGTTCCCGAAACTGTCGAACGGTCTGCTGCTATCAGAAGCCGTCGCTGAAGGCGAACACTACGAGCACGGCTTCTGTATGGGAGTTCTCGACGTTTGGAAGCAGGTCAAGGCTCACCTCGCCTGAAATGAAAACGGCCGGCCCGAAATCCGGGGCCGGCCGCTTCTCTACCCAAAGTGAACATCAAGAGCGACGATCGTGTCGGCATGTGCGGCCCTCAGTGAAGCCGGCGCGGCGCGGTCGAAGCGAGATCTTCGTCCATGGCCTGCGATTGCAGCAGAGAAAGCCGGCCAAGGAAACGCCTCATCCATTCTGCTCCCTCGGCATCGAGCTCGCCGCAGGCGATATCGGCCCGCAGCGCGACCTCTATGCTTTCGATCGCCTCCGCGGCGGTCTGCGGCGTTGAGAAGAAAGGGCGCTCCCGTGGGCCCGCCCCTGTCGGATGTTGCGCGCGTGGCGCCGCAGCCCATTCTCTAGAGCAGCCGCCTCTTGGTCTGAAGTCGTCAGCCATCGGCACCGACCTGAACCTTACCCTGATCGCATAAGGCGCGGAGTGCGCCGTCGACCGCATCAATCGCGGAATTAGCGGTTCGGATCGCGAAGCGAAGTGCGTCGACCTCGACATTTGAAAGTCGCCAAGTGGAGCCATCCAACGGCTTGGTCGAGAAGAGCTGTTCGCTCAAGTGTCAATGATCACAGAACCGGGAC
>JAGRKN010000010.1:0-1536 GCA_020442275.1 Rhodoblastus sp. | reverse complement strand
TCATTTTCGGGTCGCCGAACACGCTCGGCCATTCGCCGAAGGCGAGATTGGTCGTGACGATGACCGACGTGCGTTCGTAGAGCCGGCTGATCAGATGGAACAGGAGCTGGCCGCCGGCTTGGGCGAAGGGAAGGTAGCCGAGCTCGTCGAGGATGATGAAGTCGAGGCGGGTCAGATAATCGGCGAGGCGGCCCTGCCGTCCGGCGCGCGCCTCCGCCTCGAGCCGGTTGACGAGATCGACGGTCGTGAAGAAGCGGCCACGTGAGCCGGCGCGGATGCAGGAGCGGGCGACGGCGATCGCCAGGTGCGTCTTGCCGGTCCCGGTGCCGCCGACCAGCACGACGTTGCGCTGCTGGACGATGAAGCCGCCGCCGGCGAGATCGCGGACGAGCGCCTCATTGATCGGCGTGTCCTTGAAGGCGAAGTCGTCGACGTCCTTGGCGAGCGGCAGTTTGGCGACGGTGAGCTGATAGCGGATGGAGCGCGCCTGCTTCTCCGAGATCTCGGCCTTCAGGAGATCGCCGACGAAGCGCTGCGGCTCGTGCTTGCGCTTCACCGCCACGGCGAGCGTCTCGTCGTAGGCGGTGCGCATGCCGTAGAGCTTGAGCGAGCCCATCATGTCCAGAACTTCGGTGCGCTCCATGGTCAGGCCCTCCTCAAGGCGTCGTATCTGGCGCAGTCGGCGATCGGCGCGTGGCGCAACATCAGCGACGCCGGCGTTGCGATCGGGCCGATCGGCGGCGGGTCGCGGCGTCGCGCCAGGATGTTGAGGATCACGTCGGCGGAGTGGACGCCCTCCGCGAGCGCGTCGGTGCAGGCGGCCTCCACCGCAGGCAAACCGTCGGTCAGCACCGCCGCCAATATCGAGACCATCTGGCGGTCGCCGTCATCGCTACCGGCAAGTTTGCGCCGCACCCGCTCCAGCGCCGCCGGCAGAACCCAGTCCTTGAACGGCGCCCCGTTGCGCAAGGCGCCGGGTTTGCGCGCCAGAACCGGCACGTAATGCCAGGGATCGTATACGGTCTCGCCGCGCCCGTAACAGCGGGGATGTTCAGCAACGACGCGCCCATCCTGGCGGATCACGATGCGGTCGGCGTAGGCCTGGATCTCGACCGGTCGGCCGACGGCGCTGGCGCTGACCGAGTACTTGTTGTTGTCGAACCGTACGAGGCAGGTCTTCGACACCGATGCCGGCAGGGCGTGGAATCCGTCGAACCGGCCGCGGTAGGGAACGAGGTGCGGACGCTCCTCCTCGAACGCCGCCCAGATCGTCGTGTCCGGCCGTTCCGGATGGGCGTGCGCCTTCGCGTAGGCGATGCACTTGTCCATCAGCCAGGCGTTCAGCTCGTCGTAGGTCTTGAACCGAAGGCGCGGCGTGAAGAAGCGCTCGCGCACCAGGCCGACCTGGTTCTCGACCTGGCCCTTCTCCCAGCCGGACGCCGGCGTGCAGGCGACCGGATCGACCAGATGATGCGAGCACATCTGCAGGAAGCGGCGATTGTACTGCCGTTCCTTGCCGACGAAGATCGCATCGAC
>JAGRKN010000058.1 GCA_020442275.1 Rhodoblastus sp. | reverse complement strand
TCGACCGGTTCGGCGGCTCGACCGATTACGGCGAGGCTTTCGAGACCTTCGAATCGCTGGCGCTGGACGAGATCGACCGCAAGACGACGGTTCTGATCCTCGGCGACGCCCGCAACAACAACGCCGAACCGCGCGCGGATATTTTGCGCAAGATCCACGATCGCGCGCGCCGCGTGATTTTCTTGAACCCCGAGCCGCGCAATGCGTGGAATTCCGGCGACAGCGTCATGCGGGTCTACGAGCCTTGCGTCGACCGCGCGATTGTCTGCGCCTCGCTGAAGGATCTGGAGCGGGTGGTGTCGGATTTGTTGCGGACGGCGGTGTAGGCGGGCGCTCTTTACGCCCGGTTCTAGCTTTTTGCTCGAAAGTTGCGACAATCGATTATGGATGAACTTGAAATCGACCGAAGCGAGAAAGCCGCCGCGTTAGCCCTTGAGATAAACGCCGCCTTCGAGGAGGACGGCGATGATATTGATCTGTTCCAAGCCGTTGCGCAGCTAGAGTGCCGCACCGAGGACGCAAGTCGTCGTCTCCGGATCTAGAATTCAACTAGCGCTTCGGCGTTTGCCTTTCTTGGAAGTTGAACGAGATGACGGTCTCGTCAAGCTGTCTAAGTAGTTGCTAATCGCCAGATGCAGGGCATCGGCAACCTTTGGAGCGAGCCTGTCCACCAAATCTGGCGCATGTTTGGAGGCTGTTGACGCGAGATATGTCGCTGCGGTTCCTCCCGCAGCTTTAAACCATTCAAAATATGACACCTCTGGATTTTTTTCGTCAGCCCGTAGCGTTTGATCGACGACCGCTGCCAAGGAAATATTTGAACCGAAACTTTGCGCACTCCGAAGCATGATCTCATCGACTTTCTGCTTCGAAAGCCCAAATTCTTCCAGCTCTTTCGCGACAACAGCCGCAAACTGAGGGATGAGCGCGATTTCAGAATCGATTTGTCTTGTAATTGTCGCCGGCAAACTTTCTGTCATTACAAATCTCCCCGCTATCGGTTCCGATTTAGATCATACTGCAAAGGCTCAAACTACACCCCTTGCACCCCGCCCCCGCATGGTCCACATAGGGGCCGGGAGGTTGGCGGTGGACGCACCACTCGCCAACCGGGTCAGGTCCGGAAGGAAGCAGCCCTAACGAGACCGGGCGGGTCTCTGTCCAGCCTCCTACTTCGGCCTCTGCGCGCTCGGCGCGCAAAGCCGGCTCAACCCATGCAGGGCGCAACCAGCAGGCGCAGATGACGGACGACAGCCCGCAGGACGATCAAGCCGCGGGCGGCGGTCTCTTCGGCGAGATGGAGCCCGCGCCTCTGGCGCCCGCCCCGCTGGCACCGGGCAGCACGCCCGCCGCCTACCGGGTTCTCGCGCGAAAATATCGCCCAAAAAGCTTCGAGGAGCTGATCGGGCAGGACCTTATGGTCCGCATTCTCACCAACGCCTTCGAACTCGGCCGCGTGCATCAGGCCTACATGCTCACCGGCGTGCGCGGCGTCGGCAAGACGACCACCGCCCGCATTCTCGCGCGCGCGCTCAATTATTCGCTGCCCGCCAAGGACGGCCGGCCTGCCATCGACAAGCCGACCGTGCACATGCCGGAGCTCGGCGTGCACTGCCAGGCGATCATCGATAGCCGCCATGTCGACGTGATCGAGATGGACGCCGCCTCGCATACCGGCGTCGACGACGTGCGCGAGATCATCGAGGGCGCGAAATACAAGCCCGCCGTCGCACGGATGAAGGTCTACATCATCGACGAAGTGCACATGCTCTCGAAGAGCGCGTTCAACGCGCTGCTCAAGACGCTGGAAGAGCCGCCGGAGCATGTGAAATTCGTCTTCGCGACGACCGAGATCGAGAAAGTGCCTGTTACGGTGCGCTCGCGCTGCCTGCGCTTCGATCTGCGGCGGGTCGAGCCGGCGGAATTGATGAAACATCTCAGCCGCATCTGCGCGACCGAGAAGGTGGAGATCGAGCCCGAGGCGCTGGCGCTGATTTCGCGCGCAGCCGAAGGGTCCGTGCGCGATTCCCTGTCGCTGCTCGACCAGGCCATCGCGCATGGCGGGCCGGGACGGCTGATCCCGGCGGAGGAAGTGCGCTCCATGCTCGGCCTCGCCGACAAGGCGCGCGTGATCGAATTGTTCGACCGGCTGATGCGCGGAGACGTCGCGGGCGCGATCCAAAATTTGCAGCAGCAATACGACGAGGGCGCCGATCCCGCGCAGGTGCTGATCGAGGTCGCCGAATTCGTCCATCTGATCACGCGCGCGAAAGTCGCGCCGGATGCGCCGCTCGCCGCCGCCCCGCCGGACGAGGCGAAGGCGGCCTTCGACTTCGCGGGCAAGCTGTCCATGGCCGTGCTCAGCCGCGCCTGGCAGATCCTGATGAAGGGCGTGGCGGAGGCGCGCGAATCGGCCATGCCGCTGGCCGCCGCCGACATGGTGCTGGTGCGCCTCGCGTACGCCGCCGATCTGCCGACGCCGGACGAGGCGCTGCGCAAGCTGGGCTTCGGCGCGCCCGAAAGCGGCGGCGCGCCGGCGGCGCGCGCGTCGGATCGCGAGCCTTCGGGCTCGCCCGCGTCTGCGAGCCTCAAGGCTCGCGGTCCATTCTCCGCTGCGAGCGATTCCGGCGGCGCGCGCGCGTTCGCCCACGCGCCTTCGCCCGCAGCCGAACCGCGCGCGCTGTTCGAAAAATTCGAGGATGTCGTCGCGCGCGCGGCGGCCGAGCGCGACATCCAACTCAAGATCATGCTCGAGCGCGACGTGCGGCTCGTGACCTTCGAACGCGGGCGCCTCGAATTTTCTCTCGCGCCCGGCGGCTCCACCCATCTGCCGCAGGCCTTGATGCGCAAGTTGCAGGACTGGACCGGCGAGCGCTGGATCGTCGCCCTGTCCAACCGCGAAGGCCTACCGAGCATCGCGGAAGTGCGCGCGGAGGCTGCGCGAGAGCGGGAGCGCGGCGTCGCCGCCGATCCGCTGGTGCGCGCGGTGCTCGAAAAATTTCCCGGCGCCGAGATCGTGGCGATCCGCAGCGCGGCGGATGCGCCGGAGATTGCGGCGACGAGCGGGCCGGACGGCGCCGACGACATCATCTACGCCGNNNNGGACGACGACGGCGACGAGGACTGAAGTTCAGGAGAACGAGTATGAAAGACATGATGGGCCTGATGAAGCAGGCGCAGGCGATGCAGGCCAAGATGGCCGACCTGCAGGCCGAGCTCGACAATGTGATCGTCGAGGGACAGTCGGGCGGCGGCATGGTGAAGGTAACCATGACCGCCAAGGGCGCGATGAAGAGCGTGTCGATCGACGAGACCCTGTTCAAGCCGGACGAGCGCGAGATCGTGGAAGACCTGATCGTCGCCGCGACCGAGGACGCGCGCCGCAAGGGCGAGGAAGCGGCCGCCAGCAAGATGAAGGCGCTGACGGCCGGCCTGCCGCTGCCGCCCGGGATGAAGCTGCCGTTCTAGAATTATCGGCAATCGAGTTCCCTCCCCCCTTTTGGGGGAGGTCGGCGAAATCGGCATGCCGATTTCGCCTGAGGGTGGGGGGTCGCACAATCTTGCGACATTTGCGTTCCCGCTAGGTCCCGCAAGATTCCTCGACCCCCTCCCCCGCCCCTCCCCACAAGGGGGAGGGGAGAAACGCAAGCTAGTCGAAGATCAATGGCCGAACGCGTCGCCGGACCCGAAATCGAACGCCTGATCCAGTTGCTCGCGCGCCTGCCGGGGCTGGGGCCGCGCTCGGCGCGGCGCGCGGCGCTGCATCTCATCCGCAAGCGCGAGGAATTGCTCGCGCCCCTCGCCGACGCCATGGCCGTCGCGCGCGAAAAAATCGTGACGTGCGCGAGTTGCGGCAATGTCGACACCAGCGACCCCTGCACGCTCTGCCGCGACACGCGGCGCGATTCATCGACGCTGGTGGTGGTGGAGACGGTAGCCGATCTCTGGGCGCTCGAGCGCGCCGGCGCCACGCGTGGCAAATATCATGTGCTGGGCGGCGTTCTGTCGCCGCTCGACGGCGTGGGCCCCAAAGACCTGAATCTGGCCCGCCTGACGGAGCGCGTGCGCGAAGAGCGCGTGGGCGAGGTGATTCTGGCCGTGAACGCCACCGTCGACGGCCAGACGACAGCGCATTACATCGTGGATCTCTTGTCGTCGCTGGATGTGAAAGTCACCCGACTCGCCCATGGCGTGCCGGTCGGCGGCGAACTCGACTATCTCGACGAGGGCACGCTGGCGGCGGCGCTGCGGCAGCGGACGGCGGTGTAGGGAGGGTCGGGCGGAGCGCCATCGCTGTCGAAGCGATGGTGCCAGGAGAGGCATCGAAAACTCAGATTAAGCTGTTGATCTAAATTCATTACGGTCGCACGATATCTTCACCGCACCCCCATAAGCACCCCCAATTTCATTTTCACTGCTCGATGTCGCCGAACAACGGTTCGGGAGCAGGCGGCGTTCCCTCACGCCATCTAGTCAGCATATCGCCTTGCACGGCGCTCGGCGAGATGGACGCTCTGTTCATCCGCGGCGCGACCGCCGTTTGGATCGCTCTTTCAACGAGCGATCAATACCACGATGCTCGGCGAGGGACCGCCCGTGCGTTTGTGGCGCAATTCGAGATATAGGAATCGATTGCAGCGTTGTGCTTAGGGTCGAGCGGGTCCCCTTCGGGAGTTCGGCCAGCCGGGGGAGGCGCGGAGGCGTTTCGACGAACAGTTTCCTTGCCTCTTTATGCATTCATGCTGGGTAAACGGCCGCAAACTCGCATTGAGCCGACATGGCGACGAAATCACGCCTAGCCGCGCGAACCGGCGTTTGTCAGACTGGCCGAACTTGTATCACGGAATCTCGCAGATGGCTGAGCAGCGAATTGGCGGTTATAGGCTAACGCGAAAAATCATTCCTGGGGATGTGAGGAAGGGGATACCCGACCTTTGGCAAGCGGAGGACAGTGGGGACCTCTACTACGTCAAACTTTGGAGCAAGGTGTCTGGCGATAGCGCTGCAATTCAAGCGCTATGGAACCGCGAGGTTCGCGGCCTGATGCGACTACAGGGCTATCCGGGTGCGTCAGAACTCTTCGTCAAACTGAAAGACTTGGATTCAAACGACAAATTCTTTTTTGCGATACTTGACGGCGGTACGCGACAGATTCTTTCCGAGATTTTGCAGAATCGAAGCCGGTATCCTTGGCTATTGAACTTGTCGGAGGTCGGTAGACGTAGGCCGCTTTGGGAAGGGTTACTTCGCGTCGTCGAAGCACTCACGATCTTGCATCGGGAGGGCACGCTACATCGGGCCTTGTCTCCCGCATCCGTTTTTGTGAACTCGGATGGGCAAGGCGAATTCCGCCTTAGTGGTTTTGAATGGTCACTTCGGATAACCGGACCGGACAGCGGCGCGGCTAAAGTTGCCCGTAAGACAGCATTTCTGGCACCTGAACTTGATCGACCGGATGGCGAATATTCTACAGCGACGGACTGGTACGACTTTGGCTTGATAGCTGCAGAATTATTTGGTGCACCATTGAAAAGTGCAAAGAAGAGGTCTGCCCTTCCGGCGCTTGTTGCAGGTTTGTCAAATCTGCGAGAGGGAGAAAGAAATTTCATCGCTCGCCTCTTAGAGGAGAATCGGGAACAGCGGTTGGTCGACGGCGACGAAATCGAGCAATTGCTCAGATCGATAATTAGAGACCTGGGCACTGTCACCACGTCGTCCGCCCGCGATTTGGTGTTAGCAATTCGACTTGGCTCTGATCGTGAAATTGCAAAAACGATCGAAGTTGTGTCGGAAGGAACAGCAAACGCACATGATCCGATTGCGCAGAGGGATTGGGTTAGAAAGGACCTACTCGGCGATGTCCGAGTGATCGCAAGGACATCTCCATTGCCAACTTACATACTGCGAGGTGAGAAGCTCGAGTATAGGGTTCGCAATTGGTCCGCAGACGGTTTGACAACGTGGGATATCGGGTTTTGCGAGAGCATTGAACGTGTTCCGAGAATCAATCTGGACGATCAGCTTTTCAGTCTTAGTCCACGCAAACTCGATGTGCAGCTGTTTCCGCACGTTCGAAAAAGCATTCGAACGGTGCGCGATAGAGCGGCGCAATGGGATAGGGTGTTCCCAATCCGCAAGGACAAGCTGCACCTACCAGATGAACTAAGAATTGTGCATGAGTTCTTTCGTATAACACAACAACTCGACACGGTGCTTACCGTAGCGCAGATTTGTGAAGTTCAAATCATTGAGGTCGAGAAAACGCCGAGCGACACGACTGTGATCGTAACGCCCGTTAGAGAACCCGAGAGGACCGAACTCGCGCGGTACCTGAATTTAGCCGAGCCACCAGATCAATTGCTGGATTGGTTCAAATTGGGCGCAGAAGCGGTAACGGCAGATGATGAAGACGATCCTAAGCAAGACCGCTATTCGTTCTTGGAAAGACGAACAATCGGAAGCGATACGTCTTCGATCACTTGGCGCTTCGTAAGAGCCGAACCAAATCCAGCGGGTTGGCCTGCTGCCGGTTTCGTGGAC
>JAGRKN010000009.1:3853-9889 GCA_020442275.1 Rhodoblastus sp. | reverse complement strand
TCGACGACAATGGCGCGATCTCGACCCGTTTCACGGCAGGCCAGAAGATGGCGCGCGGCAACGGCAAGCTGAAGGGCTTGACCGGCTCGGGCGCGTGGTCGTCCAACACCGATTATTGCGGCGGGACCTGGACAGCGCAAAAGGCGAAGTAACTAGCGCGCGGCAAGTCGCTTCGCGTGGCGCGCACGCGAGGCCTCGACCGGCGCCTCGTCTGGCGCCTCTGGCCGGCGCACCAGCGCGACCAGCGCGTAGCTCACGATTTGCAGCAGGAACCACGAGCCGAGCTTCGGCAGGCCGACCATGGTCCAGCCCGCCTTCTGCGCGGGATAGAGCCAGGTCTGCGTGAACGTGCCGATGTTTTCCGCAAGCCAGATGAAGAGCGCGGCCAGGAACGCCGCGAGCAGCATGGGCATCGAGCGCCAGGAATGGTGCACGCGATAGAAGATCCAGCTGCGGCCGAAGACGAGCACGCAGGCGGCAAACAAGACGTAGCGCATGTCCGGCAGATAATGGTGCGCGAAAAAATTGACGTAGATGGCGGCGGCAAGCCCGGCCACCTGCCACAGCGGCGGATGCCGGAGGAAGCGGAAGTCGAACAGGCTCCAGGCGCGCATCATGTAGGAGCCGATCGCCGCATACATGAAGCCGGTGAAGAGCGGCACGCCGCCGATGCGGAAGAAGGCCGCGTCCGGATAGATCCACGAGCCCTGCGCGGTCTTGAAGATTTCCATGATCGTGCCGACGACGTGGAAGATGAAGATCACCTTCGCTTCCGCGAGGCTCTCGAAGCGCGTGGCGATCAGCACGGCCTGGATGGCGAGCGCGGCCAGGAAGAGGAAGTCGTAGCGCGCGAGCGTGGCGCCTTTCGGATAGAGGTAATGGGTCGCCACCATGAGAGCGACCATAAGTCCGCCGAAGACGCAGGCGACCGCCTGCTTGAATCCGAAGCGCAGGAATTCATAGACGTAGAGGCGCGCCGCCGGCCCGCCGCGCGCCCAGGCCGCAAGCCGCGCCTCGGCGGCGACGAAGCGGCGCAACGGCGGAAAGGTTTCCGCCGCGCTCCTGAGCGAATCCTCTTTCTCGTTGCCGACCATGCGCTTCCTCGCGCCCCGCGCTCTAGCCGCGCCGCGCCCCGCGCGCGGTGACGATCTGCACTTCGCGCGACCATCGATTCGCCATCATGATCCTAGCCGTTGCGGCTGCGCGCGGCCTGTTGCATATCAGGCTCTCGTGCGCGATGTGGCGCGTCAGCGATCCACGCCGTCAGGGCGACCGAACGCGAAAGCGCATCAAGGACTTGCCGGCCTGCGGCCGCCGAAGGAGCGACGGATGATCCGATTCGGAGAGATGATCAGGGGCGCTGCGATCGCGCTCGGCGCGGTCACACTTGCGGCCGGCGCCGCCAATGCGGCCCAGTGCGGCAATAATTCCGCGGGCTTCGAGAACTGGAAGCGCCAGTTCGCGCAGGAGGCGCAAGGGCGTGTCGGGCAGACCGCCATTTCCGCGCTGATGGGCGCCCACTACGCCCGCGCCACGATCGGGGCCGACCGCGGCCAGCACGGTTTCAAGCTCTCGCTCGACCAGTTCATGGCGAAGCGCGGCGGGGCGGCCATCGTTTCACGCGGCAAGACGCTGAAGAAGACGCATGCCGCGTTGTTCGCGCAGATCGAGCAGCGCTACGGCGTGCCGGCGGGGCCGCTGCTCGCCATCTGGGGCATGGAGACGGGCTTCGGCGCGGTGCGCGGCCACCAGCACCTCATCTCCGCCGTTGCGACGCTCGCCTATGATTGCCGCCGCTCCGCCTATTTCACCGATCAGCTCTACGCCGCGCTGAAACTGGTCGATCGCGGCGTGTTCAACGCCAATTCGACCGGCTCGATGCACGGCGAAGTCGGCCAGACCCAGTTCATGCCGAAGACCGTCGTGAACTACGCCGTCGGCAATCTCGAGACGTCGTCCGGCGCCCTGCTGTCGACCGCGAATTTCCTGAAAGGCCATGGCTGGACGCGCGGCGCCGGCTATCAGCCGGGCGAAGCGAATTTCGCCGCCCTGCAGGAATGGAACGCGGCCTCCGTCTACCAGCGCGCCATCGCCATCATCGGCGCGCGCATCGACGGCGGCAGGTAGCGTTCGACGCGGGAGGCCCGCATGAAGGTCGCGGTCATGAAGGTCGCGGTCATGGGCGCCGGCGCGGTCGGCTGCTACTTCGGCGGCCTGCTTGCGCGCGCAGGGCACGACGTGCTGTTCGTGGGGCGCAAGCCGCATGTCGACGCGATCAACGCGCGCGGCCTGATCCTGGAGACGACGACGTTCAAGGACACCGTCGCCGCGCGCGCCTCGGTGGAGGCGCAAGCAATTGATCAACCCGACCTCGTCTTGGTCTGCGTGAAATCAGGCGATACGGAAGCGGCGGGCAAAGCGCTCGCCGGACGTCTCACGCCAGAGGCGACCGTATTGTCGCTGCAGAACGGCGTCGACAATGCAGAGCGGCTCTCAGCGATCCTGCAACGCAATGTCGAGCCGGCCATCGTCTATGCTGGCGTCGAGATGGCAGGGCCCGGACATGTGAAGCATCATGGGCGCGGCGAACTCGTTGTCGGCGCTTCGGACAGCAGCACGGAAATCCTTGCCGCGCTTCCGGCGGCAGGCATTCCAACCAAAGCGCTCGACGACATCAGGCCCGCGCTCTGGACCAAGCTCGTCGTCAATTGCGCGTATAATGCGCTGTCGGCGATCGGCGTCCTGCCCTACGGGCCGATGATGAGGATAGAGGGCGCGCGCGAAGTCATCGCCAGTACGGTCGCCGAATGCGTCGATGTCGCGAAGGCGATGGGCGTCGCGCTACCTGACGACATTCTCGCGATCACGCTCGCGCTGGCCGACAGCATGCCGAACCAGTATTCCTCCACGGCTCAGGATATTTCGCGCGGCAAGCCGACCGAAATCGATTTCCTCAACGGCTACATCGTACGCAAGGGACGCGAATACGGCGTGCCTACGCCCACCAATCTGGCGCTGCGGGTGGCCACGCATCTGACCGAAGCGGGTCGTGCGGCGGCGCATGACGCAAGGCCGACCTAACCGCCGCTGCTCTCACGCGCCCTGCGATCGATCCAACGCAGCACGACGAGCGCGGCGACTCCGACGCTCAGTCCGGCGAGCGGGCTCGCCACGAAGGCGAGCCCGAAGGCCATCAATATGGCGACGAGCGTCAGCCCCGCCCACAATGCCGGACGTCGCGCGAAACTCGCGGCGGCGGATTCCGCGCGCAACGCGAACGCGCCGGCGAGCATGCTCGCCGCCGCGAATTGCGCCTGCCGGGCATCGACGCTCGCGTGCATGACAAGCACGGGCGGCGCGGAATAAGGAAATGCGCCGGAGGTCGTCGTCGACTGATCGTAGACCGCGATCTCCCACATGCCTTGCGCCACGCGCGCGGCATGAAGATCGACCGTGACGAGACCGCGCTTCTCGTCGTTCAGGATCAACGATGTCGCGAGCGCGGACAGGGATTGCGCGGTATTGCGCGCCGGCGCGCGTTCAGGCTGCGTGATGCCGATCTCGTGCGCGACCTCCGCGACAGAGCGGCCATGCATCGACGCAAGCTGGCGCAATGCGCGCGTGGCGACGGCGAGCACGGTCGCGCGGTCGAGCGTTTCCGGCACGGCGTCCGCGAGATCGAGAATGTCCTGATAGCCGCCGAGCGGGCCGACGCGGCGCAGAATGTCGCCTTGTCCGGAATCGCCTGGAAGCGGCAGCGGCTCGGCGAGCCGCAACGCGGGCGAAGGCCTGTCCCCCGCCGCGCGGCGGGCCGCCGCCGCCGCGACGAAATCCGCGAAATGCGGCGCGGGTGTTGCGCCGACGTTCATGGGGCCTCGCACATGGCGCGACCCTGCACGAGACCGCTTGCGCGAGGCTGGCTTACGCGCGTTCCCGCATGCCGTTCTGCTTCAGGCGCCAGACCAGCATGTCGATGCGATCCTGCCCGAAGAAGGGCTCGCCCTTGTAGACGAAGCACGGCACGCCCCAATGGTTGGACGCGACATGCGCGGCCTCATTGTCGGCGATGATCTTTTCGTAGCGATCGACATCCTTCGTGATCTTCTCATCCAGCGTCTCCAGATCGAGCCCAGCGCGTTCTGTGGCGCGCGCGAGATGATCGCCCTGGTCCCAGCCCGTCACCTGTCCGCTCCACAAGGTCGTCGCAACCTCGTTGATGAAGGCGAGCCCCTTGCCCGCCTCCTGCGCGGCGGCGCCGAGCCGCGTGAGCCGCCTTATGCGCGGCTGCTCCGGCGCGACCTCGAGGGTCGCCATGTTCTGGTCGATCGGGTCCGGCTGCGGAAAGCGGAAGGGAATGCCCTCCATCTGCGACACACGAAAAGAATCGAGCACGACATAACGCGCGAAATTCGGATTGGCTTTCTTGAAGAAGCCCGGCACGCGCACAGCCAGGGGATAGACCGGCCGCGCATTCACAACGAGGTCGTATTGCTTGACGATGCGCATCGTCTTGGGCAGCGCGAGATAGGAATAGGGCGAGCGGAAGGACCAGAAGAGATCGACCGAGAGCGTCATGTTTGTCCTCCGATGCGCATCCTGCGAACTTATCCCTTCTCCCCGCTCGCGGGGAGAAGGTGGCCGAAGGCCGGATGAGGGGCCAAGCCGCGACGCTCATACCGGTCGCTCGCCCCCCTCACCCTAACCCTCTCCCCGCATACGGGGAGAGGGGATAGGTCCGCGCTCGCGTCTAGCTATGCAGCCCCGGCGCCTCGTGCCCGGTGCGGGCGACATATTCGGTGTAGCCGCCGCCGTATTTGTGCACGCCCTCCGGCGTAAGCTCCAGCACGCGATTGGAGAGCGCCGCGAGAAAGCGCCGGTCGTGCGAGACGAAGAGCATGGCGCCTTCGTAATTTTCGAGCGCGTTCACCAGCATCTCTTTGGTCGCCATGTCCAGATGGTTGGTCGGCTCGTCGAGCACCAGAAAATTCGGCGGGTCGTAGAGCATCTTGGCCATCACGAGCCGCGCCTTCTCGCCGCCCGAGAGCACGCGGCAGGGCTTTTCGACATCGTCGCCGGAAAAGCCGAAACAGCCGGCGAGCGTGCGCAAGGACCCCTGCCCTGCCTGCGGAAACCAGCCTTCGAGCGATTCGTAGATCGTGCGCTCGCCGTCGAGCACTTCCATCGAATGCTGCGCGAAATAGCCCATCTTGACGCTGCCGCCGACGGTCACGGAACCGTTGTCAGGCTCTGCAGCGCCGGCGATCAGTTTCAGCAGCGTCGACTTGCCGGCGCCGTTGACGCCCATGACCGCCCAGCGCTCGCGTCGGCGCACCTGGAAGTCGAGGCCTTCGTAAATTTTTCGCGCGCCAAAGCCTTTGTCGACGTTCTTCAACGTCACCACATCCTCGCCGCTGCGCGGCGCGGGCGGAAAATCGAAGGCGATGGTCTGGCGGCGGCGCGGCGGCTCGACGCGGTCGATCTTTTCCAGTTTTTTGACACGGCTCTGCACCTGCGCTGCGTGCGACGCGCGCGCCTTGAAGCGCTCGATGAATTCGATCTCCTTGGCCAGCATCGCCTGCTGGCGCTCGAACTGCGCCTGCTGCTGCTTTTCGGCGAGCGCGCGCTGCTCGGCGTAGAACTCGTAATTGCCGCTATAGGAATTGAGCTGGCCGGCGTCGATCTCGATGACCTTGCCCACGATGCGGTTCATGAATTCGCGGTCGTGCGAGGTCATCAGCACCGCCCCTTCATAGCCGCGCAAGAATTGCTCGAGCCAGATCAGGCTTTCGATGTCGAGATGGTTCGAGGGCTCGTCGAGCAGCATCAGGTCCGGCCGCATCAACAGGATGCGCGCGAGCGCGACGCGCATCTTCCAGCCGCCGGAGAGATGACCGACATCGCCGTCCATCATGTCTTGCGTGAACGAGAGGCCGTCGAGAATTTCGCGGGCGCGCGCGTCGAGCGCATAGCCGTCGAGCTCCTCGAAGCGCGCCTGCACTTCGCCGTAGCTCTCGATGATCTCGTCCATCTCGTCGG
>JAGRKN010000009.1:0-3698 GCA_020442275.1 Rhodoblastus sp. | reverse complement strand
CGATGGTCGTCCCGCGATCGACGGACACCTGCCCCTCGTCGGGGTTTTCCTCGCCCGCGATCATGCGGAACAGTGTCGTCTTGCCGGCGCCGTTGGGCCCGACGAGCCCGACCTTCTCGCCCCTCAGGATGACGGCGGAGGCCTCGATGAAGACGATCTGATGGCCGTTCTGCTTGGAGATTTTGTCGATACGAATCATGCGGGGGTTATGGACTGGCAGGGCATTGGGGACAATCAGGCGGAGGCCCGAATGCGCCCTCTCTCCCGCGAAGCGGGGGAGGGGACGCCGCATCGTCATGGCCGGGCTTGTCCCGGCCATCCACGCCGTTCAGGATCGGCACGCTCTTGTTGACCATCTGTATTTTATAGATTACATATCCCATGTACCACTTGAAGCAGACCGAAACGTTCCGGCGCTGGGAACGCAGGCTGAAAGACCAGAGGGCGCGCGCCCTGATCGCCGCGCGTCTGTTGCGACTGGCGAGCGGGCTGGCCGGAGACGTCGCGCCCGTTGGCGAAGGGATCAGCGAATTGCGCATCCACTACGGGCCGGGATACCGCGTCTACTTCCAGCGGCGCGGCCCCGAGATCATCATCCTGCTGTGCGGCGGCGACAAGGGTTCGCAGGAGCGGGACATCAGGACGGCGAAGCAGATCGCCGCCGCATGGAGTGAGGACAATGGCTGAGAAGCTCAGCGACTTCGATCCGGCCGCGATGCTGAAAAGCGACGAGGCGATCGAGATTTTTCTCGCCGACGCGTTCGAGACCGGCGACCACAGCCACATCGCGGCGGCGATCGGCGCTGCGGCCCGCGCGAAAGGCATGAGCCGGATCGCGCGCGAAACGGGGCTGGCGCGCGAGCAGCTCTACAAGTCGCTGAGCGCCACCGGCAACCCGACGCTCGAAACCATGATGGCGGTGTTGAAGGCGATGGGTTTCGGGATCACGGGGAAGCGAAGGGCGGCGTGAGTTGCTGGGCAGCCCCGCATCTGCCCTCTCTCCCGCGAAGCGGGGGAGAGCTGGAGAGGGGGCGGTGCAAATACTGGAATGGCTGGAGCTGACAGGCCCCCTCCCTAACCCTCCCCCGCTTCGCGGGAGAGGGAAGCCTCGTCCTGCCGATAATCCCGGGCGCCCCTACCTCCCCTCAGGCGAAACCGGCAAAGCCGGTTTCTGCCGACATGGGGAGGTCGGCCATCCGCGCAGCGGATGGACGGGTGGGGTCCGACGCCGCAGGCGTCGGCTCGGATGACGCGAATAACTCCCACCCCATCCGGCTCGCCATAGCCCGGCGCTTCGCGACGGGCGTCCTTCCGGACGCCCTATGGCTCGCCACCCTCCTCATGAAGGGGAGGGAGGGCGCCTACCTGCCGGCGCCGTTGGGCCCGACGAGCCCGACCTTATCGCCCCTCAGGATGACGGCGGAGGCCTCGATGAAGACGATCTGATGGCCGTTCTGCTTGGAGATTTTGTCGATACGAATCATCCGGGGGTTATGGACTGGGGGGCAGGGGCGAGCAACGCTTACGGCGGCGTCGAAAAACGGCCGCCCCGTCGTTTAAGCGCGCATGTAGCTCTTTAAAGTCGCAGCGTTTTCTATATCCGTTTTAAATTCTCTCATTAAGCGGACTACTTCGTCGATTAATTTTACAAAATCATCTCGATGCAGGTCTAAAAATTCTCCGTGAGCTACCTTGTTTCTCCTTACCACTAAACTCTCATCTATAAGTTTAAATTTGCTTTCATAGGGATCTATTGAAATATTAATTGTATGAGCAATGTTTTTCAGTACATGAGATTTCAAATTTGATTCTGTATTTATCGCGCCAGACATCACCAAATGTGCCTTCTGCCCCATTGCCGATCTTATAAAATCAAATGCATCTATATTTGGTTCTGTCTTCCGACTTTCAGACAACATGACCAGATGACCCTTCAGCCCGAGGACAGCGAAGCATGACCTTAATTGCTCATATGTATGCCCCTGACTTTCAACAAAATTCAAATATTTTTCAGCAGAATTTTTTATAAATCCTTCCCAATGCGCATATAGCAACGCAACTCCTGCCCGAATAAATGTAACAGACTCTACACTCTTGCCTTTTGTAGCGATTTTGAAAACAGAAATGTCTTTAAGGCGCCACGCCATTTCTTCATCAAGCGCCGACTGCAGCTGGGTCAAAGTGCGAATCTTAGACATCCGAAGACGCCAACTACGCATCTGGATCTAGAAATTCGGCTCCGACCGGCAGAAGCTTAGCCAATCTTGTCGTGCCACGGACCCCGGCGCCTGAATTAGCAACGAACACCGGATTTACCCACAAGTCCTTAGCCTTCTGCAAGATAAAGGAGTTCGGATCAGCCAAGGCTTCAATTTTCGCGACATTTTGTGACACACCCGTCGCTAGCACCTCATAGACAGACATCAGGAACTTGCCGCCGAAGTTCTGGCCGTTCCACCGCTTGAAAGCACGGTCGCCCATCGCGGCATTCAAATAATTGAAAGTCTTCCTGAATATCTCACCCTCCGATTGTTGATTGAAATCAGCGTCGGTCGCCATTTTCAACAAGGCTTGGTCCAGATATTCGTGCACATCGAGGCCGTTCCGGTACGGTATCGATCGGAAAGCAAAAAATCTTAATGCCAGCTCCACACCTGCTTGAGCTTCTATTGCGGACTCTGTCTGCGCCGTTGTTGACTGAAAAGATGGCTCATTTGCGCATCCTGTAAGCCAACTATAAAATCCGGGGTTGATTGAGACGGCGATGCTATTACGCACCTCCTGCTCAGTGAGCCCGGCACCTCCGGTGTTAAGCCTCTGGAATAGCTCAAATTTCGCACTTACGTCACTGTCACTCTTCAAGATTTCAACTCTAACGCGCGCCCGTTTTATCTCAAGTTGAAGTACAGAACCAATACCATCGACTGCGCCGTCAGAACTATTTGCCCAACGTTTTCCATCTAAGCTAGGCAAGAACGATGTTCCATTCAAAACAAGTACACCTAGCTCGTCTGCGCGTTCGCCTTTTAAATCCCCTGTCAGCTGAAAAATCGTCGACAAGCGCTGCAGTCCATCTATCAATTCCCAAATACCATCTTCATTCTGAAACACAAAAACCGGTGGAAACGGTATTCCTAATAGAATTGACTCTACAAACCTAGTTTTCCGTTCATCGTCCCACCGGAAAAGTCGCTGGAAAACGGGATCGATCTTCAGTTCGTCGTTTCTGTAAAGATTTATTAGCTCTCCGAGGGACATCTCGTACCCGTCGGTAACTACTTTCTTTCTGGCGGCTTGGACTTCTTCCAATAACGACATCTGAGACTGGCCTTTGCACGTATCCGTCGGAGTTTGAGGCTAGTCAGCTTACCGTGTCAATTTGCCTCCCCACATTGCCGCACCGCACACCGCCCCGCTATAATGGCCTGCTTTCCCAAAGCTGCCGGGCCTGCCCGGCCGCCTGTCCGGACCCGAGCCATGACCCGCATACCCAATTTCGCCGACGTCGCCTTCAAGCCCACGGCCGCTGCCCCCGCCGCGCCCGCCAACGATGCGGAACCGTGGATGACGCCCGAGGGCATTCCCGTAAAAGCGGCTTACGGCCCCGCCGACATCGAGGGGCTCTCCTACATCCATTCCTACCCCGGCGCCGCGCCCTATCTGCGCGGGCCGTACCCGACCATGTACGTCAACCAGCC
>JAGRKN010000057.1:896-5957 GCA_020442275.1 Rhodoblastus sp. | reverse complement strand
CTGGCCTTCGCGCCGCTGCCGCCCGTTCGGCCTGCTGAATTCTCGCGCGTGGCGGCCTACAACGCGCCGCTCCTGCGTGGCCTCGCCACACCGATGGCGCAGCCGAAATCCGCCGACCGCACCTCGGCCATTCCGCCCCTGCCGCCACGCCGGGAGGCGGTCGCCCCGGCCCGTCTCGATCGCTCGAATTTCGGCGCCATGTCCGCCGCGCGGCCGACGTCGCGCGTGACCACGCAGACTGTTCTCGGCGCCACGATCGTCGCCCCGCGCGCCGCCGCGCGCGCGCGCCAGTCCGGCATGGAAGCGGTCGGCGCGCCCGGCCAGTTCGGAATCCGGCCGACAGCGCCGCCGACCGACCGCTTCGCGGCGCCGACCGGCCGACAGCGCGCCGCCCTGACTGCGGCCCCACGGCGCAGCGACGACGACTGATCTCCCAGATTTTCTAGACCGGCTCGACCTGGAGCACCGCGCCCCGTGCGACGACCCCGGTCACGCGAACGCGACTGCCGGCCGGCGCATCGGCGCCCGTGACACGCCACACCGTATCCAGCACCTTCGCCTTGCCTTCGCCGGACACGATCGGCTCGATCAGAGTGAATTCGCGCCCGACGAGCGCCGCCGCCCGACTGTTGAGGCCGGTTTCGCCACCCGTCGTCAGACCGCCATAGACCTTGCGGCCGACCAGCGAGAAGACGACCGCGAGCGCCGCGAAGGCGAGCAGGCTCCATTCGAAGGGAATGGCGACAAGCAGTTCGACCAGCCCGAGCGCGACCGCCGCAAGCCCGATCCACAGCAGGAAGGCGCCGGGAATGAAGATTTCGGCCCCGCACAGGGCGAGGCCGAAAACCATCCACGCGAAGGGCGCATATAGAACGGCGGGCATGATCAGGCTCCCGTCGGCGAATTTCCGCCCCAGGGACCAGACGGCGGCGGAACCGGCGGCCGCGCCGGCGGCCGGGCCTGCGCCTGCGCCTGCTGGCCGGGAACCGCGCGCTGACGACGCGTGTCGTCGGCCGCGGCTTCGCCGAGCGCCGACTTCGCGATTTCCGCTATTCCGCCGATCGAGCCCGCGATACCCGCCAGATCCATCGGCAGGATGAAGGTCTTCTGGTTCGGCGCCTTGGCGAAACCGTCGAGCGCGCGCACGTATTTTTCCGCGACGAAATAGTTCAGCGCCGCCAGATCGCCGCTGGCGATCGCCTCCGACACCATGCGCGTCGCCTCGGCTTCCGCCTGCGCGGAGCGTTCGCGCGCCTCGGCGTCGCGGAAGGCGGCTTCCTTGCGGCCCTCGGCGTCGAGAACGACCGATTGCTTGCGCCCTTCCGCGCGAAGAATCTCGGCCTGACGCAGGCCTTCGGCCTCGAGAATGTTGGCGCGCTTCTCGCGTTCCGCCTTCATCTGGCGGCCCATGGATTCCACGAGGTCGCGCGGCGGCACGATGTCCTTGATCTCGATGCGCGTCGCCTTCACGCCCCATGGCTCGACCGCCTGATCGACGACGCCGAGCAGGCGCACGTTGATCTCGTCGCGATGCGACAGCAGCATGTCGAGATCCATCGAGCCCATGACGGTGCGGATATTCGTCATGATGAGATTGAGCAGCGCGATCTCGAGATTGGAGACTTCGTAGGAGGCGCGCGCGGCGTCGAGCACCTGGAAGAACACGACGCCGTCGACGGTGACGGTGGCGTTGTCCTTGGTGATGACCTCCTGCGAGGGCACGTCCAGCACCTGTTCCATCATGTTGATCTTGCGACCGACGCGATCGATCCACGGCATGATCAGCGCGAGCCCCGGCTGCAGGGTCGAATTGTACTTGCCGAAGCGCTCGACGGTGTAGTTGTAGCCCTGCGGCACCTGCCGCACGCCCATCATGAGCGTCAGGATGACGAGCACGACGATGGCTATGGCGAACATGCTGAACCCGGCGAACATGTCAGTCTCCATGATCGGAATCGACCTTATCGTTACACACGGGACGCTAAAGGCCTGAGGACGCGCGCGACGTGCGCTGCCGCGCATCTTGGACGGCGGGACGCCACCTGTCATCCCCGCGCGAGCGAGGATCCAGCGCAATCGGCGCCGACGCCATCCTGGATGTCCGCATACGCGGACTTGTCATGTCGCGGACTACCTCGCGTTAGGCGCGGGCTGGAACACCACATCCCGATCCGCCGGCCACTTCATCCGCCAGGCGAGCCTGATATCCTTCTGTTCCCCGGCTTTGAGGTCGAAGGTCCAGGACATCACGCCGCGCTTGTCGCCCACCTGCTTGTCGGTCGGTGGCGTGGTCTGCGACAATTGTTCGACACTGATCGCGGAATTTTCCGAGAAGGGGATACGGTCGACGACCACCGTCTTGATCGGGAAGTCGTGCAGGTTCTTCACGCTCGTCTTGAAGTCGCGCTGGTCGATCTTGCTCTGGTTGTACCAGGTCGGCTCGTTTTCCTTCCGCTTGATCGGCACATGCGTGACCTTCACGCGATCGTCCGCGCCGAAGCCGAGGTCGAATCCGTCGCCGGGCGCGACCATGTCGAGCCGGCCCTGCCCGACGAAGGCGCCGTCGCGCTGGACGGAAACGGCGCCCGGCAGCAACGGCGCCTCCTCCGCGTTTTCCAGATGCGCCTCGAGATAGGCGGTCGGATCGAGCGACGGCGATGTTTTGACGATCAGCGCCGGCTCATAGCGCTTGGCGCCCAGTGCGAAATTCTTCATGGCGCCGTCGGCGGGCACGCTGATGCGGCCAGGCACGACGAAATTCGCCTGCCATGCGTCGGCCTGCAGCACCGACTTCTGTTCCTCGGCGAGGACGGGCGGCGGCGCGGCGGCGACCATGCTCCCCGGCTTCGCGGCGTCCAGTGCGTCGTGCTTGTTCTTGGTCAGAGGCGCGGCTTCGCGCCGCGCGAGCCCGGACGCCATCGGAACGGGCGGCTCCCAGAAGGCGATGCGCTCGGGTTGCACGTC
Organism: Rhodoblastus sp.; assembly: GCA_020442275.1. Lineage (GTDB taxonomy): Bacteria > Pseudomonadota > Alphaproteobacteria > Rhizobiales > Beijerinckiaceae > JAJXWB01. The sequence continues at coordinate 2,993 of JAGRKN010000057.1, read as the reverse complement.
GGGCGCCTGCGAGCCGCGCAGGGCCCGCGTCGTCGAGACGGCCAGCGCCACGTCGCTCCAGTCCTCGCCGGTGCGCTGGAAGACCTGCGCGCGGCGCACGAGTTCGAGCGCCGGTTTGCGACCGCCGCCGCCCGTGTCGAGCTTGGCGTCGTAGGCCGGCCGCCACGAGGCGCCGCCGACGCGATAGGAGACGGAGAGCTTCGCCTTGGTCGCGCCGGCCGCATCGAGCGCGATCGTGATGTCGCGCAGCGGCGGCTTGCCCTGCTGGCGCGGCCGGCTCGCCTCGACCGCCTTGATCTCCTCGTCGATGTCGCGCAGGCGTGCGCGCGCGGCGCGCAGATCGTCGCCGACCTTGGCGAGCGCGGCGCCCACCGTATCGAAGGCGCTGTTCCACTGGCCGATGTCGAGCGGCTTGGATTCCCCCGACAATTTCTCGGGCGAAGCCTGCGCGAAACGCTTGATCATCTCGCTCTTGACCGTCAGCGCGTCGATCGTCGACTGCCACCCCTCGCGATCGCCGCGCAGCCCCTTGAGCCGCGCGTCGACGGCCGTCTCCGCCTTGGTGTCGGCTGGTGCCAATCGCGCCTCGACCGCGCCGATGCCAATGGCGGCGGACCCCTCGCCCGCGACGCGCAACGAAGCCGGATCGAGCGCATAAGGCAGGCCGCGCAGCACGATGCTCGAGGCGCCAGCCGGCAGGTCGATGTCCATCACGCGGGTCACCAGCGCCGCGTCGGGATAGACGGTAACGCGATCGATGCGCGAATTCCCCTCGATATCGGCCGCGGCGGCGACGCCGGCGGCGAGAGGCGTGAGGGCGGTGGCCGCGAGCATGATCTTGCGCATGAAGTCTCCCCTGTCGATACGACGCCATCTCGTCGGCGCTTTGCGGAATTTTCACGGCCAATACTTGGCTGACGCAAGGCTTACGTTATCGGGGTTTACGCAAACGTCACGCTCGCGCATGGTGCGCGCCCCGCGCCACTGGAAACTTCCCGCCTTGTTCAAACGCGCAGCGCTCTGGACCTACGACCGCGCCTGGTTGCTGATGATCCTGACCACCATGCTGTGGGGCGGCAATGGCGTCGCCTCGCGCCTCGCCGTGGGGCGCGTCACGCCCATGTCGCTCGTCTTCATCCGCTGGCTCGCCGTGTGCGTCCTGCTCGCGCTCGCCTTCCGCGAGCAGATCGTCGCGCATCGCGCCGAACTCTACCGTCATCGCTGGCGCATCCTGCTGATGTCCGGCTTCGGCTTCACCGGCTTCACCGTGCTGTTCTACCTCTCCGCCTATTACACGACGGCGGTGAACATCACGCTCCTGCAATCCTCGATCCCGCCGATGGTGCTGGCCATGTCCATCGTCATCGTCGGCGTCCGGCCGACGGTCATGCAGATCGTCGGCATGCTGGTGACGCTCGTCGGCGTCGCGCTCATCGCCACGCACGGCGAACCGCTGAAGATCTTGCAGACGAAATTCAACTACGGCGACATTCTCGTGCTGATCGCCTGCGTCTTCTACGCCGGCTACACATTCTCGCTGCGCAACCGGCCCGCGCTGCCACAGCTCGTCTTCTTCACCGCGCTCGCCTTCGCCGCGCTGGTCACATCATTTCCGTTCATGCTTGGCGAAGTCGCGACGGGTAATTTCCACTGGCCGACGCCGTCGGGCTGGCTCGTGCTGATCTTTGTCGCGCTCGGGCCATCCCTAGCGTCGCAGCTACTTTACATGCGCGCGGTCGAACTCATCGGCCCCAACCGCGCGGGACTGTTTTCCAACCTGGTGCCGATCTTCGGCGCGCTCTTCGCCGTGCTGATCCTCGGCGAGGAATTCCACATCTACCATGCGCTCGCGCTGGCCTTCGCGCTGACGGGGATATGGCTCGCGGAGCAGCGGGCGCGCTAGTTACTCCCCCTCTCCCCGCGAGCGGGGAGAGGGCCGGGGTGAGGGGTCAAACGACTGGTATGCGTGTAGCGGCGCGGCCCCTCATCCGGCCTTCGGCCACCTTCTCCCCGTAATACGGGGAGAAGGGGAACCCGATCAGAACGCCAGAACCTTCGCCTGCTTCACGCCCGGCAGCTTCTGGATTTCGCCGAGCG
>JAGRKN010000057.1:0-658 GCA_020442275.1 Rhodoblastus sp. | reverse complement strand
ACCGAACGCTCCTGCCGCTCGGTGACGACCGACAGCGTGATCAGCGACTCGTAGTCGCCGTCCGCCGCGCGCGTGACCTCGTCGATCACGATGCCGCGCTCCTTGGCGACGATCGGCGCCGAGACGACGTTCACATCCGACAGCAGCGGGCGCAGCAGGCCAGCGATCGCGGCGGCCGTGATCGCCTTGGTCTTCAGCTCCGCGACATTGCCTTCGTAGGTGATCGTCACCTTGCTGATGCCGGTCTCGGTGAGCTGGCCGGCGAACGAGCCGAGCTTCTCGGCAAGCGCGATGAAGGGCTTCAGCTTCGGCGCCTCTTCCGCCGTGATCGACGGGAAGTTCACCGCGTTGGAGATGGCGCCCCGCGTGAGATAGTCGGACATCTGCTCGGCGACCTGCAGCGCGACATTCTCCTGCGCTTCCGACGTGGAGGCGCCGAGATGCGGCGTGCAGACCACATTGGACCGGCCGAACAGCACGTTCGACGTCGCCGGCTCCTCGATGAACACGTCGAAGGCCGCGCCCGCGACATGGCCGGAATCGAGTGCGGCCGCGAGCGCGACCTCGTCGACGAGGCCGCCGCGCGCGCAATTGACGATGCGCACGCCCTTCTTCGTCTTGGCGATGTTTTCGGCCGACAGGATGTTCTTGGTCTGCG
>JAGRKN010000327.1 GCA_020442275.1 Rhodoblastus sp. | reverse complement strand
CGGTCGAACGCGGCCTTGCGCTCACGGCGCAAATGTTGGCGCGCCTCGCGCCGGGCGGCGTCGCGTGCCTCCATTATTCGCTTCGGCGCACGCTGCCGCCGGCGCGCGCGCTGGCCTATGCGCTCAAGCATCACGTGCCGGGCGGCCGCGCCGTCATGAACCTGCTGCAGCGGCGCGCGTGGGACACGCCGATCATGCAGATGAACAACTATCCGCTCGCGCGCATCCTGCGTCTCTATGCGGAGCATGGGCTCGAGGATGTCTTCATCACGCCCGAATGGCAGGAGACGGCGCTGACCGCGCGCGTCTATGGCCGCAAGAAGGCTTAGCGCGACCGCGCGACAAAGGCGCCGAGCGCTGCGGCGAGGACGAGGGCGGCCGCCGCGCTCAGCGAGGGCGCAAGAAAGCTGCCCGATGTCTCGCGCATATGGCCGGCCAGCGCGGGACCGACGATTTGTCCCAGTCCGAACGCCGAGGTCATGATCGCCTGCGCGCGCTGCGGCGCCATCTGCGTCAGCCGCCGCGCGATGCCGAGGCCGATGGCGGTGATGGCCATGAATGTGCCGCCGAGAAATATGCCTGAGATGACGATCGTCGTCTGCGTCGGCGAGACGACGCTGAGCGCGACGCCTGTCGCCTCGACGAGGCAGCCCGCGACATAGGCGAAGACGTCCGTCGTGCGCCGCGCGACCCACGACCAGAAGGGAATTGACAGTGCGCCGGCAAGCCCGACGATCGCCCAGGCGTAGGGCTCGATCGCCGCGAGCGCGGCTGTCTCGCGCACGATGGCGACCAGGAAGGTCGCGGTGATGACATAGCCGAAGCCGAACAGGCCGTAAGACAGGACGAGCGCCGCGAGCGCCGGCGAAATTCGCGGCAATCCTTTGCGGCCGGCGGGCGCCGGCGCATGCGCCGGGAGCGATGGCGCGGGCAGCAGGAAAAACAGCAACAGCGCCATGACCGTCGAGACCAGCGCATTGGCGACCCACATCGCTTTCCAGCCGACGCCCCCCGACGCAAGAGCGGATACGAGCCCGGACGAAAAGGCGATGCCGAAGCCGACGCCCGCGAAGGGCGCAGCCGACAGGCCGATACGGCCCGCCCGCACCAGCGGCTCCAGCGCCATGCTGGAGAGGCAGACGATGACGAAGGCGCTGCCGAAGCCGCCGATGAAGCGCATGGCCGAAAAGATCGGAATGGACGGCGGAACGGCCATGCCCGCGAGCGACAGGCCGCCAGCGAGCAGCCCGCCGAGAAAGAACAGGCGCGGATGGCGCTGTGTCGCGGCGCTCGCGCCGGCGAGCGCGCCGAGGAGATAGCCGAGGAAATTCGCCGCCGCGACGATACCGGCGCTCGCTGGCGTCAGCGCGCCGTCCGCGATCATGACGGGCAGGATCGGCGTATAGACGAAGCGCCCGATGCCGAACGCCGACGCCATGGCCAGCATGCCGCCGATGGCGAGGCGGGCAGGGGAGGCAGGCTGCTTTATCGCCATGCGCGCCTTGGCCATGCGCGCGCGGTCTGGCGCTTCACCGTCAACGACATGCCTCCCTCGCAACGCGGTGGATTAGACATTATCCTCCAACCGAAACCAATGGCGCACGAAACATACGAGCCCGGATGAACACGCACACCGCAAGTCTGCCGCTTCCCGACCTGATCGCTGAGGGCGAGCCGGACGACATTCTCTTCCATTTCGACGGCGTCGCCGTCTCGCGCGAAAATTTCGCGCGCAAGATCGGACAGACAGCCGGCTGGCTGTCGCGGAACGGCATCGGCGAGGGCGATGTCGTCGCTGTGTGGCTCGTCAACCGCGTGGAATGGCTCGCGCTGCTGTTTGCCGCCGCGCGCCTCGGCGCCGTCGTCGCGGCGGTGAATACCCGGTACCGGGCGGCGGACGTCGCGCATGTCGTCGGCCTCTCCGGCGCCAGAATGCTCGTGCTGGAGCCGGGCTTCCGCTCCATCGATTTTCCCGCGATCCTGCGCGATCTCGATCCCGCCGCCGTGCCCGCGCTCGAGACGATCGCGATCGTCGGGGCGGGCGCGGTGGAAGCGCCCTGGCCCTGCGTCGCTTTCGACGCCTTCGAGACGGATCCGTTGGCCCATGCGCCGCGCGGGAACGCCGATGCGCCGCTTCTCCTGTTCACGACATCGGGCACCACCAAGGGGCCAAAGCTCGTCGCGCATTCGCAGAAGACGCTCGCAGGGCATGCGCGCTCCATCGCCGCGGCCCTGAAAATATCGCCTGACGCATCGCTGCTCGCCATGCTGCCCTTCTGCGGCACGTTCGGCATGGCGAGCCTGCTCGGCTTTCTTGCCGGCGGCGCGCGCATCCATGCGATGGACGCTTTCGACGCAGAGCCGGCCCTGCGCATTCTGAAGGACGAGCAGATCACGCACGCCTTCGGTTCGGATGAAATGTTCCGCCGCATTCTCGCTTTGACCGACGAGGCAAAGCCTTTTCCGCATGCGAAAATCTTCGGCTTCGCGGCCTTCCAGCCGGGCTGGCGCGATTTCGCCGCCGAGGCCGAGACGCGCGGCCTGCCGCTGCATGGCCTCTACGGCTCCAGCGAAGTGCAGGCCCTGTTCTCGATCGGCCGCAGCGATGCGCCCTTCGCCGATCGCATCGAATGTGGGGGATGGCCAATGTCGCCGCAGGCGCGCGTGCGCGTGCGCGACGCCGAAACGAACGAGATCGCAGGCGCCGGCGTCAGCGGCGAAATCGAGATCGCCGCGCCCTCGCGCTTTCTGGGGTACTTCAAGAATCCGCAGGCCACCGCCGAAGCGACGACGGCTGATGGTTTTTTTCGTACCGGCGACATCGGGCGAATGCGCGAAGATGGCTCCTTCATTTACGAAACGCGCGCGGGAGACGCCATGCGGCTCGGCGGCTTTCTGGTCGGCCCCGGCGAGATCGAGGATGAACTGAAGGCATGCGAGGGCGTCGCCGATGCGCAGGTCGTCGCCGTGGACATCGGGACGCAGGCGCGGTGCGCGGCCTTCGTGATCGCAAGGGACGGCGCAACGCCGCAGGAGGCGGACCTCATCGCACATGTCCGCGCGCGGCTTGCAGGCTACAAGGTTCCTGCGCGAATCTTCTTCATCGACGCCTTTCCCGTGACCGACAGCGCCAATGGCGTAAAGATCCAGCGCGCGAAACTGCGCGCCATGGCGATGGAACGCATCGCTGCAGCGTGAGCCTTCAGGAAACGACCAAGACATGAGCGAACCGAAAGACTGCTTTTACACGTCGCACGGCCTGCGTCTGCATTATGCGGACTGGGGCAATGAAAGCGCTCCGCCGCTGCTGCTGATCCACGGCGGCGGCGACCATTGCCGCAGCTGGGATCGCCTGGCGCGCGAATTGCGGCCGCATTTCCACGTCGTCGCGCCCGACCTGCGTGGCCATGGCGATTCCGACTGGACGAAGGGCGGCTCCTACGCGCTGTCCGAATATGTCTACGACATCGTCCGTCTCTATGAGACGCTCGGCATCGAGCGCGCCAGCGTCGTCGGCCATTCCATGGGCGGCATGGTCTCGCTGATCTTTTCGGGAACCTATCCGGAGAAAGTCGAGAAGCTCGTCGTACTTGATGGCGTCACCGTCCTGCCGGACGCTTCTCGCGCGCCGACGCACGAGCGGATGCTGAGATATGTCGCGCAGCTCAAGGAGCGCGAAGGCAAGACGCCGCGTGGTTACGCCACGATCGAGGAGGCCGCCGAGCGCATGAAGAAGCGCAACACGCGGCTGACGGACGAGCTGGCGCTGCATCTGGCGAAGCACGCGCTGAAGCGCGACGAGACAGGAGCCTTTGTCTGGAAGTTCGACAAGCACCAGCGCGTCGCCGCGCCGCATCGTCTGTGGCCAGAAGACCATGTCGCGCTGTGGTCGCGCATTACCTGCCCGACGCTGCTGCTCTTCGCCGACCGCAGCTTTCTCGACAACGAGAAGCGGCATGGCCTCGTGCAACATTTCCCGAATGCGCGCGCGAAGACGATCGCGGATTCCGGCCATTGGGTGCAGCACGACCAGCCGGAGGAAGTGCTGGCGGAGATCAGTGGCTTGCTGGGTGTGAGGGAGTAGGCTGGACGGAAACCGTCTTTGCGAGGAGCGCAGCGACGAAGCAATCCAGAGTGATGCCCTCGGATCTGGATTGGTTCGCTGCGCCCGCAATGAGGGGTTTGAAGCCGCGCCTACTTCTTCGGCGCAATATCCGCGCCGTTCATCTCGGCCACTGCCGTCGCCAGCATCGGCACGTAATCTTCCGCGCCGCCGCGCGCCACCGCGAGCGCGTAGGAATTCTTGACCGCATTGCCGAGCGGGTTCGACATGCCGACGGCGTCCGCCATGGATTCGAGGTAGCGCATATCCTTGAAGGCGTTCGCGAGGGTGAACTTGTGCGCGTCGCGGTCGCCTTCCAGCGTCCAGCGCATGAAGGTCTGGTAGAAGCCGCAATCCATCCGCCCGCCGCGTATGACGCTGTCGAAGCGTTCGGGCGTGATGCCGACTTTCTGCGCGAGCGTCACGGCCTCCGAATAGAGCGCGGCATAGCCCATGGCCAAGAAATTGTTGAGCAGCTTCATGCGATGCCCGTCGCCCGTGCCGCCGATATGCACGACGCGGCCGGCCCATGTGTCGAGCACCGGTTTTATACGCGCGAAAACATCGTCGCTGGCGCCGACCATCGTGTCGAGCGCGCCTTCCCACGCCTCCTTTGGCGTGCGCGACAGCGGCGCATCGACCAGCGTGACGCCGACGCTGGCAAGCTCTCCGGCAAGCGCCATGGTCGAGACCGGATCGGCGGTCGAGCAATCGACGACGATTGATCCCTTCTTCAATCCGTCCTTCAGCCCGCCACGCACGACCGCCTCGACCTGCGGAGAGCCGGTCACGCAGATGAAGACGATGTCGCTGGCCTCGGCCAGCTCGCGTGCGCTCGTCGCCTCCTTCGCGCCGCGCTTCACGAGATCTTCGACCGGCGCGCGGTTGCGATGGCCGAGCACGGTCAGGACATAGCCCTTCTCGACGATGTTCTTGGCCATGCCGTGCCCCATCAGGCCGACGCCGACGAAGCCGATGCGTTCCTTGCTCATGAATGTCTCCTGGCGCATTTCAATCAATGGCCCTCACCCTGAGCAGCGCCTGCAAGGCGTGTCTCGAAGGGTGGCAGGACCGGAATGCTGACGTCGCCATCCTTCGTGACGCGATGCTTTGCATCGCTCCTCAGGATGAGGGTTTGCAAAGGCGGTTTATGCTGCTTCCACCACATGGCGTGGCCGCCAGATCGCGGTATGCGTGATCTGCGCGACGACTTGCGCGCCGTCCGCAATGGCCAGCGCATCGAATTCCACAATTGCATGTCCCTTCGAAACGCCGTTCGACGTGATGCGATTGCGCAGCGTCAGTTCTTGTCCGGCGCGCGCGGCGCTGAAATTGCGCAACCGGCTGCCGACATGAATCCACGGCCCCAGCACGACGCTTTGCACCAGCGCCGCATTGCAGAGTCGTAAAATCTGGCCGGGATGCACGAGGCCCTCGCGCAGATAGATGTCGTCCCGTTCCCTGATGTCGGCGAGATATTGCGCAAGCGCTGCGCGGTCGACCGTCACGGGCGCAAGCCCGAGGGAAACGCCCGGCGCGAGATTGCTCTCGCTCGCCGTCGGTCGCTCCTGAGGCAGAACGCCGAGCGGCAGAGTATCGATCGCCGGCGGCGCGGCGGCGTCCGCCAGAATCGCATGGCCCGTCGCGCACAGGACGCCGCCGCTCTCCACGCGCAGGTCGAGAACGCCCTTGTCCTCGGACGCCGTCACATGCGCGATGTTTCCGTCATAGACCGGCTTGATGAAACGGCATTCCGCGCCGCCCCTTTCGAGCCAGTCGCGGCCCCAGCGCGCGACCGGCATATGCGCCATATAGGCGTAGACCTCGACGCCCGGCACGAGCGCGCCGGTAAAGCCGAAGCGGCGCGCGACATCGTCGTCGTGTATCTTGTTTTCCGATGTCACGGCCGTATTGAACGCGCTGACATCGTAAGGCGCGATTGCGCTCATGCGTTCCTCCGAGGCCCGCGTTGCGCTTCGTGCGCATTGACTTGGCGGACCGAGCCTCCGCATCATGGCGCATATGAGATTGTAGAACAATCGGAGGAAACAATGAGGCGTTTCACCCGCGGCGCGATGGCGTCGCTATTCGCGCTTTCGCTGGCGACGTCCGTCTTGGCGCAGGACAAGCCGCCGCTGAAGCTCGGCCTCATCCTCGACATGTCCGGCCCCTATGCGGATATCACCGGCCCCGGCTCGGCGATGGCGGGCAAGATGGCGGCGGAGGATTTCGGCGGCGAGGTGCTGGGCCGCAAGATCGAGGTGCTCGCGGCCGACCATTTCAACAAGGCAGACGTCGCCGGCACGACGGCGCGCGAATGGTTCGACAATCAGGGCGTCGAGGCGATCATGGATGTCGCGGCCTCCGCGACCGCGCTCGCCGCCAACGAGATCGCCAAGGCGCGCAACAAGATACTTCTGCTGTCGGGCCCCGGCGCCGTGCGCATCACCAACGAGGCCTGCGGCCCGTACACGGTGCATTGGGCCTACGATACCTATTCGCTCGCCAAGGGCACGGCGACGGCGGCGACGAAGAATGGCGGCTCGAGCTGGTTCTTCATCACCGCGGATTACGCGTTCGGCCACGACCTCGAGAAGGACGCGACGCAATTCGCGCAGGCCAATGGCGGCAAGGTTTTGGGCCACGCCCGCCATCCGCTCAATTCTCCCGATTTCTCGTCCTTCCTGCTGCAGGCGCAGACGTCAGGCGCCAAAGTCGTCGGCCTCGCCAACGCCGGCGCGGACATGATTACCGCCGTGAAGCAGGCCTCCGAATTCGGCCTGACCAAGTCGGGCCAGAAGCTCGCGGTCCTGCTCGGCTTCATCTCGGACGTCGAAAGCCTCGGCCTGCCCGTCGCCAAGGGGCTTCTGCTCACCGAACCCTTCTATTGGGATCGCACGCCGGAATCGCGCGCCTGGTCGCAGCGCTTCTTCGACAAGTTCAAGCGTATGCCGACCGCCGCGCAGGCGAGCGTCTATTCGTCCATGACGCATTACCTCAACGCGGTGAAGAAGGCGGGCTCCACCGATTCGGCCGCCGTCATGAAGATCATGAAGGAGACGCCGATCCACGATTTCTTCGCCGAGAACGGAACGATCCGCGCGGACGGCCGCATGGTGCACGACATGTACCTGTTCCAGGTGAAGACGCCCGAGGAGTCCAAGGGCAAGTGGGACGACTACAAGCTGATCGCCACCATTCCCGGCAAGGACGCCTTCCTGCCGTTGTCGGAATCCAAGTGTCCGCTGGTGAAGAAGTAACAGATCGCGTCCCCTCTTTTCCTTTCCCGTGCGCGGAAAGGAGAGGAGGGGCGCTCAATCCGGCCAGAACGAGCGCGGCGCCATCAGGATCGGCCGGCTTTGCATCTGCGAGGCCAGCGCCATGCACTTGCCGTAGCGGCGGTTGACCCGGTCCGCGAAAATGGCTGTCGTCATCTTCGATTTGATCTTCACGCTCTTCAGCTGAATGCCGGGGACTTGCGCGAAGGCCGGATCCTTGCCCGTCACGCGCCTGTAGAGCGCGCGCACCGCGCTCCATGTGCGCGTGTTCGTGAAATCCTTGCTCTTCTCGCTGACGAGATCGCGCCGCAGGGCGGCATTGTCGATGCCGAGCGCGTATCGCTCTATCAAAGCGCGTAGCGCCGTCTCGCTGTTGGTCACGTCGGCTTTCGCGCGGCCGACCTTGTCATAGGAGAGAAGATCGCCGTCGGTCGCGACCTTCTGGCCCGAGAGCTTCGCGACGATCGCCTGGAAGGCTGCGTTGCGCGAGGAATAGCGGCCGGCATTGTAGTCGGCGAAGCGGAAGAGTTTCTGGTCGTAGCCCGTTTCGTAGCCGAGCAATTGCTTGGCGCCGTAATACAGCCCGCCGGCGCGCGTATAGAGCCTGTCGCGCACCGCATTGCTCTCGGCATGCGTGATCGGACGCCAGTGTTCGCCACGCGCATTGTTGAGCGCGAAGGCGACGGAGACCTGCATCGAGCCGACAGTGGAAATCTGGTTGTATTCCTCGATCCACTTGTCGAGCAGGCCCCATTGCAGCAGACCGTCGAGCGAAGATTTGCCGGCGCCGTATTCGACCAGCGCGCGATAGGCGAGATCGAGATCGCGCTCCGTGCGCGCGGCGCGGACGCGCTTGATGAAGGAATGCCGAGCGTCAGGCATGCCGTCCAGCATGTCGTAAGCCTTGGCGCCGAAGATCGGGATCTTGCCCAGTTTCTCGCGCACCGCCATGTCGGCGATCTTGCCGAGGTTCGGCACGGCGGGATTGGCGTTGAAGCTCGATTCCTGCGAGGCGATCGCGATCACCGAGCAGATGTTCTCGCGCGACGGTTGAAACTTGTTGTCGGTCAGGGCGGCCAGAATGTCGTCGCCCCAGCCGGTCGAGTCGCGCACGCCGCCGCGCTCGTTGAGAATGAGGCGTGCGACATCCGGCGGCGAAAAGTTTTGCGCGGCGGCGGGATTGGCGGGCGCGGCCGCCATCAAGACCGTCATTGCGAGGAGCATTTCACGAAGGCGGATATATCCGACTTCGCAATTTGCGACGAAGCAATTCAGAACCGAGGCGCGGCTGCTGGATTGCTTCGCTCCGCTCGCAATGACGGCCAAGCGCATCTTGGACCCCCTTACAATGCCCGCCAGCCGATGTCCTTGCGGCAGAATCCATCGGCGAAATCTATCTGTGCGACGCCCGCATAGGCGCGTTCGCGCGCCGCGCGCACATCCGGCCCGAAGCCCGTCACATTGAGCACGCGCCCGCCATTGGCGACCAGCGTCTCGCCCGAACGCTTCGTGCCGGCATGCGTCACGACGACGCCCTCCAACGCATTCGCCTTGTCGATGCCCCTGATCTCGCCGCCCTTCTGCGGCGCGGCCGGATAGCCTTTGGCCGCCAAGACGACGGTGAGCGCGGAAACCGGCTTCAGGTTCACGTGCGAAACATCAAGTTTTCCGCGCGCGCAGGAATCGAGCAGCGTCAGCAGATCGTCGTCGACGCGCGGCAGGATCACCTGTGTTTCCGGATCGCCGAAGCGCGTATTGAACTCGATCAGCTTCGGTCCATCCTTGCCGATCATCAGGCCTGCGAAGAGCACGCCCTTGAACGGCATGCCGGCTTCCGCCATCGCACGGACGGTCGGCTCCACGATCTCCGTCATCACCCGCTGGGCGATCGCGTCGGTCACGACCGGCGCCGGCGAATATGCGCCCATGCCGCCGGTGTTGGGGCCCGTGTCGCCGTCGCCGACGCGCTTGTGGTCTTGCGCCGACGCCAGCGCCAGCGCGCGCGACCCGTCGCACAAAGCGAAGAACGAGGCTTCCTCGCCTTCGAGGAACTCCTCCACAACCACTTCCGCTCCCGCTGCGCCAAAGGCGCCCTCGAAACAGGCGACGACGGCGGCTTCAGCCTCGGCTGTCGTCATCGCGACGACCACGCCCTTGCCGGCGGCGAGCCCGTCGGCCTTCACCACGATCGGCGCGCCGTGCTCGCGTACATAGGCCAGCGCGCTGTCGCGATCGACAAAGCGCCCATAGGCCCCGGTCGGCATGTTCGCGCGCGCGCAGAGATCCTTGGTGAAGCCTTTGGACCCCTCGAGCTGCGCCGCCGCCTTCGACGGGCCGAAAGCCGCAATGCCGGCGCCTTCGAGCGAATCGACGAGGCCTTCGACGAGCGGTTGTTCCGGGCCGACGACGACGAGTTCGATCTTCATCAGCCGGCAGAAATTCACGACGGCCGCGTGATCCGCGACATCGACGCTCACGCATTCCGCGACATTGGCGATGCCGGGGTT
>JAGRKN010000056.1:6681-40332 GCA_020442275.1 Rhodoblastus sp. | reverse complement strand
CCGAGAAGGATTCGCGCGTCTTCACGCTGCGCATTCCCGCTTCTGTTACGCCGCGCGCGCTCGAAATCGCCTGGGTCGCGCCGACGCCGCCCGCGCAGGCCGCGCGCCCGCGCCAGCCCCTGCAGACGATCGCGGCGGGCGAACCGCTGCGCTTCGATCTCGCGGAGGGACAGCGTCGCGAATTCCGGGTCGAGGCGAAGGAGGGCGGCCTCTATCGCGTCGAGACGCTCGGCCGTTTGAAGACCGGCGTTTCCATCGGCACGAATTTCCTGCCGCGCATCGGCTCGGCGGAAGACAATGGCGCGGGCCATAACGGCCTCGTCCAGACCTATCTGCGCGCCGGCTCCTATCGCGTCGCGGTCGCGGCGAAAGATTCGAGCGGCCGTCTCGGCCTGACGGCGACGCCGGCCGAACTGATTGAAACCGGCGCGCTCAGCCCCGGCGGTTCGGCGCGCGCCACGCTGTCGGACGGACGCGGCGCCATCACGCCGATCGAGATCCGCGAAGCCGGGCTCTATCGTCTCGAACTCTACGCGCTCGGCCGCACGCTTTCCGCGCGTCTCGAAGATGCGGATGGCTGGCCGCTGACGGCGCCAGGCCCGCTCAAGAGCCTCGAAATCAGGCTCGAGCCCGGCAAATATCGTCTCGTGACGCCGCCCGTGTCCGTCGATGCGCGCATGGTCGCGCGCCTTAGTCAGATCACGCCCGATGTCGCCCTTGAGGGCCACGGGCCGCACAAGCTCGGCTACGATGACGAGTACAAGCTGCAATGGCGCGAGCCGGCGACCAAGGACGCGTCGCGCACGCCTGATGTCTGGACCTTCGCGCTGAAGGGCGAGTCGAAGATCGATCTCACGATCACCGACGGCATGATCGGCGACATCGTTCGCGGCGAGAAGGAATTGGTCGGAAAGGTCTCGAAGGACCGGCCCTTCTCCGGCAAGCTCGGCGCCGGCGCCTATCGCCTCGAGGCGCGCGCCATCGGCCGCGACGACCGGCTCGACTATTCGGTGGTGCTGAAGTCAGCGGAATTGCAGCCCGACGATTCGCGCTTCGTCGATCTTCCCGCGAAGCTCGATTTCGCGATCGCGGAAGACCGCGTCGTCAATCTTACCTCCTTCGGCCGCAAGGATCTGAAGGGCGTGCTGCGCGACGCCAATGGCGCCATCGTCGAACGGCTCGCCGGTCGCCAGAACGACTGGAACATCGCCATGTCGCGCCGCCTGCCGGCGGGGCGCTATGCGCTGACCCTGACCGCGATGAAGGCCGAAGCCGGCGCCGACGAGACGCCCTCCGACGACGCCGATGCGCGCGTCGAAAAGAGCGACGACAGCATCGAGGTGCGGCTCGCGCTGCCCGCCGAGAAGGACGCGCCCGCCCTGAAGGCGGAAGGCGCGGCGCAGATTTCTGGCGCCGGCGTCCATCGTTTCGCTCTGCCCGCCGCGCCGGCAGGCTCGCTCGCGCTGGTGGCCGCGCGCGCGGCTTCCGAACTCGTGCTCTCGGTCGAGCGGCGTGACGCGGATGGCAACTGGCGGGTCGTCGGTTTCGAACGCGGCCAGACCCCGCTCGTCGCCTGGCCCGCAGGCGCCGACAAGGCTGAATGGCGCGCCTCCGTCTGGTCGATCGACGGCGCCGATGCGCCGATCGACATTCTCGCGCGCAACGTCGTACGCAATGCGCAGGACGCGACGTCGGTCGCGCTCGAACCGCTCGCGCTCGACGCGGTCGGCCAGAAGCTGCGCGTCGGTCTCGGAAGCGCCGCGTCCGCCGTCGTTGTCGATCTCAAGACGGCGAGCGAGCATCTGTTCGCGGGCTCGCAGAATGGTCATGCGCTGACCCGCGCCGACGCCGGCGCGCTCGCGCCGCAATCGGAACGCCTGTGGTTTGTCGCGCGCGATGCGGGGCTCGACAAGGTCGAGGCGCCGACGCTCGCGTGGAAGGGCGAACCGCTCGCGCTGGCGCTCGACGCCGGCGAAAGCGCGCTCCTGCCGGCGCCGCAGCCGGCGGAAGGCAAGGCGCGCGTCTGGCGCGCCTCCTCCGCCTTCGGCCAGCCCGGCCTCGACGCCGGGCGCGGCATGGCGGTCGGCGACAATGTCGCCGCCGCTCTCGCCGGCGCAAAGCCCCTGCGCGTGTGGAACGCCGGCGGCGCGGACGCGTTGCGCATCGACATTGAATCGCTCGACGTTGCGGTCGCAGCCAAGCGCGCGGCGGCGGGCGAAGTCTCGATCCTCTTGCCGCCGCTGACCGCGCAGCCTGTCACGCTAGCTTCCGGCGACAAGAAGCTCGACATCGATCTCGCGCCCGGAACGGCGGCCTTCGTCGGGCCGATCGAGAACGAGGTCTTTGCGCTGCATGCGGTCAATGCGGCTCTGTCGCGCTCGCTCGGCGCCAGCGCCTCGGAGGTCTGGCTCGTCAACCTCTCGGACAAGCCGCAGCCCGTGCGCCTCGCCGCGGCGCCGGCGAAGGTCGAGCCGGTCGCGGTCGATCGCATCGTCAAACGCTTCTTCGGCGCGGCCGGCTCGTCGCTGCTGCGCGTCGATGCGCAGCAGGGCGATGTGCTGCGCGTCGAGGGCGCGGAAGTGACTTTCGTTTCGAAATCCGGCCGCGTGTTGCGTGGCGCGACGCTGACGCTCGATGGGCCCGGAGAGGTCGCGCTGGCTTACCAGCCGGGTCTCGTCGCGGCCTGGCTCGAACGCGCGGGCGCTTCGCCCTGGCCGAAGGCGCAGGCCCGCGCGATTGCCGCGCCAGCGTCCGTCAGGCTCGAAGGCGCCGCCATGGCCTTCACTCTGAAACAGGACAAGCCGCAACTCCTCGGCGTCACGACCAGCGCGCCGGTCGTCGTCGCGCTCGAACAGAACGGCGCGCGCGAAATGAAGCTCTACGCGGCGGGCGCCGATTTTCGCCGCTATGTCGCGGCGGGCGAGGCGACGCTGACGATCTGGTCGCCGCACGACGGCCCGCTTGGCGGCGCGCTCGATTTGACCTCGGCGCCGGTTCTGCCGGTCAAGGAAGGCGTCGGCGATGCGGTCGCCATCGCGCCGGGCGCGAGCGTCCTGTTCGGCTTCGAGGTGAAGAAGGCGTCCGAGATCGGCATCGGCCTGCGCGCAGATCCCGACCGCGCCGAGGCGCGCCTGATGGATGAAAGCGGCAAGCTGATTGGAACCGGCGTATCGCAAATCAGAAAGCTGGCGCCCGGCCGCTACATACTCGAAGCGCGCATGCCCGCCGATGCGCCGGCCGCCGTCGTGCGCCCCGCGCTTGTCGGCCTCGAGCCGCCGCCCGCCGGTCCGCCACCGGAAGAGATCGAGAAGTTTCTCGGCCTCGCCGGCCTCAAGTCCAACGCCAAGACAACCCAGCCCCGCTGAGACGAGACCATGAAACGCTCCATCCTCGCGCTCCTTTTCGCCACGGCGGGCCTTGCGACGCTGACGCAGGTCGCCTTCGCCCAGACAGACAGGAAGCCCGCGCCGGCAAAGCCGCTGGCGGCCGTCGCCGCGCCGGAATTTCCGACCGACAAACTCGTGCGCGCCGATGGCGCGCGCGTGGTGCCGGATCGCTTCCTGCGCGCGTGGGATCCCGTCACCGTCTTCTTCGATGCCGATACGGGCCCGGCGGCGGGCGGCCCCGAGGACAAGCCCGAACGCTTCGTGACCATGGCGCCGAAGGCGTCAGGCGAATGGCGCTGGATCGGCGCGCGGGCCCTGCAGTTCCGCCCGGCCGAACCTTGGAAGGCGCTGCAGCGCGTCGAGGTGAAGACCAAGGACGCGCGCGCGAAACTCGTCGCGCTCCTGCCCGCGCCCGAATCGACCTCGCCGTCCGAAGGCGCCGATCCCGTCACCGATCTCGACCAGATCGCGCTGACCTTCGCAGAGCCCGTCGACATGGCGGCTCTGGCGCGTCTCATCACTATCGAATTGCGCAAGGCGCCGGGCGTTTCGCCCGAGGGCGCCCAGGCGCTGGGAGCCCGCGATTTCGACATTCGTCCGCTCGAACGCGCCAAGCGCGAAGACAAGCAGACCTATGTCGTGCGCTTCCGCTCGACGATTCCCGACGGCCGCGTCGCCGTGCTGCGACTGAAGCTTTCGGACGAGCCCGGTCTCGACGATCCGATCTTCGAATTACGCGCACGCACCGCCGCGCCCTTTACGGTCAGCGACGCCGATTGCGGGCGCGGCTGGAGCGGCGCGAAGCGCGACGACGTGCTGCAATGCGCCTCGCAGGGCTCAGACAGCGACGCCAACTCCGACGACGAGAAGCCCTCCTATCAGGCCGCCCCGAAGCGTCGTCTGACGCTGAGCTTTTCCGCGACGCCCGAAAATCTCGACGTTTTGCGCGCGCGCGAAGCCCTGCGCATCACGCCCGCCGTGGACGACCTCGCGGTGGAGGCCGACGGCTCGCGGCTGAAACTCACCGCGCGCTTCCTGTCGGATCGCGTCTACGAGATCGCGCTCGCCGAGGGCGCGCTGGCCGACCAGCGCAAGCGTCCGCTCGCCGAAAGCTACGCGCAGAAATTCTCCTTCGCCTCCGACAAGCCCTCGATCGCATGGGATGCGGGCTCGGGCATAGTCGAGCGACTCGGCCCTCAATTCCTGCCGTTGCGCGGTCGCGGCTACGACCGCGCCGATGTGCGCGTGCACGCCATCGATCCCCTGTCGCGCGACTTCTGGCCCTTCCCCGGCGACGGCGTGGAAACAGAAGACGCAGCCTCGCCGCCGCTGCCCGGCAAGGAGCCGCGCGCCTGGAAAGAGGCAGCCAATGCGGAAGCCGACGCCATTGCCGAACGCATCAAGGCGCTGGGCTCGCCTGCTGTCTCGACGCTGGTCGACCTGCCGATCCGCCGTGGCGGCGTCGACGCCAAGTTCGGCCTCGACATGAAGGCGCAATTCGCCAAGGTCGCCGGCGCCAATCAGCCCGGCGCCTATCTCGTGGGCCTGCGACCGACCGATGGGACCAAGCGCCGCTGGCTGCGCGTGCAGGTGACTGATCTTTCGCTCGCGTCGATCGAGGAATTGAAGGGCGTGCGCTTCGTCGTGACGTCGCTCGCCAACGCGGCGCCGGTCGACGGCGCGCAGCTGCGGCTCGAAGGGCTCAAGGACGACAAGTTCGTCACGCTCGCGCAGGGGGCGACCGACGCCAAAGGCGAATTTTCCTGGAATCTCGACAAGCGCGACGAAGCCGACATCAAGCGTATCGTCGTGACCAAGGGCCTCGACACGCTCGTGCTGTCGCCGGACGAGGCGCCATCGCAGTACGCGCAGGAAAACTGGACCAAGCCGGAAGAGAGCTGGCTTTCCTGGACGACGAGCCCGGACGAGGAGCGCAAGCCGCTCGCAAAGAATCTCTGCCACGTCTTCACGGAACGGCCGATCTACCGGCCCGAGGAACCCGTGCATTTCAAGGGCTACGTGCGCGACTATCGCGCCGGCAAGCTGACGCCGGCGAAGAAGGGCGGCGTGCTCGTCGTCAACGGTCCGAACAATCAGGAATGGCGCATTCCCGTGAAGGTCGACGCCTTCGGCGGCTTCTATCACAAGTTCGATGTCGCCACGCCCGCGACCGGCGACTACACCGCCAAATTCGAGCCGGACGGTTTCAAGCCGAAACCGAAGGCGGACGAGAACGCGGACGGCGCCGAGGACAAGAAAGGCGACAAGGACGCCATTTCCGTCGAGGACGGCGGCGACGGAACGAAATCCGCCGCCGAGCAGCCCGACAGCGAGAGCGAGGTCGCAGCCAACGACGGCCCGCAGACTTGCGGCGACACCGCCTTCAAGAAGGAAGCCTATCGTCTGCCGACCTTCGAGGTCGTGCTCAACGCCCCGCAGATGGTTCCGCTCGACGGCCAGTTCTCCGTCGATCTGATCTCGCGCTATTTCGCGGGCGGCCTCGTCGCCGAGCGCCCGGTCAAATGGCGCGCGGCGCAATTCCCGCACGTCTGGTCGCCGCCCGGCCGCGAAGGCTTCCTGTTCTCGACGGATTCGCGCTTCTCCGGCGAAGCGAAATTCAAGTCCTCGCCTGTGCTCGAGCGCGACGGCCGCACCGACGCGGGCGGCGCCTCGCGCATGACCTTCGACACGACGATCGAACCGACCGCGCAGCCGCGCCGCTATTCGATCGAGGCGACGGTGACCGGCGACGACGACACGGAAGTGCGCAATGTCGTCAACATCATCGCGACGCCGCCTTTCGCGCTCGGCGTGAAGACGCCCCGCTATGTCGAGAAGCCCGGCGCCATCGAGCCGCAGATCATCGCCGTCGACGGCAAGGGCGATGCGGCTCCGGGCGTCGACATGACCGTGCGCTTCATCAAGCGCAACTGGGTCTCGACGCTGCAGGCCAGCGATTTCTCGCAGGGCGCCACGAAATACGTGACGCAGACGATCGACGACACGCTGGTCGAGCGGAAGGTCACGAGCGCGAAGGAGGCGCAGAAGCTCTCCTTCGAGGCGAAGGAGGCCGGCGTCTATCTTGTGCAGGTCGAGGCCTACGACAAGATCGGCCGCCGCCAGCAGGTGAGCGTCGACTTCTTCGTCGGCGGCCAGTCGCCGGTCACCTGGGCGCGGGCGCCCTCGCAGACCGCGACGGTGACGGCCGACAAGGAAGCCTACGCGCCCGGCGAGACCGCGACGCTCGTCGTGCAGTCGCCGTTCCAGAAAGCGCGCGCGCTCGCCATTGTCGAGGAGCCTTCGGGCGCCTGGCGCTACGACTGGATCGACATCGACAACGGCTTCGGCCGCTATACGACGACGCTCGCGAAGGAGGAGATGCCGAAGCTCGCCGTGCATTTCCTGATCATGCGCGGCCGTCTGCCTGAGACCGCGCCCAATCCCTCCGCGCCCTTCGATCAGGGCAAGCCCGTGACCATCGCCGCCACCAAATGGGTCACGGTCACGGCCGTGCAGAACATCGTCAACGTCAAGATCGAAGCGCCTGGCAAGGCGCGTCCGGGCCAGGAGGTCGAGGCGACGATCCGGCTGAGCGACGAGAAGGGCGCGCCCCTCTCGGGCGAAGCGACCTTCTGGATGGTCGATCAGGCAGTGCTGTCTCTGGCGAAGGAACGCCGTCTCGATCCGCTCCCCGATTTCATCGTCGAGCGCCCCACGACGATGGCCGCGCGAGACACGCGCAACATGGCCTTCGGCGTACTGCCGCTCGAAGAGATTCCCGGCGGCGACGCCGGCCTCGACGAATGGGGCGCGGAGACGAATATCTCGGTGCGGAAAAATTTCACGCCGGTGCCGATCTATCTGCCGAGCGTGAAGATAGGCGCCGATGGCGTCGCGAAGATCAAGATCAAGCTGCCGGATACGCTGACCGTGTTCAAGCTGCGCGCGAAAGCCGTGAGCGGTCCCGACCGCTTCGGCTTCGCGACCGGCGAAATGCTGATCCGTCAGGCCCTCGTCGCGCAGCCCGTGCTGCCGCGCTTCGTACGGCCGGGCGATACGTTCGACGCCGGCTTGATCGCGCGGGTCGTCGAAGGTCCGGGCGGCGCGGGTCGAGCGACATTCGCCGCCGACGGGTTGAAGCTCGCGACAGGAGAGCAGGCTTTCGCATGGGACGGCGGCAAGCCCGCGCGCATCGATGCGAAAGCCGTTGTCGGCGAAGATCGCGCCGATCCCGTGAAGCTGACATTCGCCGTCACGCGCGACGCCGACAAGGCGCGCGACGCCGTCGAACTTACGCTGCCGGTGAAGCCCGACCGTTCGCCGGTGCGCCGTTACGAGATCGTCGAAGTGCCTGCAGGCGCCTCGAAGACGCTCACGGCCGCGCCGTCGGATGCGCGCGCGGGAACCTTCCGTCGCACGCTCGCGCTCGCATCCGATCCTGCGATCGTGCGGTTGATCGCCGGTCTCGATGCGCTCGTCGAATATCCCTACGGCTGTACGGAGCAGCGCATCTCGCTGGCGTCTGCCGGCGTCGCGCTGAAGAACTTCACGCCGATCATGTCGGCGGCCGGGCTCGACAAACGCATCGGCCAGGACGTGAAGAATACGCAGACCGCGATCGATCAGGCGGTTGACGCCGACGGTCTTGTCGCTTTCTGGCCTCGCGCGAAGGGCAATGTGTCGCTGACGGCGTGGGCCTATTCCTTCCTCGTCAACGCAAAGCGCGCGGGCGAGCCGATCGACGACAAGCTCGCCGAACGTCTCGCCAATGTGTTGAAGCTCGCCCTGCGCTCCGACTATCCGCGCCTGATGACGGGCCTGGAACTGCACGAGCGCGTCGAGGCGCTGACCGCGCTCGCCGACGGCGGCAAACTCGACGAAGCCTATGTCGCCGAACTCGCGCGCCGGGCCGACTTCATGGGGCCAACGAGCGTCGCGGAAATGGCTTCGGCCGCCACGCGCGCGCCAAACGTCGACCGCCGCACGGTCGCCTCGCTGCTCGAAACCATGTGGGCTCGCGTGAAAATCGTCTCGCGCAATGGCGCGCCGGCCTATGGCGGCATCGCGGGCGAGAGCAGCGATCCGCGCATCCTCCCCTCGGAAGCGCGCAGCCTCGCGGAGATGACGCGCGCGGTCGCGCTCGCCGCGCCCGACGATCCGCGCTTCCCCGTGCTGCGCGACGGCCTCATGCGCATCGGCGAGGGCGACGGCTGGGGTTCGACCAACGCCACGTCCGCGGCCGTGCGCGCGCTCGCCGCCGCCTGGCGCCGGCCGCTCGCGCCGATCGCGCTGACGCTGACCGAAGGCGGAAGCGCCAAGGCTCTGACGCTCGACGCCAACAATCCCGTGCTGCGCGTCGTCAGCACAGCGACGGGCGCCGTCACGCTCGCCAACACGAGCCGTGAGCCGATCGTCGTGCTGGTCGATACGCGCTACGAGTCGAACGAGCCTGGCGCGAAGGCGACAGGCTATTCGAACGGCTTTGCGATCACGCGCACGCTCGCCAAGGTTGTTGCCAACGCGCCCCCGGAAAAAATCGCTGCCGGCGCGGATGGCGCGATCAACGTGAAGGTCGGCGACGTCATCGAGGAGACGGTTGAACTCGTCAATCCGCAGGACCGCACGCATGTCGCGATCGCGCTGCCGCTCGCGGCCGGCTTCGAGCCGATGAATCCGAACCTGGCGACGGCGCCGGCCGAAGCGCAGCCATCGGCCGCGCCGACGCTCGCGCCGACATGGACCTCGTTCGGCGACCGCGTCTTCTACGCCTACGATTCTTTGCCCAAGGGCAATTACCGCTTCGTCTATCGCGTGAAGGCGCAGGTCGCCGGCAGCTTCACCCAGCCCGCGGGTCTGGCGGAGACCATGTATCAAAAGGGCCTGCAGGGCGCGAGCGCAGGAGCGCGGATTGTCATCGCTCGGTGACGATACTCTCCCTCTCCCCGTGCAACGGGGAGAGGGCAGGGGTGAGGGGCCGGGCGATCATCACGTATCAGTCCCGTTGCCCCTCGCCCCCTCCCTCTCCCCGCAAGCGGGGAGAGGGCGCGGTGTTGCACGACGCTTGCGGGCCTTGCTGCCGGGCGCCGCGGCTTGCATCGCGGTCGGCGCAATCGCCCTCGCCTTCACCGCCCTCACGCGCGCGCATCTCGCCGCCCCGAAACCAACCCTCATCGTCACCGACCGCCACGGCGCCTTCATCACGCAGGTCTCGTTCGCGCCGGACCGCAATTCGGCGGACTACGGCTATTGGCCGCTCGAACGCACGCCCGACCGCGTCGTGCGCGCGACGCTCGCGCTCGAGGACAGGCGATTCGCGGAACATTTCGGCGTGGATCCGCAATCGGTCGCGCGCGCGCTGTGGAAAAATTTTCGCGGGCGCGGCCATCGTTCCGGCGCGTCGACCATCGCGATGCAGATCGCGCGCATGCAGCATCCGGAATCGCGCAATCTCGTCAACAAGGCGATCGAGGCGGCGACCGCGATTGCCCTGACCGCGCGCTACGGCCGCGAGGCGCTGCTCGCGCACTATCTGCGTCTCGTGCCCTACGGCAATGGCAGCCACGGCATCGCCCATGCCGCGCGCTTCTATTTCGACAAGCCTGTCGCCGATCTCTCCTGGGCGGAGATCGCGCTCCTGTCCGCCGTGCCGCAATCGCCGACGCGGATGAACCTGCTCAAGCCCGAGGGCATGAATCGCGCGATCCGGCGCGGCCAGCGCGTGCTCGAGGAGCTTGCGCGCCAGGGCGTGATCCCGCCGCTCGAATTCATCGACGTGAAGAAGCAACTGGCGCGCATGCACACGCCGCGCACGTTGCGCCGGCCGGATGCGCTACATGTCGCGCTGCTCTACGAGCGTCTCGCGCGCGAAGGAAAGATCGCGCCGTCGACGCAGTACGATCCGCGCGTGCGCGCCACGCTCGATCTTGGACTACAGGCGCAGGCGACGAAAATCGCACGAAAATATCTCGGTCCCTGGCGCGACGCTGGCGCGCAGCAGGCGGCCGTTATCGTTCTGGAACGCGGCAGCCGCGAAATTCTCGCGCGCGTCGGCTCGACCGATTATTCCGACCGGCGCGCCGGCGCCTTTGATTTCACGCGCGTGCAGCGCTCGCCCGGCTCGACGCTCAAGCCATTCCTGTTCGCGCTGGCGCTGGAGCGCGGCGTCATCAAACCGACCGACATCATGGCGGACCTGCCCGAAGGCGCGTCCGGCGTGAACAATGCCGACGGCATGTTCCTCGGGCCGCTGCTGCCGCGCCAGGCGCTCGCCAATTCGCGCAACGTGCCGGCGACCAATCTGTTGAAGCAGACCGGCCTCGAAACGAGTTTCCGATTCCTGCACGATCTCGGCCTGCACAATGTCGAAGCTCCCGCGGAAAATTTCGGCCTGTCGATGGCGATCGGTTCGCTGCCGACGACGCTCGAGCATCTCGTGCGCGCCTATTCCGCGCTGGCCGAGGACGGCAAGCTCGCCGATCTTGTCTATGCCAAGGATCAGCCGCGGCGCGATCCGCGCCGCCTGCTCTCGACGGATTCCGCGCGGCTCGTGACGTCGTTCCTGTCCGATCCCGTCGCGCGCCTCCCGAGTTTTTCGCGCTATGGCGCAACGGAATACAACTATCCCGTCGCGCTCAAGACCGGTACGTCGCAGGGCTATCGCGACGCCTGGATCGTCACCTTCTCGGAAAAGGTCATCGTCGGCGTCTGGGTCGGGCGCGGCGACGCGGGCCCGATGAAGGGCGTCGGCGGCGCGACGGCGCCCGCGCGCATCGCCCATGCGCTGCTGGACGCCATCCATCGCGTGAAGCCCGGCGACATTACCGCAGGCCGCTTCCCGCCGCCGTCCGGCCGCGTCGCCGTCGACATTTGCGCCACCAGCGGCAAGGTCTCGACCGGCGCCTGCGGCCAGACGCTGACCGAATGGGTGCGGCCCGATGAAATGCCCGCGAAGGCGGAAGCAGTCGAGACGCCCGCGCCGATCCTGCGCGGCTGGGCGCGCGAAGAGGGCTATCGCATCGCCGAGCCTGCGGCGGCCAAAGGCGATGTCCGCCTCATCGTCTCGACGCCGGAAAACAACAGCCGCATCTGGAGCAATCCGGAACAGCCGGTGTCGCTCAATCGACTGACGCTCAAGGCGCGCGTCGAACCACGCGTGGAACAGATCGTCTGGTATGTCGACGGCGAGCCTTTCGCGATCACCGATCCGGACAAGCCTGTCTACTGGCCGATGCGGCCGGGCGCGCACCGCATCCAGGCGCGCCTGCCGCTCCGGGCGGGAGCCTCGAAGGCCGTGCATGTGACGATAGAGTAGAGCCGCCCTTGTCATCACCGCGAAAGCGGGCATCCAGCCCGCGCCGCACTCGCTCCGGCTCCCCGCTTTCGCGGGGATGACATGCGTGGTCTTGCACTATCGACCGCGCTGCATTCCGGCCTATGATCCTGTCCGACAAAAATACCGGAGAGGAAACATGGCCGATCTCATCGAATCCTTCGACAATGGCGTCCTGTCGATCGTCTTCAACCGCCCGGAGCGCAAGAATGCGCTGAGCGGCGAGATGCTGACGATGCTCAACGCCGCCCTGCAACGCGCGGCGCTGGATCCGCAGGTGCGTTGCGTGCTGCTGTCGGGCGCCGAAGGTTCGTTCTGCGTTGGCGGCGACGTGAAGGGCTTTGCAGCTGGCGGCGGGGCTGGCGGCGGGTTGCCGATGGACCAGCGCGCGGCCAATCTGCGCCAGGCCATGGAATCCTCGCGCCTGCTGCACGAAATGCCGAAACCCTGCATCGCCGCCATTGAAGGCGCGGCGGCGGGCGCCGGCCTCTCGCTCGCCATGGCCTGCGATATCCGCATCTGCGGCGAGACCGCGAAAATCACCACGGCCTTTGCCAAGGTAGGGCTGTCGGGCGATTTCGGCGGCACCTATTTCCTGTCGCAGCTCGTCGGCCCCGCCAAGGCGCGCGAACTCTATCTGCTGTCGCCGGTTCTGTCGGGCAAGGAAGCCGCCGCCATGAACATCGTCAGCCGCGCCGTGCCGGATGCGGACGTGCTGAAGGAGGCCCGCGCGCTCGCGAGAAACATGGCGGACGGACCGACCGTCACCTACGGCCTCATCAAGAAGAACTTCATCGCCGCCGAGGCTGGCGCGCTGAAGGCCGCTTTCGATGCGGAAGCTCTGCATCACTCGCTGTCGTCGGCGACCGAGGATCACAAGGAAGCCTCCAAGGCTTTCGTCGAGAAGCGCAAGCCCGCCTTCGTGGGGCGCTGATATGGCGCCCTATCTGCGCTTTCGGCAGGTGTGCCTCGTCGCCCCAGCGCTGGAGCCGGCGGCGAGCGACCTTTCCTTCATCCTCGGGCTCGATATCTGCTTCCGCGATCCCGCGGTCGGCAAGTACGGGCTCGAGAATGCACTGTGGCCGGTCGGCGACATGTTCATCGAGATCGTCGCGCCGACGAAGCCGGATACGGCCGCAGGACGGTTTCTGGCGCGGTCGAGAGGTCACGGCGGCTACATGGCGATCTTCGATTGCGACGATCCGCGCACACGTGGCGCCCATGCGGAAAAGATAGGCGTGAAGAAGATCGTCGACCACACGCACGGCGCCTATACCGGCGTGCAATTGCATCCGCGCGATTGCCGCGCGGCGATGATCGAGTTCAACCATACGACAGACGGCGAGAAGGATTCGTCGAACTACGCGCCGGCCGGAAAAGACTGGACGAGACATTGCCGCAGCGATGTGACGCGCAAGATCGTGGCAATCGACGTCGAGACGCCGAAGCCCGCCGAGCTTGCCGCGCATTGGGCCGACATCATTGAGGTTCCCGTAAAGGCGGACACGGACGGCGCGCCAATGATGCGTTTCGCGGAAGCTGACATCCGCTTCGTGCAGGTCGCCGACAGCGCGCCGGAATGCATCGGCGCCCTGACCTTCGCCTGCGCCGATCCGGCCGGCGTCCTGCAGCGCGCCAATGCGCGCGGCTATGTTCCGCATGGCGGGGCGTTTCACCTGTCGGGCGTGCGGATGCGGCCGGTGGCGGGGTAAGGGGCCGCGCTACCCGCGCTTCTTTTCCACGATGGCGAGCGCGGCCTTGAAAGCGGCCTCGATGTCGAGGTCGGTCGTATCCAGGATCGTCGCGTCGGCGGCCGCCTTCAAGGGCGCGGACGAGCGCTGCGCGTCGCGCTCGTCGCGCTTGCGGATGTCGGCGAGAATATCGGCATAGATCACTGGCTCGCCGCGCCCGCGCAATTCCAGCGCCCGGCGCTGCGCGCGCGTCTCTGGGCTCGCGGTCACAAAAATCTTCACGTCCGCCTGTGGCGCGATGACGGTGCCGATGTCGCGTCCGTCGAGCACGGCGCCCGCTGGGTGTTGCGTAAAGCGTCGCTGCATGTCGATCAGCGCGGCGCGCACGTCCGGCATGGCGCCGACGACGGAGGCCGCCTCGCCCATCTCGCGCCCTCGCAATTTCTCCTCGTCGAAATCGGTCAGCGCCAGGCCGCGCGCGGCGGCGACCGCGCTCTCGACATCGTCGAGCCGTGTCCCCTCGTCGATCAGCACCCGCGCGGTCGCGCGATAGAGCAGGCCGGTGTCGAGATGCGGCAGGCCGAAATGCTTGGCGAGTCGGCGTGCGATCGTTCCCTTGCCGGAGGCCGCGGGGCCGTCGATGGCGACGATCATGAAAATTCCGCCCCGAGCGAGGCCATCAGCGGCCTGAAGGTCGGGAAAGATGTCGCGATCATCGCCTCGTCGTCGATGCTGACGCCCTTCTTGGACGCCAGTCCCATCACCAGAAAGCTCATGGCGATGCGGTGGTCGAGATGCGTCGCGACCATGCCGCCGCCCTCGGCCGGTCCGCCCGCGCCGCGCACCAGGAGATCGTCGCCGTCGATCGCGCAATCCACGCCATTGGCGACAAGCCCGTCGGCCACGGCCGCGAGGCGGTCGGATTCCTTCACCCGCAATTCGTGCAGGCCGCGCATCCGGGTTTCGCCGCTAGCAAAGGACGCAGCGACCGCCAGAATCGGATATTCGTCGATCATCGCCGGCGCACGCGCTGCAGGCACATCGACGCCCTTCAGAGCGCTCGCGCGCACGCGCAGATCGGCGACGTCTTCGCCGCCTTCCACGCGGCGGTCGAGCTCGACGATATCGGCGCCCATTTCCAGAAGCGTCGTCAGCAATCCCGTGCGAAGCGGGTTCATCATCATGCCCTCGATCACGATCTCCGAGCCCGGCGTGATCAGCGCCGCGACGATGGGAAAGGCGGCGGAGGAGGGATCCGCCGGCACGATCACCGGATTGGGGCTCAGCATTGGACGGCCTTCCAGCGTGATCCTGCGACCGGCTTCGCCGAAGGGCTCGCTTTTCACGGTCGCGCCGAAATGCGCGAGCATTTTTTCCGTGTGGTCGCGGCTGGCTTCCGCCTCGATCACGACGGTGCGGCCGGGCGAATTCAGGCCGGCGAGCAGCACGGCGGATTTGATCTGCGCGGAGGCGACGGGGGTGCGATATTCGATCGGCGCGGGCTCGGCCGCGCCCTGCAGCAGGATCGGGCAGCGCCCGCCCTCGGCCTGTTCCAGCGTACGCGCGCCCATCAACTCCAGCGGATCGAGAATGCGCCGCATCGGCCGCTTGCGCAGCGATGCGTCGCCGTCGAAGCGCGCTGTGATGGCGTGCCCGCCGACGACGCCCATCATCAGCCGCGAGCCGGTGCCGGCATTGCCGAAATCGAGCGTGTCCTGAGGCGCCAGCAGGGAGCCGAGCCCCGCGCCGCGCACGCGCCACTGACCCTCGCCCGTGCGTTCGATCGCCGCGCCGAGCGCGCGGCAGGCCGCGCCCGTGCGCAGCACGTCGTCGCCCTCCAGCAGGCCCTCGATCCGCGTCTCGCCGACCGATAGCAGGCCGAAGATGAAGGCGCGATGCGAAATCGACTTGTCGCCGGGAACGCGCAGGCGTCCTTTCAGCGGGCCGGAGCGGCGCGCGGCGAGCGGGCGGGGCGCGGCATGCGAGGACAAAATATTTCTCCGGCTGGAATGTTGCGCGGGCGCATCGGACGCGCGCGAAAAGCGGAGGCCGGATTTTCGCAAAAAGCGCGTGCGACGCTTTGGAAAGGTTCAGCTAGCCCCTGCTTTCGCGCGGCTTCGCGCCCGAGCGGGGGCTGATCTAGCACGTGGCGTCAGGACCTGTCATTACGGGCGGACGGCAGGTTGCAGCGCCATGTGCGCTGCAACGGAAAATTCCCATTTGACAGGCGCCTTCCGCGCCACTAACCGGAGCGCCGCGGATATGCGGGGCGCAAGCGGCGCCTGACCCGAAAGATGAGAGGCGAGGGACGAGAAACGTGGCGAAACCCGAGCTCGGCAGCAAGCGCCAGTGCCTCAACTGCGGCGCGAAATTCTTCGATCTGAATCGCGATCCGATCCTGTGCCCGAAGTGCGGCACGGCGTTCCAGGTCGCCATGCCCGCGCGCGCCCAGCGCGCGGCGGCCGCCGCGACCGATGAAGAGGAGCCGAACGCCGAGGGCGACGCCGAGGTCGTGTCGCTTGAGGAGGCGGACGCCGAAGCCGCCGAGAAGATCTCGGTCGGCGACGACGATATCGAGGTCGAGGACGACGATTCCTCCGACGACACTTTCCTCGAGGAGGAAGACGAGGACGGCGACGACGTCGCCGGCCTGATCGACGGCGATATCGAGGACGACGACGAAGGTTGATCCCCGCGCCGAAAACGGGGCTTGCGGAGGCCGAAGGCTTCCCCTATACAGCGCACGCGTCGCGGACATCCCAAGCCCGCGACCCCTTGAAAAGTGGGGCCATAGCTCAGTTGGGAGAGCGCTTCAATGGCATTGAAGAGGTCGTCGGTTCGATTCCGTCTGGCTCCACCAATTCTCTAAAGTTCCGATGACATGGCCGCGACAGCGGCCATTTTGCTTTTGGGCCTCCTTGTGGCTCCCGATAGCCAGCGCGCGGCGGGTTCGCATATCCTCGCGCGAAGATCGCGAAGCGCCAGGGTTGGAAACATGACCGACATCGTCGCTGCGGCCGAGGCGCTGAAGCCGGAGGTCGGCGCGCGCGCCGGCGAAATTGAGCGGGCGCGCCGCCTGCCGCGCGATCTCGCGCAGACGATCGCGCGCGCGGGACTTTTTCGCATGGCTACGCCGCGCGAGATCGGCGGCGCCGAGGCGTCGCCCGCCGACATTTTCCGCGCCATCGAGGCGGTGAGCGAGGCGGACGCCTCCGCCGGCTGGTGCGTGATGATCGGGGCGACGTCGGGCATGACCTCGGCCTGGCTGCCGGCCGACATCGCCCGGCCGATCTTCGGTCCGACTGACGTCATTACCTGCGGCGTTTTCGCGCCCATGGGCCGCGCGGTGGAGGAGGGCGACGACTACGTCGTCAGCGGCAAGTGGCAATGGGCGTCGGGCTCGGCCAATTGCGACTGGCTGATGGGCGGCTCGGCGATCATCGCCGACGGCGCGCCGAAAAAACTCGCCAATGGCGCGCTCGCTTCGCGAATGATTATTTTCCCGCGCGAAAAGGTGGAACTGATCGATTCGTGGAACGTCAGCGGCCTTTGCGGCACCGGCTCCGGCGAAATGGTCGTGAAGGATATTCGCGTGAGAAAGGCGCATTCGGCCTCCATCGTCGCCGACCGCCCGCATGCGCAGGGCGCGCTCTACGCCTTTCCGGTCTTCGGTCTGCTCGCGCTCGGCGTCGCCTCGGTTCTGCTCGGCAATGCGCGCGCGGCGGTGGACGAACTGGTCGCGCTCGCCGGCGGCAAGCGTCCGCAGGGCTCGGCGCGGGTGTTGGCCGAACGCGCGGCGGCGCAGGCGACCCTTGCCGAGAATGTCGCCCGGCTGCGCGCTGCGCGCGCCCTGATGCGCGAAACCGTCGAGGAAGCCTGGGACATGGCGCGCGCGACCGGCGAAGTCGATCTCGCGCAGCGCGCGGCGTTGAGGCTTGCCGCCACGCATGCGGCGCGCACAGCGACGGCGGTGACGCGCGAAATGGCCGAGCTCGGCGGTGGCTCTTCCGTCTTCCTGTCCTCGCCGCTGCAACGGCGCATGCGCGACGCCTTCGTCGGCGCGCAGCACATGATGGTCGCGCCGCCGACCAACGAGCTGACCGGCCGCTATTTCATGGGCTTGCCGATCGACGCCAGCTTCCTGTGACGGTTCTCGGTCGGCTGGAACTCGATCAGCGCGCCGCCGAGCATGACGTTGAACAGCCGCAGCACGAGCGCGATCTGCGTCTGCATGATCTGGCGCAGATGCGGGCAATTCGCCATCGAGCCCTTGACGACCCGGTAGCCGTGCTTCGGGTCGTGCTCGACATAGCCGAGCGCCATCAGCGTCGCCACTTTCCGGCGCACGGTGGTGCGCGGCATGCCCGTGATCTCCGCCAGCGGCAGCAGGCGGATATAGGCGTAGTCCTCCTCGATGCGCGTGTTGATCGAGCCGTAGCGGCGCGCCTTGGCGGGATCGGCCAGAACATGCCCGATGCTCGCGACCGAGATGGCGGCCAGGATGAAATAACTGTCGGTGTCGCCCTCGAAGCGCTGGGTGACCAGCCGCGACATTTCCATCAGATACTGGTTGAACCCGAACGAGATGATCAGGCTGTTGTCGCGCGCGCTGTTGCGCTGCAGTCGGGCTTTCATGGCGAAATCGCAATTTTCATGGGTGTCCATTTTGGACACTGACATGCTTGCCTCGTCAACCCGACATTTTGCACATTGCCGGTGGGGCAGGTCCTGCAAATAAAGCGGCAGGCTTAGAGGGAGGCAGGCTGGCGCATCGGCCGGCTGGGAAGGGACGGGCCGTCTGATCGGTTCGCCCTTCTCCCTGCCCTCGTTCCCCAAACCATCCAGCTCCGACCGGCGCGACATCAAGGACCGCTGCGCCTGCGGCGAAATGCCCGCAATTGCGGCGGGAAAGGCGCTCCGATTGTGAGCCGCGCCACTCGACGCGCGCCGGCGCCCGGCCCTAGATGAGCGCAGGGGGCAGCTTGGCCGGAACGATGGAATGAGTCTTGCCGATGCGCCGAGCGATCGCGATGCGTTCGCCGTTGCGCCCACCGTCCTGCCGGCGTCCGAGCGCTTTCGCATTCTCCTCTATTTCGGCGGTCTGACGGTCATTCTCGCGCTCGCCGACCCCGCGGGCGGCCTGCTCGACATTCCCCTCAGTTTCTATCTGAAGAACCGGCTCGGTCTCACGGCCAAACAGGTCGCCATATTCCAGGCGATCGCCGGGCTCCCGCTGGTCGTCGCCTTCCTGTTCGGCTTCGCGCGCGACCGCTGGAACCTGCTCGGCCGCCGCGACCGTGGCCTCATGCTGGTCTTCGGCGCGGTCTGCGCCGCGCTCTATCTCGGCTTCGCCTTCGCGCCGATGAGCTACGATGTTCTGCTGCTGGCGATCTTCCTGATCACAGCCTGCACGCTGTTCATGGACGCCGCCGAAAGCGGGCTCGCCTCTGTCGTCGGCCAGCAGCACGCCATGCCCGGCCAGATGAGCGCCACCTGGAGCGCCTTCAGCGCCGTGCCGGCGGTCGGCGCGCTTCTGCTCGGCGGTTATTTCTCGGATTGGCTCGAACATCAGGACGGCGCGCTCGCCGCCCGTGCGCTGTTCCTTGTGGGCGCGGCGACCTCGGGGATGATCGTGCTCTATGCCACGCTCAGGCCGCGCGCGGTCTTCGACGGCATTCGCGACGAGAGGCTCGAATCGGACCATCCCATGCGCGATCTGAAGCGCCTGCTGCGCCACCGGCCGATTTATCCGGCGCTGATCATCTGGATGCTCTGGAATTTCGCGCCGGGCTCATCCACGCCGCTGCAATATTACCTCCAGAACACGCTCAAGGCGCCGGATTCCGTCTGGGGCCAGTGGAGCGCGATTTTCGCCGCCTCATTCGTGCCGACTTACATCCTGTTTGCATGGCTGTGCACACGCGTGTCGCTGAAGAAGCTTCTGTGGTGGGGAACGCTCGTCGCCATCCCGCAATTCGTGCCGCTCCTGTTCATCACATCGACCAAGGCGGCGCTGATCGCGGCCGTGCCGATGGGGCTGATGGGCGGCATGGCGACGGCGGCCTATCTCGACCTGATGATCCGCTCCTGCCCGCCGCGCTTGCAGGGCACGGCGATGATGGCCTCGTCCTGCCTCTTCTATGTCTCCTCGCACCTTGGCGACATCTGGGGCGCGCATCTCTACGAGACCTATGGCGGTTTCACGATCTGCGTGGCGATGATCACCTTCGCCTATGCGCTGATCGCGCCCGTGCTCCTGACAGTCTCGGACGAATTGACGGCGCTGCCGGACAACGAGGTGGCGCCGGCAGGCCGTGTCAGCACGACGAGCTGATAGAGCCCGCCGAAGAAGCGCCGTCCCGTCACGACGCGCGCGTCCTCAGGCGCGAAACTCGGGATCTCCGCGCGCCAAAGGTCCAGCGCGAAGGGTTCGAGCAGCGCGAGAACCGGCCGCATCAGCCAGCGCCAGGGGCTCGAGCGCTGCGGGCGCGCATAGTCGACGACCACGACCGAGCCGCCGGGCTTCACCACGCGCAGAGCCTCCGCGAGCGTGCGTCGGCGAACGCGTTCGGGCTGTTCGTGCAGCAGGAAGAACAGGACGGCGCGGTCGAAACGCGCGTCGGGAAATTCCATCGCCGCCGCGTCCATGACGTGCGTCCGCACCGGCGCCGCGAGCTGTAGTTTGGCGCGCAGATTGTCGATCTGGATCGGCAGCGCGTCGATGACGTCGAGCCGGCCGCCGCTCTCGGTCGTGCGCGCGGCCAGGACATTGGTGAAATCGCCATAGGCGCAGGCGACCTGCAGGGTGCGACCGTCGAGCGGCCCGAGCTCGGCGAGGGCTGCATCGCGCAGGCGCCGGTAATTGCCCCACAGGATCGCATTGACGAGCCATTGCCGCTCGAACAGGCGAACGGCGCGCGGATGGACATAGGCCCACCAGTAGTGATCGACGAGATAGGACGGCGGCGCGCTGGAACGCGCAACCGGCGCATTCGCGCTCGGCTCCCCGGCGGCTTCGCGAAAATGATTGTCGTCCAGGGCGTCCATCACGGCGCGATCAGGCGCTGATTCCCGGCCGCCCGCGTTGCGCTGCCGCAAGGCCCCGGTCAACCGAGCAGGAAGTCCCGCACGATCCCGATTTGCTCGGGCACATTGAGGGCGGGCGCATGGCCGCAGCCCGCGATTTCAATCAAGCGACAGCGCGCATTTTCCCGCGGCATGCGCTCTGCGGCCTCGCGCAACAGCAGGTCGGAATTCTCGCCGCGCAAGCACAGCATGGCGCAAGTCAGCTTCCGCCATTCGTCCCACTGGTCGTAATCCTGCGGATGATGGATGAACTGCATCACCATGTTCGGATCGTAATGCGTGGTGATCCCGCCGTCGGGCAGGCGGCGCGCCGATGTCTCGGCCATGCGCCGCCATTGCGCGTCGCTGAGATGACCGTAGGGCAGGTAGATCTGCCGCAGATAGGCTTCGAGTTCGCTCACCCTGTCGAAGCGCGGCGGCTTGCCGGCATAGGAGCGGATGCGCTCGATCGCGGCAGGATTGAGTTCAGGCCCGATATCGTTGAGCACGAGTTTCTGGACGCGTCCGGCGAGCGGCCCGGCGCCTGCGCGCAGCGCGATCGCGCCGCCCATGGACGTGCCGACCCAGTCGAATTCTTGCCAGCCGAGCGCGTCGACGAAAGCGGTCGCGAGCTTGCCGTAGAAGTCGAGGCAATATTCGGTCTGCGGCGCGGGGCTCCATTGCGAAAGGCCGCGACCGATCGTATCGGGCGCGACGATGTGCCAGTCCCCGCAAAGCGCCTCCGCCAGATCGTCGAAATCGCGGCCGGTGCGCGCGAGTCCGTGCCACAGCACGAGCTTGCGTTTTGCCGGATCGCCCCATTCCACATAGTGCAATTCGCGATCGAGAACCGTGACGTATTTCGAGACCGGGCTGCTCATGATTTCGGTTCCGCGCGCAGTTTGCCGACGATGCCGGTCGGGAAGAAATAGACCGAGAGGATGAAGAGAATGCCGAGCCACAGGAGCCAGCGGTCGGGATTGAAGAAATTGGCGACGAAGCCCGCGCCGGACGCATTGAGCGCGCCGAAGGCCGCGCCCATCAGCGTCTGCAAATAGTTCTCGGCGAGCACGAACAAGGCCGCGCCGATGATCGCGCCATAGAGCGTGCCCATGCCGCCGATCACGACGATGAGCAGGATGTCGATCATGATGTTGAACGACAGGCTCGTGTCGGGCCCCGTGTAGCGCAGCCACAGCGCATTCAGCGCGCCCGCGCAGGCAGCGAAGACCGCCGCCAGCACATTGGCGAGCGTGCGATGATAGATGATGCGATAGCCCAAGGCTTCCGCCCGGAAGGGATTTTCGCGGATCGCCTGCAGGACGCGGCCGAAGGGCGATTCGACGATGCGCAGCATGACGAGGAAGAGCACGACCACGCTGCAGAAGACGAGGTAATAGGACAACGTGCGGCCGCTGATCGTGATGCCGAACGGTCCGTTTTCGATCAGCCTGAAGCCCGGACGCAGCATCTCGGGCACGCGAAATGTGCGTCCGTCCTCGCCGCCGGTCAGCCACGACAATTGCGAGGCGAGCACGGCGAAGGCGGAAGCGACGGCGAGCGTCACCATGGCGAAGAAGATCGTCTGCACGCGCAGCGAGAACAGGCCGATCGCCAGCGCGAACAGCGCCGCGACGAGGATGGCCGCGCCGAGCCCGAGCAGGATCGCGCCCCACGACGGCCCGAGCGCATAGAGCGTGATCGCGATCCCGTAGGCGCCGATGCCGAAGAACATCGTATGCGCGAAGGAGACGATGCCGGCATAGCCGAGCAGCAGGTCGTACGAGGCGACCAGCAGCGCGAAGACGCAGATCTTGGCCGCTACATTCGCCGGCTTCGAGCCCGGGAACAGAAAGGGCGCCAGCGCGAGCACGACCACGACGAGAACGAGGAGCGCCGTGAGAAGCTTGCCGCGCGGCGGATTGCCGGAAAGGATCATGGCCTCACCTGCTCGTCACGGGATAGAGACCGCGCGGCCGCCACAGGAGCACGGCCACCATCAGCGCGATATTGGAGATGAGCGCGACCTTCGGCGCGAGAAATCCCGCGTAATTGGCGAGCAGCGCCAGCAGGACGGAGCCGATGAAACAGCCGCCGACCGAGCCCAGCCCGCCGATGATGATGACGATGAAGGTCGTCACCATCATCTCTCCGCCGATCGAGGCGTGCGCCTGTTCGCGATAGAGCGCCCACATCAGCCCGCCGAGGCCGGCGAGCGCCGAGCCCGCCATGAAGACGCCGACGAACAGGCGGCGGATGCGATAGCCGAGCGCCTCGACCATCTCGCCATTCTCGACGCCGGCGCGGATCAGGAGGCCGATCTTGGTGCGCGTCAGCGTGAATTGCAGGGCGAGGAAGACGATGAGGCCGACGACGACTGCGAGCAGCCGGTATTTCTCGATCGCCGCCGCGCCGAGCGGGATCGAGCCGCGCAGGGCGGCGGGCAGCGGCAGCGGGTTCAATTGCGGGCCGAAGGTCGCGTAGAGCAATTGCTCGATCACGATCAGCCCGCCCATGGTGATCAGGATCTGCTTGAGATGCTGGCCGTAGACGGGACGCACGAGCAGGCGTTCGAAGACATAGCCGGCGACGCCGGTCACCGCCATGGCCAGCAGCATGGCTGGGATCAGCGCCATCAGATTGGAGGCGAGCGACGGCGATTGCGTCAGCGCGACCATCGGCGCGAAGGCCACGACGGCGACGTAGGCGCCGACCGCGACAAAGGCGCCGTGGCCGAAATTCATCACGTCCATCAGGCCGAACACGAGCGTGAGGCCAGAGGCCATCGCGAAGATCATCATGCCCATGGCGAGACCGGCCAGCGTCAGCGTCGTCCAGGTCGAGAACGAGCCGATGAGCGGGAAGGCCGCGAGCGCGAGCGCGAGCGGTAGGAGAACCGGTATATAGTCCGTCTTCTGTTGCGGCAGCGCCGCGCCGGTATCGATTGCGCTCATTGGTGGCTGTCCAGGCTGAGGCCGAGCAGGCGCTTCTGCAGGCTTTCGTCGACGGCGAGATCGGCCATGGCGCCGGAATGCACGATGCGTCCGGAATCCATGACATGCACGAGATCGCCGACATCTTGCGCGACGCGGAAATTCTGTTCGACCAGCAGGATGGTCGCGCCCGAGCGCGCGATCTCCCTCAGGCATTCGATCAGCGCCGAGACGATTGCGGGCGCGAGCCCCTTGGTAGGTTCGTCGATCAGCAAGAGCTTGCGCTCCTCGACGATCGCGCGCGCGATCGACAGCATCTGCTTCTGCCCGCCCGACAAGGTTCCCGCGCGCGACAGCCAGAATTTCTTCAGCGCGGGAAAGAAGCCGAAAATCCATTCGAGGCGCTTCTCGTCCGGCGCGCCGGCGCGCGCGGCGAGCACGAGGTTTTCCTTGACCGTGAGATCGGAAAAGATCGCCATCGTCTCCGGCACATAGGCGACGCCCGAGGTGGCGATGTCGGGCGTCGCGGCCTTGTCGATCTGCGCGCCGTCGAAATGGATCGACCCTTGCGAAGCCGGCCAGAGGCCCATGATGGTGCGCAGCGTCGTCGTCTTGCCGGCGCCGTTGCGCCCGAGCAGCATGGTCGTGCGGCCCTTCGGCACGGCGAGATCGACGCCGTGCAGGATGTGGTAGCGCCCGATATGCGTATGCACGCCGGAGAGGGTGAGGAGCGCGTCGGTCACGCCGCGTTCCCCTTCTCCTTCGGCGCAATGCCTAGATAGGCCTCCTGCACCACGGGGCTGGCGATCACCGCGGCCGGTTCGCCGTCGGCGACGCAGGCGCCATTGGTCAGCACGATGATGCGATCGGCGAGCGAGCGCACGACGTCCATCTTGTGCTCGACCAGCAGGATGATCTTGGACGTATCCCGTTTCAGTCGGGCGATCAGGTCGAGCACGATGGGCGCCTCGTCCACGCTCATGCCGGCGGTCGGCTCGTCGAACATGTAGACGCGCGGCTCCAGCGCCATCATCAGCGCGACTTCGAGCTTGCGCTGGTCGCCGTGCGACAGCGCCGCGGCCGTATGCGCGCGCCGGCTCTCCAGCGCCACGCTCTCGAGGATTTTGTCGGCGCGCGCGATCAGGTCGCGCCGCAGGCTCCACGGCCGCAGCATGTCGTAGTGCACGCCCGCCTTCGCCTGCACGGCCAGTCGCACATTTTCCGCGACCGTCAGATTGGGAAAGAGGTTGGTGAGCTGGAACGCCCGACCAAGTCCACGTCGCGCGCGAAGTGGCGCGCTTTCGGCGGTGATGTCGGCGCCGTCGAGCAGCACCTGGCCCTCGCTCGCGCGCAGCTGGCCGGAGATGAGATTGAAATAGGTCGTCTTGCCCGCGCCGTTCGGGCCGACGATGGCGGTCAGTTCGCCCGGCCGAAAGACGCAGGAGACATGGTCCACCGCGACATGGCCGCCGAAGCGGATCGTCAGGCCGCGGGTTTCGAGCGAGACGGACATGGGAACTCGCTTCAATAATCCGTCATTGCGAGGAGCGAAGCGACGAAGCAATCCAGAGCTGGGTTACAGCCCCATGAATTGCTTCGCTTCGCCCGCAATGACGGCGTTGCGACGCTTGGACCTTCACCGCTTGTTGCGGATCGGAACCTGCATGTCCTCGATCTTGAGCTCGCGCGTCAGCTCGAGACGCGCCCACGGCTTGTCGCTGTCGGCCGAGACCTTGAAGGCGTACATCGACTGCAGCGCCTGATGGTCTTCCTTGCGGAACATCATCTTGCCCTTGGGCGTATCGAATTCCATGCCTTCCATCGCCGCGATCAGCTTTTCCGTGTCGGTGGACTTGGCCTTGGCGATCGCGGTCACCGCCGCCTGCGCCGCCGCGAAACCGCCGACCGTGAAGAAGTCCGGCGGCGAGTTGAAGCGCTTCTGGTGTTCGGCGACCAGCCAGTCGTTGATCGGGTTCTTGGGGATTTCGTAATAATAGTAAGCGCCGCCTTCCATGCCGGGGAAGGCCTTGTAGGCCGCCAGCGCGGGCAGGATGTTGCCGCCCGTCGACAGCTCGATGCCATAGCGCTTCGGGTCCATGTCCTTCAACTTGGCGAGCGGGTTGGCGCCGCCGGCCCAGATCACCCAGATGATCTTGCGGCCGGGCTTGTCCTTCAGCGCGTCGAACAGGCGCTGGCCGACGGCGGTGAAGTCGGTCGTGTTGGCCGGCGCATATTCTTCCGCCGCCACCGTCGCGCCGGTCTTGGCGAGCGCTTCCTTGAAGGCGGCGACGCCGTCGCGGCCGAAAGCATAGTCCTGCGCCAGCGTCGCGATCGTCACGCCGGGCTTGCCGATGGCAAGCGCGTTGGAGATCGCGTCCTGCGACGAATTGCGCGCGGTGCGGAAGATGTAGCGGTTCCACTTGTCGCCGGTGATCGAATCCGCGACCGCCGGCTCGACGATCAGGATCTTCTTCGATTCCTGCGCGACCGGCAGCATGGCGAGCGCGGCGGCCGACGATGTCGTGCCGATCGCCAGATCGACCTTGTC
This sequence comes from Rhodoblastus sp., assembly GCA_020442275.1. Lineage (GTDB taxonomy): Bacteria > Pseudomonadota > Alphaproteobacteria > Rhizobiales > Beijerinckiaceae > JAJXWB01. Next base: position 14,380 of record JAGRKN010000056.1, on the reverse strand, counting down.
GTCTTCATAAGCTTCCTGCAGCGCCGTCTTGGCGACGTCGGGCTTGGTCTGGTCGTCCTTGACGATCAGCGTGATCTTGCGCCCGTCGATTGCCATCGTGCCCTTGGTCGCGTATTCGAGCCCGAGCTTGAGGCCCGTCTCGGTCTGCTTGGCGTAGGCCTCGAGCGGGCCGGTCTTGCCCGCGATGAGCGCAATCTTGATGTCCTGGGCCAGAGCCCCGTGCGCCACGAGCGCGAGGCCAGCGGCGAGCGCCAGAGATTTCATGGAAAAGTGTGCGCGCATGTCGTCGAAATCCTCCCTCGGCGCCGTTCGCGATGACGCGCGCGGCGGATGGTTCACCTATACACTTCCGTTGGAGAATCCGCTAGGCGAAACGAGAAATGTTCGCGCCGGAACTAGCCGATGCGGCGGCCCGGGCGGCGCGCATCCGCCGTGCGCGGCGCGAAGATGTGTCTGATGCCGTCGATCAGCGACCATTTGTGACGCGCCTCGGCGAGCCGCGCGACGAATGTCTCAGCCCAGCGCGTCACGTCATAGTCGCTGATGCGCGCCAGCATGCGCGCGTGGCGCGAAATGCGCTCCTCCTTCGGCATGGTCAGCGCGTGCCCGATCGCCGCCGACACGGCCTCCTTCTCGTGCGGATTGACGATCAGCGCGCCGTCGAGCTCGGCCGCAGCGCCGGCGAATTGCGAGAGGACGAGCACGCCCGGATCGCTCTCGTCCTGCGCGGCGACGAATTCCTTGGCGACGAGGTTCATGCCGTCGCGCAGCGGCGTCACCAGCGCGGCCTGCGCGCAGCGATAGATGCCGGCCAGCTGCCTGCGCGAGTAGGACCGGTTGACATAGCGGATCGGTGTCCAGGCGGCTTCGCCGTACTGGCCGTTGATATGGCCGACGAGCGCCGTGACCAGATCTTCCATCTCCTTGTAGCCGGCGGCGCGCTCGCGGCTCTTCGGCGTGATCTGCAGAAATGTCGTCGCGCCGCGCCATTTCGGCTGCTCATCGAGCAGGTGTTCGAAGGCTTGCAGGCGCTGGACGATGCCCTTGGAATAGTCGAGCCGGTCGACGCCCAGCAGCAGGCTGCGTCCGCCCAGGCTCGCGAGCAGGTCCGTGATGAATGGCGAATGCGCAGCCGCGCGCGCCGCGCGCGCATAGATCGCTGTTTCGATGCCGACCGGAAATGTGTCGATCTGTACGCGGCGGCCCTCGATCTCGAAATAACGTCCGCCGCGCGATGGGCTCGCGCCACGCGTCTCGAGATATTTGCCGTAATTGTCCGTGTCGTTGTCCGTCTGAAAGCCCACGAGGTCGAAGGCGGCGAGCGCGCCGAGCGTTTCCGCGTGCTTCGGCAGCGCCTGCAATATGTCGGGCGGCGGGCAGGGAATGTGCAGGAAGAAGCCGATCGGATTGTCGTGCCCGCGCGCGCGCAATTCCAGCGCGAGGCGCATCAGGTGGTAGTCGTGCACCCAGACGATGTCGTCGGGTTGCAGGATTTTCGAGACCTGATCGGCGAAATAGCTGTTCACGCGAATGTAGCCCGACAGGTCTGCACGCGAATATTCCGCGAGGTCGACGCGATAATGCAGCAGTGGCCACAGCACGCTGTTGGCGAAGCCGTTGTAATATTCCTGATGGTCGTCGATGTTCAGATCGAGCGCGACGTAGCTGAGGTTGCGTCCCTCGATGATCTCCGGCGCCGCCGGCGTCTCTTCGGTGACGCGGCCGCTCCAGCCGCACCACACGCCCTGACGCCCGCGCAACGCCGCCTTGACCGCGACCGCGAGGCCGCCGGCGCGCTTTTCGCCCGGCAGCGCCACGCGGTTGGAAACGATTACCAGGCGCGCCACCAGGCGTTCTCCCACGTGTCGGACAGGCGCATCGCCGTATTGATGACGCCGGCCATGGAATAGGTCTGCGGAATATTGCCCCACAATTGGCCGCTCGCCGGATGCAGATCCTCCGACAGCAGACCGTAGCGGTTGGCGTTGGACAGGATGTCCTGGAAGATTTCGCGCGCTTCTTCCCGCCGCCCGATCGCCGCCAGCGCATCCGCGTACCAGAAGTTGCAGACGATGAAGGCGGTTTCCGGCTCGCCGAAATCATCAGCCGCCGTGTAGCGCATGACGCGTCCGTTGCGCCTAAGTTCGTGTCCGATCGCCTCGACCGTCTTGACGAAGCGCGGATCGGAGGGCCGCAGCAGGCCGAGCTCGGCGGTCATCAGCACGCTCGCGTCGAGATCGTCGTAGCCGAATGCGCCGACGATCGCGCCACGCTTCTCGTTCCAGCCCTGTTCGACGATCGCGCGCCGGATCGGCGCGGCGCGATTGCGCCAGTAGTCGGCGCGATCCTTCAGGCCGAGCCGCGCGGCGATATGGCCGAGCCTGTCGCAGGCCGCCCAGCACAGCGCCGCCGAATAGGTGTGGACGCGCGTCCGACCGCGATATTCCCAGATGCCCGCGTCCTCTTTGAGCGCGAATTCCGCCGCATGTTCGCCGAGCGGCTCGAGCCGCCGGAACAGCGCTTCGTCGCCCATGCGCGGCAGGCGGTGATCGACGAACATCTGCTTGGCCGCGAGCACGACGCTGCCATAGACGTCGTGCTGCGCCTGTTCGGCCGCCGCATTGCCGATCCGCACTGGTCCCTGGCACATGAAACCTTCGAGCAGCGACGCCTCGTTCTCCTCGAGCGAATTGCCCGGCACGATCGAATGCAACGGCGCCATGGACCCGTTGGGGTCTGAGACGACGGAGGTTAGGTAGCCTATGTAACTCTCCATCGTCTGCGTCGCGCCGAGGCGGTTCAGTGCGCCGACGACGAAAAAGGCGTCGCGCAGCCAGCAGAAGCGATAGTCCCAGTTGCGCGACGTGCCCGGCGCTTCGGGGATCGACGTCGTATGCGCGGCGATGATCGCGCCCGTCTCCTCGAAGCTGCACAGCTTCAGCGTGATGGCGGAGCGGATCGTCTCGCGCTGCCATTCGAAGGGCACGCCGAGCGAGCGCGTCCAGTCGTGCCAGTAGCCGCGCGTGCGGTTCTCGAAATCACGTGCGGTGGAATCGAGATCGCTGAGGAAAGGTTCGTCGGAGCCGAAGACCAGGGAAACCGGGCGCGACAGAGCGAATTTCGTTTCTTCCGCGATGTAGGAGAGCGGCGCGTCTGTCGTCAGGCGCAGCACGTCGGCGCCGCCGAGATAGCGAATGTGGTTGGAGCCGACGACGACCTGTGTCGGCTTGCCGCCATAGCCGAAGGTCGGGCGCACGCGGATCGCGATTCGCGGCAGGCCCGCGATCGGCTCGATGCGGCGCACGAGTTGCGGCGGGCGGAAAATGCGCTCGTAACGGCCGAACCGCGGCATGAAATCGACGATGCGCACCGCGCCGCCGTTCTTGTCCTCGAGGATCGTCTCCAGCACGGCGGTGTTGCGCTCGTAGGAAGAGCGCGAGGATACCTGGTCGTGCAGCACGACGTCGCTGAACCCCTTTTCCTCGTTGCCGGACAGGAGGCGACAGAAGATCGGATCGCCGTCGAAGCGGGGAAAACACCACCAGACGATCCGGGCTTGCGGGTCGATCAGGGCTGCGACGCGGCAATTGCCGACGAGAGCGAGATCGAGCGGCTGCGGGTTGTTCATGCGCTGCGCGCCTCCTTTCCAGTTTCGATCAGGCGCCCGAGCCAGGCGCGAACTTCCGTCGGCGAGGCGAAGACGGCGTCCGCGCCTTCGAGCTTGCGTCCGACGGAGAAAGCGTGGCCTCCGAGCGCCTTGACCGCCGCGAAGCCGGCTATGTCCGTCACATCGTCGCCGATGAAAATCGGCGTGCGTCCGGCGAAAGGTTCGGTTTCCATGAAGTCCCGCACCGCCTCGCCCTTGGTGCTGGACGGCGACTTGACCTCGAACACGCAATGCCCGCGCAGGATGACAAGTTCCGGCTCCATGCGGTCGACGGCGGCGCCCAATTCGTCCAAGAGCGCGGTTTCGCGCTCCTGGGCCGCGCGCCAATGGACGGCGAGCGCCTTTTGCTTGTGCTCGACGAAGACGCCGGCATGCCGCGCGGCCACCCCCTCGACGATTTTCTGGACGGAAGGCGGAATGTCCGGGATGCCGGCGTCGCTGATCGGATGCTCGGGCGCGCGACGGAGCTGGGCGCCGTGAATGCCGCTCGCCGGCAGCCGCAGCGGCGCGAAAAGCGTGTCGATGTCCTCGATCCGGCGACCGCTGACGATCGCCAGCGCGCCACCGAGCGCGAGATATAGCGCCCCCAGTATTTCCAGCGTATCCGAAGTTGCTTTGGCGCTTTCAGGTCGTGAAGCTATGTCGAGCAAAGTGCCGTCCGCGTCAACAAAAAGACAAATTTTGTCGAGCGATAGATTAATGTGCAATGTATCAGGCATGAGTGACGCCGTTCATTTATCCTCAGCTCGTTGCCAACGTTAGCAATCCAACGGATTCAACTCAATCCATTCGTTCCGGTTCCGCTCAAGCCAGGATAGACAGGCTGAGCGGCCGGCCCTATCTTTAGGCGATTGCTGATTTGCAAACCCTTTCGCTCGGCGGTGGATGTGCGGTTTCCCTATCCTGTCATGGTCTGTGATGTCGGCGGCACCAATCTCCGCATAGCGGTCAGCCGCGCGCCGGGGAGCGCGCCGGCCATCGTCCTGAAAGATTCGACAGCCGCCCATCATGGCCTCGAAGGCGCGCTCGTCGCGGCGGCGAAAGCGGCCGGGGCGGAGGCGCGTTCCGTCATCGTCTGCGCGGCGGGGCCCGTCGAGGCCGGCCATGTCCGCCTCACCAACGCCGACTGGACGCTCGATGGCCCTCAGATAGCGCGCCGACTCGGGCTGGAGCAGGGGCTGCTGCTAAATGATTTCGAGGCGCAGGCCATCGCCCTGCCGCATCTGACGCCTGACATGACGCGCGAAATTTTCCGGGGCGCGGCGCGGCCGGGTGCGCCGATGGTGGTGTTGGGCCCCGGCACAGGGCTCGGCGCTGCGGCGCTGATTTCCGCTGATGGTCGCTGGCTGCCGGCGACGACCGAAGCCGGCCACGTCGATTTCGGCCCCGTCGGTTCTCTGGAAGAACAGGTCTGGCCGCATCTCGAGCGCGTAGAGGGGCGCGTGACCTTCGAGAGCGTGCTGTCAGGGCCGGGGCTCGCGCGGCTGCATTCTGCGCTGGGCGCGGCGCGGGCGCGCGCCCCGGACGGTCTGGACGCCGCCGGCGTCCAGGCGGCCGCGCGGGCGGGCGACGAATCGGCCGTCGAATCGATCCGCCTGTTCTGGCGGCTGGTCGCGCGCTGTGCCGGCGATCTCGCCTTGATCTTCCTCGCCCGCGGCGGCGTAACGCTCGCCGGCGGCGTGCTGCCGCGGCTCGTCGACTGGCTCGACGCGCAGGCGTTTCGCGAGACCTTCATGGCCAAGGCGCCGATGCAGGCGGCGCTCGCCGACATTCCGATCCGCCTGATCGTGCAGCCTGACGCCGTGCTCGCGGGCATGGCCGCGCTCGCCGCTGCGCCGGACACATACGCCATCGATTATGAGAAGCGGCGCTGGAGGTCAGGCGCCTGACGGGACGCCCCGAACGCCTCAGGCGGCGTTCGGCGTCGGCGAGCGGACGAGGATTGAATAGAGCGCCGAGGGGTCGCGGGTCGAGCGCAGCGTCGCGACGAGGCTCTGGTCGCGCAGCATGCGCGCGGCGCGCGAGAGGGCATTGAGGTGATCGGCGCCGGCGTTTTCCGGCGCGATCAGCAGGAAGATCAGATCGACTGGCGCCTCGTCCAGCGCCTCGAAATCGATCGGCTTCTCAAGCCGCGCGAACACGCCGAAAATGCGATTGCAGCCCGCGAGCTTGCCGTGCGGGATGGCGATGCCGCCGCCGATGCCGGTCGAGCCCAGGCGCTCGCGCTGGATCAGCGCGTCGAGTATCTCGCGCGTATCGAGGCCCGACACTTCGGCCGCCCGCTCGCTGAGTTCGATCAGCGCCTGCTTCTTGCCGTTGGCTTTCAGCGAGGCAATGACCGCCTGCGGGGAAATGAGATCGTTGAGCGACATCATCCGCATTATCCTGTTTTCGCCGCAGGCGTCGGCGCGCAGCCTCCCTGACTACGCCCGACTTGCATACGCGAACACGCAATAACCATGCCGATCTTCGGCGAAGGATCAGGCTTTCGCCTTGTCCTCGCCGGCAGGATCGAGCCAGCCGATATTGCCGTCGCTGCGGCGGTAAATGACGTTCACACGGCCGGTGACCGCATGACGAAATGGCAGGACCGTCACGCCGGTCATGTCCAGCTCCATGACGGCGGCCGCGATCGTCATCGCGCCGAGACGGGTCGAGGTCTCGGCGATGACGGTCGGGGCGAAATCCTGTTCGGCGGGCGCGTCCGTTTCCTCGTCCGGCGCCTCCAGCACGTAGCTCGCGACCATGACGCCGCCAGCATCGGCCTTCTCGTGTTTGCGTTCCTTGATCCGGCTCTTGTACCGGCGCAGGCGCTTCTCGATCCGCTCGGCGGCCTGATCGAAACAGGCGTAGGGCTCCTGCGCGCGGCCGTCGGCCTGCACGGTCACGCCGTTCTTCAGGTGAAGCGTGCAATCGGCGCGAAAGCCCGAGCCTTCCGGCGCGATGGTGACATGGCCGCTGGGCTCGCCGTCGAAATATTTGCCGACGGCGGCGGCGACCTTGCCCTGCACATGCACGCGCAAGGCTTCGCCGATGTTCATGTTCTTGCCCGATACCCGCAACGACATCTGATCCCTCGGTCTGCTTCTGTTTCGTCTATTGTTCGTTCGTTCGATGGTCTGGCGGCGTTCGGTCGGGCGGCTGGCGGCGCGCGGGAAACCGTTAGAAGCGCGCGCCGGCGAAGTCAACCGCTGTCGCGACCTGTTGAAAACTGTTATAAATCAAACGTTTACACATATACCATCTTGAATGTGGCAACCTTTTACGCGAGTTGCGCCGCCAGGGCCGATTTCTCGCGGCGGCGCTCCACCGAGGAGGGGATGCGCAGGCTTTCGCGATATTTCGCCACGGTTCGACGCGCTATGTCGATATTGGCGTCCTTGAGCCGGGTGACAATGGCGTCGTCCGAAAGAACCGCGTCGGCCGGTTCCTGGTCGATCATCTGCTTGATGCGGAAGCGAACCGCTTCGGCCGAATGGGCCTCGCCGCCGGCCTGCGCCGCGATCGAGGCGGTGAAGAAATATTTCATCTCGAACAGGCCGCGTGGCGTGGCCATGTATTTGTTGGAAGTGACGCGCGAGACCGTCGATTCGTGCATGCCGATCGCATCGGCGATGGTGCGCAGGTTCAGGGGCCGCAGATGCTCGACGCCATGGGCGAGGAACCCGTCCTGCTGGCGCACGATCTCGCTGGCCACTTTCAGGATCGTGCGGGCGCGTTGCTCGAGGCTCTTGGTCAGCCAGTTGGCGTTCTGCAGGCAATTCGTCAGGAACGACTTGTCAGCCTCGTTGACCCGCGCCGCGTTCACGGTCGCCGCATAGGTCTGGTTGACCAGCACGCGCGGCAGCACGTCGGTGTTCAGTTCGACGCGCCAGCCGCCGTCGGCGGCGGCCCTTACGATCACGTCGGGCGCGACCGGCTGCAGCGTCTCGCCGCCGAAGGCGCGGCCGGGTTTGGGATCGAGCCGCCGGATCTCGGCGACCATGTCGAGAATGTCCTCGTCGTCGACGCCGCACAGCCGGCGCAGGGTCG
>JAGRKN010000056.1:0-6648 GCA_020442275.1 Rhodoblastus sp. | reverse complement strand
TGCATGGCCGGGTCGTAGCGGTCGCGCTCGCGCAGCTGGATGGCGAGGCACTCGGCCAGATCGCGCGCGCCGACGCCGGAAGGATCGAAGGTCTGGACGGTCGTCAGCAGACGCTCGACCCGCGCGAGCGGCGCGCCCAGACGCTCGGCCGTCTCGGCGAGGTCGTCACGGAAATAGCCGGCCTCGTCGAGCGAATCGATCAGCGCACGGCCGATCAGTCGGTCGGTCGGATCGGCGCAGGCGATGTTGAGCTGTTCGGTCAGATGTTCGGCGAGCGTCGGTTTGGCCGCCACATAGGCTTCGAGATTGGGCGCTTCCCCATCGCTCGCGCCCCCGCCGGAGCCGCCGCCGCTCGCCCCACCGCTCCAGGCGTCGGTCGTAAGGCCGGTCTCCTCGGCGCTCGCGGTCGGCGCAGCAGGCGTGGGCGGCGCGTCGGCGTCGAAGGCGTTGGACACGTCCGTACCGAGGTCGGCGGACAATTGCGCGCTGTCGACGGCGAGATCCGAACCCGCCCAGTCCGGTTGATCGCCGGGCTCGACGCCGCGCGCCTGCTCGGCCTCCGCGAACCGGTCGATCGCGGGGGCGGCCTCTGGTCCGTTGTCGCGGTCGTCGGCGCGCTCCAGCAGGGGATTGCGGTCGAGCTCATCCTGAACGAAGGCGGCAAGCTCGAGATGCGAGAACTGCAGCAGCTTGATCGCCTGCAGCAGTTGCGGCGTCATCACCAGGGCCTGGCCCTGCCGCATCATGAGCCGCGTGGATAAAGCCATCTCAACTACTCGAAACCGCGCCAAGGAATGGCCGGGGACCATTGTTGCGCCGCACAATGATATACGGCCCGCTTTTTGCTTCAAGCATTTTAGTGAAAGGGCCGCCTGTGAAAAGCGGCCCTGTGGACGAATGCCGGAACGCGGTTAAGAACAGCTGTCAGTCGCCGTCTAAAGCCCTGTATGCGCGATGTAACCACGATTGTGTGTCGGGCTGATGAGGATCTCGTTGACGCAGACGTGCTGCGGCGCCTCCGCGACATAGACGATAATGCCGGCCACATCGTCCGCCTGCAGCATCCGCGCCTGTTCTTCCGAGGTCGGCACGACGGGCCGCGATTTCAGGATCGGCGTGGCCACTTCGCCGGGGCACACGCAGCAGGCGCGTAGGTTGTTCTTCGCGTTCTCCATGTTGAAGGATTCGGTCAACGCCACCACCGCGTGCTTGGAGGCGACATAGGCGGGGCCCGTCAGCGGCGACACATACTTGCCCGCCCAGGACGAGACGTTGACGATCGTTCCCTCCTTCTGGGCTTTCATCGCAGGCAGCACTGCGCGCATGCAGTACATCAGCCCGTCGAGATTTATGCCGATCACCTGGTCCCAGCCCTCGTTGGTGACGTCCGGCCAGTTTCGCGCGCGGACATTCACGCCGGCGGAATTCACCAGGAGGTCGATCCGGCCGAACTTCTGGACGATCTGATTCGCCGCCGTTTCGACCGCCGCGGCGTCCGACACGTCGAGCGGGACCGCCAGCAGGCGCGAAGAATCGCCGCCCTTCGCGACCGCGCTGGCGATGGCCGCCTCGACATTCTCGGCCCGCCGCGAGGTGACGGCGACCGACCAGCCGCGCGCCGCCAGCATTTCCACACAGGCCTGCCCGATGCCGGTGCCGCCGCCCGTGACCCAGGCGACGCGTCCGTTGTTGCTCATGATTTCCTCCCCTTCGGATGCGCGGGAGGATGGCACGGGCGCCGCTGCGTCACCAAGACGGCCGCGTGACAGGGCCGCCATGCAAAAGAGCCCGGCGCAAGCCGGGCTCTCCAGATTCTTGCGGTCGATACGTTCAGTACTTGGCGACGACAGGCGCTGTGCCGAAGCCGCCGAACTTGTAGTTGAGGCCGACGCGCGCGGTGGACGTGCCGACGTTCCGGACTTCGAGCGTCTGAACCATCGGCCCTGCGGCGAAAGCCGGCGGATTGAGCGTGCCGCCGCCTCCGACCGGCATGCCGGCGTAGCGCGCATACAGGAATTCGCTGCGGACGCTCAGGCGATCGGTGATCGGATATTCGCCGCCGAAACCGAGCGTCCAGCCGAGCTTGACCGCCGAGGACGAACCGTCAACCGCCGCGAAGACCGGGAAGCCGGTGATGCTGGTCGTCCAGTTGATCCGGCCGGACAGGCCCGCATAGGCGAGACCGCCCGTAATGTAGGTCAGTACGCCATTGCCCATCGCGTAGCCGAGGCGAAGGCGCGTCGAGCCGTGCCAGTCGAGCCCGTAGCGGGCATTGCCGGTCAGCGATTGGGCGAAGCCGGGGATCGAGCCGCCGAACGTCGCGTCGCCGCGCGTCTTCGCGCCGCCCCATTGGAGATCGGTTTCGAGACCGACGACGACGTGGTTGGCGTATTCGTGATTGTAGCCGGCCTGACCGCCGGCCAGGAAACCGCCCATGCCGAGCTTGCTGCGGATACTCTCGATCTCGAAGCCGCCTATCGTGGGCTGGAACTGGGCGAGGTGCGATTCAAGCACGCCGCCGCCATAGCCGCCGTTCACGCCGACATAGAAGCCGGTCCAGGAGGCTCGCGGGCCCGGCACATCGGCGAACAGGCCGAGCGGCCCGCCGCCGGTCGCCGCGATGATCGGCAGGCCGAACTTGTAATTGAAGCCAGTGCGCAGCGTATGGACGCCGACCGCGTGCGACGCGACCGGACCGGAACCCGAGGCGCCGGTCGTCGGCTCGTGGAAGGTGTTCTGCGTGTAGGCCGCGCCGCCGTATCGCGCGTAGAGATATTCGGACTTGAAGGTCAGGTTGCCGCCGAGCGCGTATTCGAAGCCCGCGCCGAGCGTCCAGCCGAAGCGGACCGACGAGCCATTGCCCTGAACGATAGAGGTCGTGCCGATGCCGGCGGCGAACGTGTTCCAGTTGCTGTCGCCGGCGATCGACGCGTAGGCGAGGCCGCCCGTGACATAGGGCAGGAACCGAGGGGTGACGGCATAGCCGAGCCGCAGGCGGGTCGAGCCCTGCCAGTCCAGCCCGAACCGCGCCTGGCCGTTCAGCGTGTTGAAGAAGCCGGGGAAATAGGTGCCGAACTGTACCGACGCATGCTTGCGCAGCACGCCGACGGAGAAATCCGTCTCGACGCCGATCACCGCGCCATTGGCCATCTGCCAGTTGTAGCCGGCCTGCGCGCCGATGAAGAGGTCGCCGAACGGGAGTTTCGAGTTGAGGTTCTGCACATCGGGCGATCCGACGCCGACCGGGCCGAGGAAATTATAGGACGACGAAACGTCGCCCGCCGATGTGCCGGAATGCAGGCCGACATAGAAGCCGGTCCATGTCAGGACGGGCGGGGCGATCAGCGCGGCCTTGCGGCTCGGGAGGTCGGCGGCGGATGCGGCGCCGGCGAAAGCGAGGGCTGTGAAAGCCACGCATGACAAAAGAACAGACTTGCTGGACGCCACAACCAACCCCCGACATCAAAATTTTGATCGATCGAGTAAATCCGAATTGCGCGGCAGAGCAACGAACCAATGCTTAAGCCCAAGCGTCAGGATCAGGATTGCAGCCGCATGTGGCCAATTGGTCACGCTCACGAGAGACGTCACATCCGGAAATCGTCGCCCAGATAGAACCGTCGCACGTTCGGATCCGCCACGATTGCCTCGGGCGGGCCCTCGGTGAGGATGCGGCCGGCGTGGACGATATAGGCGCGGTCGGTCATCCCCAGCGTCTCGCGCACAGAATGATCGGTGATCAGCACGCCGATGCCGCGATGCTTAAGATGGCGCACCAGCCCCTGGATGTCGGCGACCGCGATCGGGTCAATGCCGGCGAAGGGCTCGTCGAGCAGCATGAACGACGGGTGCCCGGCCAGCGCGCGCGCGATCTCGCAACGCCGCCGCTCGCCGCCCGACAGCGCAACCGAATTCACCTTGCGCAGCCGCTTGATGTCGAATTCATCGAGCAACGCTTCCAGCTCTTCTTCGCGCTTGGCGGGATCCGGCTGGGCGATCTCGAGCACGGCGCGGATATTGTCCTCGACGCTCAGGCCCCGGAAAATCGAGGGCTCCTGCGGCAGATAGCCGATGCCGAGCCGCGCGCGGCGGTACATCGGCAGCATGGTCACGTCGTGGCCGTCGAGCTCGATCAGCCCCACGTCCGGCCGGATCAGGCCGGTGATCATGTAGAACAGCGTGGTCTTGCCGGCGCCGTTCGGCCCCAGAAGGCCAACCACCTCGCCCCGACGCAGGTAGAGGCTCACGTCCTCGATGACGCGTCGGCCCTTGTAGGACTTGCCCAGGTGATGGATGCCGAGCACGTCCTCCTCGGTCGGCACGTCGAGCGAGCGCTCGACCGGGGCCGGAGCGCCTTCGCCATCCTCTGGAAATTCCGGCTTGCGGCGACCGCCCGGCAGCAGGCCCTTCAGGCGCGCGAAAAAGCCCGCGACCGCCCCGCCGCGCGAAATCTCTTCGCGACGCTCATCCTGGGACGGCGGGTGAAGCGGGGCGTGCAAATCGAATGCGCTCTCGGTTTCCTGCAAGACAGGGCGTAGCCTGCGTCGCGCGTCCATGCAACGGGGCGGGGCCGGCGCGTCGTCGCTCGGTCAGCGTTGGGCGGCCGGCTTTTCGCCGCCCTTCCTGCCGCCGCCGGGTTCGTTCGGCGTCAGCACGGTGCGGGCCCGGCCCGTGACGGTGGCCCGATTGGTGGCCAGATCGTAGATCAGCTTGTCGCCCTGCGTGACGGTCGTGCCCTGCGTGAAGGTCACGTTGCCGATCAGGTACCACTTGTTGTCCTGCCGGTCGTAGACGCCGCTGTCGCCGGTGCCGACCTTGTCCTTCTGCGCGACCGTGACAGGGCCCTTCATCTCGACGCGCCGGACGCCGGAATTCGCGGAACCCGCCGCGCCCTTGTCGAGATAGATGATCATGACCGAGCCGCGCACCTTGGTCGGCCCCTGAGTCGCCAACACATTGCCGGTGTAGACGAGCTTGTTCTCCTTCTCGAAGAAGTCGAGCTTGGCCGCATCCACCGTATAGGGGTCCTTGGCGCTGGCGCCGGGCAGCATCGCGGCGGCGGCCGGGGTTGCGGCGAGCGCGAGCAGGGTCGCGACGATTGGTAGTCTCACTGGGATGTCTCCGCATCGGCGGGCGCATCGGGCGTGTCGTCCCGGAATTCCGAACGCACGGGCCCCAGAAATTCGAGCGTGCGGGTCGCATCCTCGAAATTGGCGGCTGTCGCCTCGATCTTGCCGTTCGGCAGCTCGACGGTCACGGGCGCAGCCGACCGGATCGTCGAGGCCCGCATGTCCACGGCCGCATGGGTCAGCTTCATGTCGTACTGGCCCTTGTTCTGGACCCGCACTGCGCCGGAAAGCTCGAGCTTATCGGTCTCGGCGTTGTAATTGCCCTTGGCGGCCTGGATCAGGGTCGTCGATCCGTCCTTGCCGCCGAGCTTGGCGTCGACATTCACGAGTTCGAACACTTTTGGGTGGCGGGTGTCCTGCACGACAGTGTCTGCCCGCACTTCATAAGGCTGGCCGTCGGCGCGATAGCCCGACAGGCGCGGCCGGTCCATCTTGATGCGCGTGCCCTCGAGGCCGACGCTGGCGACCGAAAAGCCGCCGATCTGCAGCCGATGCAGCGGATCGAAGACGACGATGAAACCGATCAGCCCGACCGCGCCGACGCAGACCGCGATGATGGCGCGCCGCAGGAACTGCACGCGCTGGGTATGCCGGCCCGCGTCGACGAAGGCCGCAGGACGCCGTCCGCCGAAATCGGCGAAAGGCGATCGCTCCTCGTATTGCGGCGATGTGTCGGACATCCGGGGTTCCATGGGCGCGGGACGCGCGCGCCCCTAAAGCACGCAGGGCTTTGGCGAAGTTAAGGCCACAGCGTGAAACAATTCCTTATTCGTGGCTGAATATGTCGGTCTCCGGCCAACCCATCAAGTCGAGCTTCGCCCGCATCGGCAGAAAGCCGAAGCAGGCGGCCGCGACGTCCGTCCGTCCCTCGCGGGCGAGCATGGCGTCGAGTTTCTCCCGCACGGCGTGGAGATGCAGCACGTCGGAGGCCGCATAGGCGAGCTGCGCGTCGCTCAGCGTATCCGCGCCCCAGTCGGACGACTGCTGCTGCTTCGAGATTTCGACGCCGAGCGTTTCGCGCAACAGGTCCTTCAGCCCGTGGCGGTCCGTGTAGGTGCGGGTCAATTTCGATGCGATCTTGGTGCAATAGACCGGCGCGCACATCACGCCGAAGCGGTTGTAGAGCGCGGCTATGTCGAAACGCGCGAAATGAAAGATTTTCACGATGCTCGGGTCGGCCAGCAGCGCCTCCAGCCGCGGCGCGCGCGTCTGGTCCTTCGCGATGCGCACGACATCCGCCGAGCCGTCTCCGCGTGACAATTGCACGACGCACAGCCGGTCGCGATGCGGATTGAGCCCCATCGTCTCGGTGTCGATGGCGACCGACACGCCGAATGTGACGTCGGCCGGCAGATCGCCTTCGTGATAGCGGATGGTCATGAACGGCCCCGGATATTGATTTGTCGCGGGTCTACCAAGGGCCGGGCGGCTTGTCGAATGGCGGCGACGCAGGTTGACCGCGCCGGCGATCGTCCCAGATGATCTCCAAAACGACACGCCGGATTTCAACGGCGGCGGC
>JAGRKN010000326.1 GCA_020442275.1 Rhodoblastus sp. | reverse complement strand
CGAGATCGCGCAGGATGAGGATGCCGGCGCAATCGACGGCGAGGAGAGAGGCGACCTGCGTCAGCACGCCTTCGGCGAGGCGCTGCATCGAGCGGAAGTCGAACAGCGTCGGCGTGGCGTCGATGATGATCTCGAGCCCGCGCCGCGTCTCGATCATGGCGCGCAATTGCATGTGGCTGCGCAGCGCCGCCGTCAGCGAGGTGAACAGCTTGTCGGCCGTGAGCTCCGTCTTCGCCTTGTAGTCGTTGATGTCGTAGTCGACGATCACCTGCCGTTCCGGCGCCTGGCCGGGCTCGCCCGTGCGCAGGATGATGCGCACTGCCTCGTTGCGCAATTCGCGGCGGATGTGATTGACGAGTTCGAGGCCCGCCCGGTCGCTCTCCATCACCACGTCGAGCAGGATGACCGCAATGTCGGGATGGGCGCGCAGAAGCTCGCGCCCCTCGGCCGCCGAATAGGCGGAGACGAGTTCGATCCCGTCGCCGTTCAGCGCATAGTCGTAGAGCGCGAACCGGGTTCCGTCGTGCACGGCCCGGTCGTCGTCGATGATCGCGACTTTCCAGGCTTTCGCCTCGGAGCGCTGTGGCGGCGGGGCGTCGTCCTCGACCAGCCGGATGATGTCGTCGTCGTTCATGTCTGTGCTTCGGGCGCTGTTTCGTCGGCGGCAAACTGCGGCGCGGTCGTTGGCAAGACCATGCGGAAGCGCACACCGCGTCCGACCTCGGAGGAAACCGTGATGCGGCCGCCGAGCCGGTTGGTCACGATATTGTGGACGATGTGCAGGCCGAGCCCCGTCCCGCCACGACCGCGCGCCGTGGTGAAGAACGGGTCGAAGGCGCGCCGCTTGACGTCATCGAGCATGCCCTGCCCGTTGTCGGCGAAGACGACTTCGACCTGATCCGCGTCGATCTCGTGGATTTCGATCCGGATCGCCCCGTCCATGTCGGGTGTGAAGGCGTGGATGACCGCGTTGAGCGTGAGATTGGTCAGCACCTGGCCCCATGGCCCCGGATAGCTGTTCATCTCGAGCCCATCGGGGCATTCGATGACGAGGGCGATGTTGCGCTTGCTCAGCGTCGGCCGCAGCGAGAGCATGATCTGGTCGGTCAGGCTCTTCATGTCGAACGAGCGTCGTTCCGCGTGGCTGCGGTCGACGGCCACCTGCTTGAACGACTGGATCAGTTCGGCGGCCCGATGCAGGTTGGCGAGCAGCATGTTGGCCGCCTCGCGATTGCCGTCGATGAATTCGTTGAGACGAGAGCGCCGGAGTTCGCCACGGCTCAACTCCTCGCTGAAGGTCTCGCAGCGCCGCGCCAGCGTCGAGGCGACCGTCACGCTGATGCCGACGGGATTGTTCACCTCGTGCGCGATGCCGGCGACGAGCCCGCCGAGCGCCGCGAGTTTTTCGGCTTCGATCAGGCTGTTCTGCGTCGCCCGTAACTCCTCGTAGGCGACTTCGGTTCGTTGCTTGGAGGCGATCAGCTCGGATTCCGCCTTCAGTTTCGCGATCGCGTTCTCGCGAAAGATTTCGAGCGCGCGCGCCATTTCGCCGATTTCGTCGCGCGCCTCCGTGCCGGCGACGCGCGTGTCGAGCCGCCCTTCCGCGATCCGGTTCATCGCCCGCATCAGGGAGCGCAGCGGCATGCTGATCGAGCGGTCGAAAACCGTCCCGAAAAATCCGATGATCGCGAGCGACGCCAGCGTGACGATCGCGATGACCAGGAACACGGCGTTGAGCGCGCGGTCGAGCTGGTCCTGGGCGCGCGTTTCGCGCTGGCGCATGTTGTCCGAAAGCGTCGCGGCGAGTTCCGACATTTGCGCCTGGCTCTTGTCGACCACATTCTGCAGCAGCCTGTTCTGCTCGCGGAATTCGGCGGTCAGCTTCTGCAGGCCCTTCTTCAACTGCTCGGCGCGTGTCCGCAGCCTTTGCAACGCCGCCCGCTGGATGTCGCCGTCCGCGAGATCCAGCATCACGGGGATCGTGTTGGTGATCGTGTCGAGATTGCTCAGCGCTTCGTCGGCCGGCGCGGACGAGGTCGACAGATAGAAGGAATTGATCGCGACCGACGTGGTCGCGAAGGCTTCGCGCGACTTGCCGAGCGGGGGCGCGATCAGCGCCGTGCGATCGGCGATCGTGCTTTCGAGAATGGCGTAGAGCCCGCTCATCTCGCGCGAGGGCTTGAGGATCTGTTCTTCGTAGAGCGTCGAGATTTCCGTGCGGGCGGCGCGCAACTGATCGAACCCGGAGACGAGCCGGTTCGTCAGGTCGCGCAGCTTGACCGCGTCGCCGGTGAGCGCGGGATCGGTCTTGGCGCGCTCGAACAGATTGCCGGTGATCGAACTCCAGCGCCCTTCGATTTCCGCCAGAACCTCGGGCGTCGGCTGGATGAAGTAGCGATGGATCAACGACTGGACGCGACCGGCCTCAGACTCGATCGTTGCGACCAGACGTTCGGAGCTGCGAACCGATTGCAGCTCCGTCCAGGTCTGGCTGAGCATCCTCGAACTCAGCCACAGCAGGATGGCCAGGATGACGATGACGGCGATGTTGATCGCCGCCACCAGAAAGATGCGCGCGCGAATCCGCAGGCGCCGCACGAAGCTCTCGACGACATTGAAAAACCCACCCGACGCGGCGCCGTCCGATGAGGGTTTTGTCGCTTCGGAGATTTCCGTCATTTGACGGCGCGAATCCGTTCGACGAGTTCGCGCACGCGCGGGTTGCGCATGGCTTCATCGTAGATCGGCTTCATCGCCGCTTCGAACGGGGCGCGATCGATTAGTTCGATGATCTGGTTGCCGGCTGATCGCGCCTCTTCGCG
>JAGRKN010000325.1:1241-3099 GCA_020442275.1 Rhodoblastus sp. | reverse complement strand
CGATACAAAAGGCGGCGCCGGTTTCAGCGAACGCGCGCAATCGCCGTTCGCATCCGGCCGTGCGCAGACGCAGGCCGCGCGACGCGGCCCGCTGACCATCGAAGGCGAACTCGTCGCGAAGTCATCGGCGAGCTCGGCCTTCGGTCGCGGGGACCGAATCTTCCACCAGAAATTCGGACCGGGTTCGATCTACGCCGTCGATGGCAACAAGCTGACGGTCGATTTCGACAAGGCCGGACGGAAGATGGTGCTGGAGAGTTTTGTGCAGCGGGGGTAAGACCGAGAGTAGTCATATTGAAATTATTCGCGGAAGCATGTGCAGGCGCGCACTAAAACTCACACAAAATCAAAGGCCTTCGCGAAACACCCATGTGCGCAAGAATCTCATACAACTTGACATGCTCGACGTCGCCCTTCCGCCAAAAACCTAACAGTCTGAATAGATGTATGAATTCGAGCGCGGTGATTCTTTCCTCCGAAATGCCGGCCGGATTGTTGCAGCGCCCGACTTTTTCCAATGAATAGGTAGACACGCAGCGAATCATCTCGTGGACGTGTCCAATGCTCACCAACAGCCGCGACATCATTCGTCGCCTTCAGCAGGAAGGCTACCGTCTCGCGCGCGTGAAAGGTTCGCATCATCAGTTCAAGCACGCGGTCACCGGGCAACGCGTGACAGTGCCTCATCCGCGCAAGGACATTCCGCTCAAGACGGTGAGAAATATTTATGAACAGGCCGGTTGGGAGAAAGACTGATCATTCCGCCGCGTGAGGCACGACCACGGTCGGCGGCGGCACGGCAATCACCATCGCCGCATCGGCAAAACTTTCCGTCCACGCAGGATCGCGCTTCAGTTCTTCCAGATCGCGCGGCGCGGGCATCAGCCGCCCGTCCTCGACTTCCCCCTCGGCCCACAGAGACAGCGCTTCTTCGGCCATCGCAAAGAGATCGTCGAGTTCGTCCGCCGCCGAAAAGCAGCCGGGCGCGTCGGGAAAGGTCATCCCGTAGGCGCTGTCCGAATCCTTGTGAACGATGACGATGTAAGGCTTCATCGGGTTTCCTGCTCGCGCGACAATATAACCCCCGCCATCGGGAAAATCATCCGTCTCGACACGCCACCCGCCGCGCCGCTACCATTCGCGCACAAACGCCGTGGGAGCGAAACAAGTGGCCAAGAAATCGCCATCCAAGAAAATAGCCGCCGAAAAATCCGCGCCGAAGAAGGCCGCCAAGAAGACCGCGAAAAAGGCCGCCAAGGCGGCGAAGAAGGCTGCGCCGGCCAAGTCCGTCGCCGCGACGGCGGCCAAAGCCCCGACAGCCAAATCCGCCCCCGCCAAGAAGGCTGCGAGCAAGCCCGCCAAATCGGTGAAAAAGGCGCGCATGCCCAACGCCCCGATCTGGCAATGGACCGCCGTCCAGACCGCCGCCGCCATCCGCAACGGCGCGATCTCCGCGGAGGAAGCCGTCAAGGCGCATGTCGAACGCATGCACGCGGTCAATCCGAAGCTCAACGCTGTCGTGGTCGACCTCTCGGCCGAGGCGGTCAAGGCGGCCCGCGCCGCCGACCGCGCCCGCGCCAAAGGCGCGGAGCTTGGACCGCTGCACGGCGTGCCCATCACCATCAAGGAAAACGTCGACTATCAGGGCCGCCCCAATCCCAACGGCGTGCCCGCGTTGATGAGCCTCGTCGCGCCCTCGGATTCGCCCGTTGTCCGCAATCTAAAGAAAGCCGGCGCCATCGTGCTCGGCCTCACCAACACGCCGGAATTTTCGTTCCGCGCCTTCACCGACAATCCGCTGCATGGCCTGACCCTCAACCCCTGGGACGAAGGCATCACCTGCGGCGGCTCGTCCGGC
>JAGRKN010000325.1:646-1142 GCA_020442275.1 Rhodoblastus sp. | reverse complement strand
CGACGCAGGGGAGAATTCCCGCCTACAACGAGAGCGCGCCGGCCGAACGGCCGATGCTGGCCCATCTCATGTCGGCGCAAGGCCCGCTGACGCGCTCGGTCGCCGACGCCCGTCTCGCGCTCGCCGCCATGAGCCAGCGCGACCCGCGTGATCCCTGGTGGGCGCCGGCGCCGCTCGAAGGCCCGAAGCCAAAGGGCCCGATCAAGGTCGCGCTCGCCAAAATTCCCGAGGACATGAAGGTCGACGTTTCCGTGCGCGCGGCGCTGACGCAGGCCGCCGACGACCTGCAGAAATCCGGCTATCGCGTCGAGGAGGTCGAGGTTCCCGACATCAACGGCGTGTGGCGCACCTGGGCCGACATTCTGACGACAGAAGTCGTCGCATTGCAGGAGGCCGGCATGCTCGCCGTCACCTCGGACGATTTCAAGATCGCCTGGGCCGGCATGCGCAAGGGCGCGAATATTCTCGACCGTGAAGGCTTCATGCGCGCCACCGC
>JAGRKN010000325.1:0-470 GCA_020442275.1 Rhodoblastus sp. | reverse complement strand
GTGCTCGGCCTCCCCGGCGCCGTCGTGCCGGTGACTGTGCATAAGGGCAAGCCGATCGGCGTGCAGCTCATCGCCGGCCGCTATCGCGAGGATCTCGCGCTCGCAGCCGCCGAGGCGATCGAGAAGCGCGCGGGCATGCTCGTGCGCCATCTCTGGGAGAAGATGGAGGGCTGAAGGCTCAACCGGACCTTCGCGGGCCGGCGTCGCGGACATCTTGAAGCGCCGCCGGCTATGCTGGCGTTTGTGGCTGCGAGGCGTCTGGCGACCTACGGTCTCGCGTCGCAGAACGGCTTGCCGGCCGGGATCGTCTTGACCTTGCCGGCGGCGTCGATCTTCGTTTCGACATCGAAGGAAATGATGCTCGGATTGTCCTTCGGCGACTTGGCCTTCTTGTAGGCGCCGGCGCAGATCATCGGGTCCGGCGCATTGCGCGCCAGCGGTTCCGGCAGCTTGCCGTCCATTGCAATGCT
>JAGRKN010000055.1 GCA_020442275.1 Rhodoblastus sp. | reverse complement strand
GCTTCGGCAAGGAGACGATCAGCGACTTTACGCCGACCGGCGCGCAGGCAGATTTGATGGACTTTGCGGCCGCGCTGTTCCCGGATTTTGCGGCCGTGCAGGGCGCGATGAGCCAGGTGGGCGCGAACACGGTGATCACGCTGGACGCGAACGACGTCATCACGCTGGCGAACGTGCAGAAGACGGCGCTGACCGCGGCGAACTTCGCTTTCCGCTGAGGCGATCGCCGGGGTTTGTCGAGGCGCAACCGGAACGCTGAAATGCCGGCTGCGTTCTCGGCTCTATGCAATGGGCACCTCGGCGTCATGCGCGTGATCAGCGGCGTCCGGCTGGTTTCGTGGAACCCTGCCACCCGATTCTGGCGCGTGCAGCGCCAGAGGGGTCAGACTGGTGCCATGAGGTGAAGCACGACGGATGGCGACTGATCGCCCATAAGGACGCGGGGCGCGTACGCCTGTGGTCGCGCACAGCGAACGATTTGACGGCGCAATTTCCAGCGATCGCGGAGGCGGTTGGCGCGCTGACGCCGGCAGTTTTGACGCTGGATGGCGAAGCGGTCGTCTTTCGGCCGGATGGCCACAGCGCATTTTCAGCGCTGCGTTCGCGCCGCGCGGCGCGGGCTGCGCAGATGATCGCGTTCGATCTGTTGGAGATGGATGGCGACCTGCGAGGCGAACCGCTGCATGAACGCCAGCGTCAGCTCGAGCGGTTGCTGAAGGGCGCGCCGGCGGCGCTGAAGCGAAGCGAGACGATCATAGGCCGCGGGCCGGAAGTCTTCGTGCAGGCGTGCGCGCTCGGGCTCGAGGGGATCGTATCGAAGCGGCTGGACGCGCGATATCGATCCGGGCGGGCGCTGACCTGGCTGAAGATCAAGAATCCGGCGTTCGTCAGACGATGACGGAAGAATCGCGGCCGAGAGAATTATGGCCGAGGCCGAGCGACGCGTCGTCTTCGGCCTTGAGGAGACGCGCGAGGCGGTTGCGCGCCTCGACGTTATAGACTTCCCAGAGCGTGTCTCTGCGCTTGCCGCGTGGCGGGCGAGCCCATGCCTGGCAGCCACCGCGCGAGTTGTCGAGGAAGGCGATGAACTGTTGGATCGATGGCTTGTCTGCGCGCTTGATGACGGGAAGTGAGAGCGCATTCCAGTGGCGCTCGATCGCGCCGTAACGGGCTCGCGAGCTGCGGCGCGCATCGATTTGATGCGCGCATTCGAGCCAATCGCGCAGGGTCCGCCAGCAGAGGCGCGTGCCGGGCGTGATCGTGAGGGGTGGCGGGAGGACCCGCTCGAGCAGCGCCTCTACGCGGGCGAGGGCATCCGGGGCGACCGGAACGGCCGAGAGGAAATCTCGCTCGTGCATGTAGTGGACGAATTCAACGTCGCCGGCGGCGTCTTCGGTGAATTCGACGCCGAAGGCCTCGAAAGTCTCGAAATAATCTGCGTCGGTCGGGTCGAGCTCGCCCCAGCTGGTGAGTTCGTGGGCGGGCTTGGGGCGGCCGTCGATGTCGAAATAGCGGCCGTCGATTTCGACGGCGGCGTGGCCGACGATATGGCCGTGTTCGGCAAGCGGTCTGTTGCAGGCGAGCGCAAAGCGGCCGGCGCCGCCGAAGGCCATGCGGTTGAGCGCCAGCGCGGTTGCAAAGCATTGGCCGGCGACGCCATGGACGCCGAGGGCCCGCGCTTGGGCGGCGAAAGCGCTGTAGGCGCGCAGAAGATCTGGGTCATTGGGACGAAAGATCGGAGGTGACATGGCGCTTTCGAACGAGAAAGGCCCGCTCGAAGGAGCGGGCCCGATGGGTCAGCGGACGATGGCGTCGCAGCGGTAGGTGCGAATGGCCTCGTCAGCCGCTTTGCGGCGGCGCAGATCGGAAAATTTGTCGCGATGTTCGAGGCAGGCGCCCTGACGCTTGTAGGGCTTGCACAAGAGGCAGCCGGCGCGGGCGGATTTGGGCCGACGGCGCTTGAAATTGGCCATTTGGGTCTCTCCGGTTGTCCGGTGCGCCCGCGAGGCGCCCGGTTCTGATGTTCGGAGAGACGGTAGAGCGATCGGTCATACGAAGGGTTCCGCTGAACGGGCGATGATCGTGTCGACGTAGTGCGTCAGGAGATCGCGCTCGAAGCGATCCGAGAAATCTGGATTGTTGCGCGCGGAATGAATGTTCCACATCTCGATGCCGAAATGAAGGTGTTCGCTTTCCGCGCGCGGCTGGAGATTGGCGAACTTGCGGTCGCCGGCCTCGTCGATCTTGTCGAACTGGAAGCCAGAGGAGCCGAGGAAATGAAATCGCTGGCTAGCCATCAGCGCGCGCCAGCGCGCAGCATCGCGCTCGATCGCGGCAAGGTTGTCGTTGAACTTGGGCGAGCAATATTGGCTGGCGATCGCCTCTCCGATCTGGCGGTCGGCCTCCTTGTCGGCTTCTTGAAGCTGGTCGTAAGGCACGAGCCAGGATGGCTTCGGCGCCGGGTGCGTTTTGGCCCAGCGGATCCATGCTTCGCGGACCATGCGGCCGAGGGCGTCGCGGTCGAGAGGGGCGTTGCTTGAGGCTTCGCGACGGTTGGTCATGAGAACTCAGCCTTGTGGTTCGGCGATGAGCGTGGCGAGCAGCGCCGAGGTGTGCGGCGTCGGTGCGCGCTCGAGGCCGATGCCGGTTTCTTCTTCGAAGAGGGCGACGAGCTCGTCGAAACGGGCGACGATGCGAGCCCAGGTCGGCGACACGCCGGACATGCCGTCGATGCCGCGGTGGAACTCGGGGATGCGGCGAAGGAGAAGCAGGCAGCGGCGCAGATCGGCGGTGTCGATCGGATGCGCCTTGCCGTTGCCGTGAGCGAGTTCCGAGGCGCGGTCGAGCTTGGCGGCGATCGCGCGCGAAGATGAGCCGGTGTCGCCGTTGATCGCCCAGTAGAAGAGGCGCTCGGAAACCGAGGCATTTGCCGATTTTCCGTGCGGATAGCGCGCGTCCTCTGCCGCGGTGCGATTTTGGCCGAGCAGGATGTCGTGCGAGCCGCAGCGCGGGCATTGGAGGTTCTGCGAAAAGGCGACGAAGTCCTCGACCGGGCAGGGTGCCGGCGAGATCGTTGTGAAGGGGTTCGCGCAGGCGCGGCACGTCATTGTCATGATCTGGTCGAGGAACGTGCGAAGGTCGGTCGAGAAATTCATGGCGGTCAGCTTTCGCTGACGAAGGTGAAGGGCTGGGCGCCGGGATCGTCCTTGTGGACTTCGTCCCAGCGGCGGAGCCGCTTGCCGTTCCATTTGCCGTAGGTATGGCGGACGTGCTTCGCCAGGCGCTTGATTTCGCGTTTGAGCGGATAGCCGTCTCTCTTCTCGGCGTATTCGCCGCCGAGCAGGGTTGCGACGTCGTCGCAATCGATCCGGTCGGCAAACTCGAAGGGATCGACATGGCCGGCGCAAACGATAGAGACGCCGCTGTCGTCGTCGGTGAGGCGGTGCATCTTGGGCCATTCCGCGACCGAAGACGTGGTGCCGGCGTGGTCTTTGGCGGCCATGTCGGCGGCCCAGGTGAGCAGGACGTCCTTGATGGCGGTGACGGTGGCGGCGTAGAGCCAGCAGGTGTGATAGGCGCCCCAGCTGAACGTGTAGGACTGCGCATTCTTGGACGTGTAATTGCGCATGGGCGTCGCGCCTTGGATGAAGAAGCCGGCGCTGCGCGCGGATGCGAGATCTTCGGCAAGGCCTTCGGCGACGGCATCCGGGTCGTGCTCTGCGCAGGCATTCCATTTCTTGACGGCTGGAAGCGCGTTCAGCGTGCGGTGAAGCCTGTCGCTGTCGAGGGCGCTTTCGCAAAAGTCCTTGAAATCGTCGCTGAGCGCATCGGCGCCGATACCGGGAATCCAGATGATGCGCTCGACGCGGACATTGGCGTCGGCCAGCGCGCGGGCCGCATCGTCGGTCGATTTATTGGCCATCACGGATGCCTTTCGGTGTTCGGACGAAGGATGTCGACGAAATCGACTGGTCAGGAGGCGGCTAGAAATGGAGCAAATGGCTCGGCGGAGCGGCTGTCGACGACGCCGCGCGCGCAGGCAAACCATAGGATGAGGTCTACCGTGGCGACGCGGTAGCCGGTGGCGGCGGCAAGTTCCTTGCACATGTCGGCGACCGAGCGGCCGTCGGCGTTGGCGATGCGTTGCAGATGGACGTCGGGCTTGGCGACATCGACTCCGAAATTCTTGGCGAGGTGGTATTTTGTGATCGCGCCGATCCACGGAAGGGCGGCAAGGAATTCGAGCCTTTCGGCGTCGGTCTGAAGCGCGGAAAAACCGGCGTGGAGCTTATCGCGCTCACGCCAGATCCTGTCGATCGCCGCGGTCTTGCCGGCGTGGCCGAAGACGGTTGCCGCAGACCGGCCTTCGGTCAGTGCTTCGTGGACACGATCATAGATTTTCCGGGCGACGGAATGCTTCATGCCGGAGTTGCAGATGACGTACACCGTCTCGGTGGCGAAATCGATGGCGTCCACGGGAGGCTCGACCGTTTCCTGCCATGTGATCGCCTCGTTGATTTCGAAGCCGCTGTCGGCTGGCGGCAACGCGCGGGCGATGCGCTCGATGAGGCGGAAAGCGTCGGGGGTCAGCTGCGAAACGGTCATGCGCGGCTCAAAAATCCGTTGCGATCACGGTAAGCGCATGTGGAGGGATCGGAAGAAGCGCGATCCGTTCCCATTCGACGCCGGTCGTGAGCGGAAAGGCAGGATCGAGGGTTACGGCGATCAGCGCAAGTGGCTCGCCGGCCGGAAGCGCGTCGCCGAGCCATGAGGCGACGGCGTCGGCTGCTTCGTCTGCGGTGTCAAAGAGATAGATGGCCGGCCGCGGCTCGCCGAGCGCGCGGGAGCGCGGGCCGGTGCGGGGCAGTAGCCCCTGCATGAGGATCGAAGGCAGGTTCGAAGCCGGCGTGACGTGGAAATGGCGGCGCTGAACCGGCATGCCTTGGCCTCCGAAAGATGAAAACTCCGTAGGCGCTTTATTCCGTGGCGGCGGGTGTGGTAAAATTTCGGTTAATCCCTCTTTGGACGGATGGTCGTCGGGGTGGAGCGCGGAGGTCGGTCATGGGCGTAGTGAATCTGGCTCTGAAGCGGCGGGTGTTCGGTCAGGACGAGCAGCGGATCGAAGCGATCCTCGGCGCCTTTCAGCCCGGCGCTGGGATCGAGGAATTTCAGCGCCTGGCGCGTGAGGCCGAGCATCCGCGCATCATCGAGGCGGCGTTCGCCGCCGCGCCGCAGGTACCGGCAGGGCGCGAGATCGCGTCGGAATACGACGGCGTCTACAAGCTCGCCAACCTCCTGCGCCGTGAATATGCGCCCGGCCGCGAGGACACGGTGGCGACCGGCGACGATCGCAGCCGGTCGACTAGCTTGCTGCGCCGTGCGGTCGCGGACGTCGTTCGCGATTACGGATATCGGGAGACGCATATTGCGGCCGCGCTCGATGAGCCGCGCGATCGCGAGCAGGCGTTCTTCGTGCGTGGCGCGGGCGAGACGCCGCGCGACCCGGATGCGCTGTTTGCGCCGGGGCAGCGCGTCGGCCTCGTCGTGACGGCGGGCGAGATCGAGGAGGCCAAGGCGCTGCGCGCCGATGGCGGATATCAGCGGGCGGGCGCCGGCTCGGCGTCGGCGCGCGTCATGGCGACCTTCGCCGAGGCGATGCAGACCGATTTCGACGGCGTGGCGATCGGTAGCGACGGCCGCGGGCTCGCGGTGTTCGATGCCCGCCGGGTGAAGGCGCTGGGCGGCGCGCTGGCGCGTCGCGACGAGCAGCTCGACGCGCTCGCGCAATCGAACTTGATGGGGCGTGAGACCGTCGAGGCGCTGAGCGGCGCCGAGCAGCGGGCGGCGCGCGCGTGGCGCTCGGCGCTGGCCGAGACGGATCGTCGCATCGGTGCGAACCGCGAGCAGGCGCGTCCGGTGGAAAAGCCGGCGGCCGAAGCGGTTGCGACCTTCCTTCGCGAAGAGCGTGAACATGCACATATTTTGGCGACCCGGCAGGAAGGGCCGGCGATCGTCGAGCGGGCGGCGGCGGTGCGTGCGATGGCCGAAAAGCGGTCAGGGCAGAGCCCGGCGCTGTTCGAGCGGCTGAAGGCCGGCGAGCCGGTGATGTTCAAGACGGAGGCGGGCGAGCGCCTTCGCCTCGTGGTGACCGAGCGCGATCTCGATGTGGCGCGCAAGATGATCGCCGGCGAAGACGGCGTGCAGGCGGGGCCGACGGCGCGCCTGCTGGCGCTGTGTCCGGAGGCGGTGAAGAACCCGAGGACGGGGGCGAGCGGGCTCGACTCGATCCAGTTTTCCGGCACGCGTGCAGTGGCGGCCTATCTGGATCCCGCGGAAATCGAGAAGGCCGCCAGGAACGGGCGGACCGCCGCGGCGATCCACGATGGTCTCGTCGGCGCGGTCGATGCGTCGCGCGCCGGCGTGGTGCGGGCCAAGCAAGAGCGCACCATCGCGCTTGAGCGGCCGGGACACGGCCGCTGAGCCATCGTCAGCTTGGGCTCTGGATGGAAGCGTAACGCCCGTCGTGGAATTCCTCGGCGGGCCGCGCCCAGATGCGGCCGTCGAGCCCGACGTAGACGATGAGGCGCGCGCCTTCCGGAACGGGCGCAGTAGTCTGCAATTCCGCTTCGGCGACGATTGCGTACAGCGAGCCGCGCTTGTTGTGCTGGAATAGGCGCGGCAGCTGCGTCGCCATTCTCGCGAAGATCGTCTGGAAGCGGCTCGTCCATTCGGCGCGGCGCGCGCGATCGAGCAGCCGGTTGCCGGAGCCGAGGAGATCGTCGACGCGGCGGGCTTGGGCCGCGTCCCCCATGCGCTTTTCTTGCGCTTCGAGGGAACGGCACATGCCGTTCGTGACGGCGTCGAGGCCGGGGGTGTCGGGCCAGCGGCTGTCGGTCATCACGCGTCCTGCACGAGCGTATAGCCGCCGCTCTTGCCGAACCTGGAGAGGCTCGCGAGCGTCGTGGTCTTGACGGCGGTCGGACGGCCGTCGCTGGTGCAGCTGGCGATGCGCGCGGCGGGAACGAAGCCGGCGGTCAGGGAGGACACTTTTTTGGTCAGCTCGACGACTTTGATGTAGCGGTCCTGGAAGCGCTTGTCGGCGTCGAGCCAGATGCTTCCGACCCGGACTTCGACGGGCTGGCGTTTCGGCGGCATGGAGAGATCCTCAGGTTGTGAGATGGGCGTGCAGATGCTTGAAGTTCATGCAGCGCGCGTGGTCTTCCTCGCCGCAAGGGCGAAGGTATTCGCGTTTGCAGTAGGGGCAGGGCCGGGGCCGGGCGTCGATCGGCAGGCCGCGCTCCTGCCACCAGCGGAGGGCGTTTTCGTGCGCCTGCGCGGCGTTCGACTCCGGGGTCGGGAGGTCGGGAGAAGACGGCGCGGGAGCTTGCGCCGATTCGGCGATGACGTCGGACAAGATCGAAAATCCTGATGGATGACGGATTATTCCGTCGCGCGACCGGCAGCCATGTCGGACTATAATCCGCGATCGGCTGCGATCGCGGATGAAGTGTCGTGCTGGAGGCGGTCGAGCGCAAGCCCGGCGAGGTCGCCGGGCGCGTCCTCAGGCGGCGCGCTTGGCGAAGAAGGCCGCGATTTTCGATGGCTCGATTTCGAGATAGGGCGCGGTGGCGGCCCACGGCGTGTCGGGCTCGTAGACGAAGTCGTGCAGCGCCATTTCGTCGAGCTGGCCGTATTTGAGCCAGACGCGGTCGACGAGGACGCCTTGGGCATGTGCCAGTCCGGCGCGATCGCGGCATGCGACCGGCGAAAGGATCGGCGCAGCCTCGAAGATTGCCGTTGCGTCCCGCAGCGCCGGGAAGATCGGGCCGGTGTCGAGCGCGACGACCGGATCGGCGACGAGGCGCGAAGAGAGGATCGCGAGCGAATAGCCGTGGGCGAGGTAGACGAGGCGCTGCAGGCGCAGCGCGGTCGGCATCTGGTCGCGCGGCGTGCGGTCCATCAGCGCGAGCTGCAGGAAGGTGTTGGCGACGGCGGCCGACGAGCGGGGCAGGAAGCTTATCGTTGTCATTTTCTTGAACCTGCTGGGGTTGAGAAGGCAAAGGTCCTCGGCGCGCGCATGACGCGCGAACGATTTCAGAAATCTGTTGGCGGGCAGTTAATTCCGGTCGAAGGAATCGAGCGGTCTCGACGCGAGATCCTCGTCGTTGAAGTCCTCGATCGGATCGATCAGCGAGCGTTCTCGCGCCCGGGCGATCAGGTCGTTCTGGTAGAAGGCGATACGCGCGGCGCGCGGATTCGGCTTCGAGATGACGCAAATCGTCGCGAGCATGGCCATGACCGTGGAAATCCAGGAATCCGGCGCGACATCGCTCTGTGCGTTGGTGTGTGCGAAGGCCGCGTCGATCATGTCTTTGGGGCGGCCGAGATCTGGGTTGTCTCTTGCGATTGTGGTCATCAGCGCGCTGGCTGCCTGCGGGGCCTCGAGGCGGACGCAGATGATTGCATCGGCCACTACGGTTATGGCGTAGGCCTCGGCGGCCAGTCGCTGAAGGACCGTTGGTCTGAAATCTGCCTCGATCAGGGCTGCGGCGGTCTGAAATACGGCGTTGGCGAGGCCGCTTCCAGCTTCGATTTGGCCGGAGACGAGATATGCGTTGGCCTGCCGAAGCTGGTCCGAAAGGGCGTTCAGCGTCTTGGGACGGATTTTGAATATCGACATGGCGGATCAGGCCGCAGCGAGCGATCGGGCGGCGTCGGTTTCGACCAGGCGCCGGATTTCGGTGAGAACGTGGTCGGTCGGCCGGTCGAAAGGCCAGGTGGCGATCGGCCGCACGCGACGGCTGTTGTTGGCGTAGGCGGCGAGCTCGACGCCCTGGCTGTCGATCGACAGCATGTAGGCGACGGAGGATGCTGTCTTGAGGCCTGCGGCATAGCCGTAGCCGCGCTGCATCTGGAAGCCGAGCTTCTGGCCGAGCGACATGATCCGTTCGGCGTCGGTTTTTGTGATGTCGCCCATCAGATATGCCTCCGGAAGAACGCCGAGTAATCGGCGACGAATGTGTCGAACGAAGAGCGGATGGCCTGCGACTGCAGGAAGGCGACGCCGATGGCGACGCCGAGCGCAAAGCAGGACAGGATGGCGAGGAGGAGCCGCGTGCCGGAAACGGAGCGTGGTTTGGGCGCGGTCGGGCGCTCGCCGCGGTAATAATCCGCGGCGAGATTGGCGGGGATTTTGCTCATGGTCGGATCCTCGAAAGGCGGCCCGGGTCAGGCGGCTGCCGCAACGCGGACGGCCAGGTGCTTGTCGAGGTAGCTGCGCATGTAGCGCCACGACGCACGGGCATGGACGACGAACAGGCAGGCGGCATCGTCGATGTCGAGCTTGCGGAGGGCGGCCTTGATGCGATCTTCCTGATCGGCCGCCGAGCGGATGAACCGGTCCGCGTACTCCCAAGTCCAATCGTGGGTCGAGAGGTCACGGACGAGGGCCGGGTTCGCGGCTTCGAGCGCCTCGCGACGGTCGCCGAGCCTCGATTGGGCGAAAACGACCGCCGCGTTCATGGCGGGCGCGAAGCCTTTGCGCAGCGCATGTGCGCGGGCGCCGAGAGCTTCGATCTCGGCAAAGCGCGGATCGGCGACGAGCCTGGCGGCGAGCGCTGCCGCGCGCGCGGCGGTCGGATGCTTGTCGACGACCGGCCCGTTCACCGGCAGCAGGCGTTCGTTCCAGAATGTGCAGTGGAGATGGCAGCCGCTGTCTTCACGATCTGCCAACCAGACGTGATGGAACGTGCCTTCGTAGATATGGCCGGCCCATTGGCGGTGCTGGATATCGAACATCGCGAGCTTGCCGTCGTCGCGACGGCGTACTTCGAGAAGGCGGACGGGATGAGCGGGCGGCGTGTCGCCGTCGGTGTCGCCGAACGCGATGGACAGGTATCGCGAGCCTTCGACCTCGAGGATCTCGCGCGTGAAGAAGGTCAGGTCGATCTTGATCCTGTTGCTGAAGATCTTGTCGACGGAGACGGTCCATGCGTCTTCGATTTCGGCGACGATCTGATTCATCAGCTGCCGACGGGCTTCGCCCGCATTGTAGGCGTCGGAGTCGCGCTTGCGGTCGGCTTCGAGCATCGCGAGGAGCGTTTGATACGCTTGCGACATGTGTTTCTCCTTTTCCGGGGAAGACCCGAAGGTTCAATTCACGCGGAAAGAAGAGAGTGGAATTGGGGTTTGTGAGGCTCGCCGGAGGCGGGCGCAGATAGCGTGGCCAGGATTGCGAAAAAGGCTGCCAAAAGCCGATCAGTTGGACTTCCAGACCGGCAGATGGCGTGGCGCGGAGCCGATGATGATCAGGTCTTTCTCGACATCGAACGTGTAATAGACCCGGATAGCCGTCGTCGGATTGGTGCCGCGGCCCCATTTGAGGTGCCGATCGAGCATATATTTCTTGCCCTCGTGCACGACGGAATAATCGCTGGCGAAGGCCTTCAGCGAGCCGGTGTCGGCAAAGCAGCGATGATCGGCGAAACGCGCGCGAGCGAGTCGTTCGTTGTACTCGGCCAGCGTGATTTCGCCGCGTTTCATGGCGCGGTAGTCGGCGAGGCATTGGAAGGCGACCTCCAGGCGCTCCGACGAATAGCCGCGCGTGGCTCGCAGCTCGCGTTCGGCGCGTTTGGTGAGGACGACGCGATCGGGCGTCGCCGGCGCGATCCATTTCGGTTCGCGTGGCGCAGGCGCTGGCGTTGCGACATCGAAAGCGTGCGGCGACGGAGCGGCAGCGGCCGGGAGCAGCGCAGGCTCGGACTGTTCGGGGCGAGCTGGCGCCGGCTTGAGCGGGCGGCCGAGATATTGGTCGAGCGCGTGGCCTTCGTCGATGAGCGGCTGGCCGAGGAAAGCGCGGCCGGCGTTGGCCAGGAGCGGCGAGGGATCGGCGGCGAAATTGCGCGCCGCGTTGGTGAGAGCGTCTTCGCCGATGCCGTCGACGATGTAGGAAAAGGCGGCCTGGCCCAGTGAGGTGGAGGTGAGATCGGCGCAGCGCAGGAACGTCAGGAATTCGAAAAATGACGGTCGTCCATCGAAGATGCCGACCGTCGCGTCGATGACGAATGTGATGAAGATGACGTCGCGGCGAGAGTGGCCCGGCGGAACGTAAGGGACGGTTCGCGCCGAGAGGAGCCCGCCGACGAATTTTTGGAACAGCTTCGGCGTTGCGATGAGGGTTTGGTAGAAGTCGAGCAGGGCGAACGCGCCGGTGTCGACCGCGAGTGCGAAGAGATGCGGGATTTCGTCTTCTTGGAACGGGCCGGCCGGCGCCCAGTCGCCGATGAGCGATCGTTCGTATCGTCTGCGCCAGATCGCGTTGAACTCGCGCATGTTGGTCGGCGAGGCGGATATCCGCGTGAGCTTCTGGAATACTCTGACGGGAAACAGTAGCGCGAGAGGGCCGGCGAGCATTTTCGAACGGGTGAACGGCGACCAGGCGGGAGGATTGTCGCGGAAGTAGAGACTTCCCTGCAGCTGCAGGGGAGGAGAGGCGAGGGGTCCGCCCAAGTCGCGCGCGGAGGATGTGAAGGCTTCGGAGAGACGCATCGAATGCCCTTTGCGGTGGGAAAGGCTGAAAGAATCCTTGTCAGACGGAAGAATTGCGGTATTCGACGCTCCATCCATCGCCACATGCCGAGGGAATATCGGCGATCGATGTGTCGATGACGCGCGCGACCTGCGGGTCGATGCGGGCGGGCGCGGGAATGATGTCGGCGGCGAGCCCCGATCCGCCGCAGTCGAGGCAGGGATCGAAATCGTGAAGCATGTAGCCGCCGGGCTCTGCGCCCGATCCGGCGCAGCGCGGGCACAAGGCCGCAGTCGCGGCGACCGGTGTGGCGGCGTGATCCGTCATTGTTCTTCCGTCAGGTGGAGCGCGTCGATGGCGCTTGGATCGAGACAGAGAAGGATTGCCCAGTTCGTCGGCGACGGCAAGACGAACGGCTGCATCGTCGTGCTGTGAGCGTTGCCGCGCGCGATGGCGATCGCGGCCTGCGCCGCGGCCTCGGTCGCCTGGCCTTCGATGACGGCCGGATCGACGGAGGCTGCGTCGAGTGGTTGAGGGCGACGGAGAGCGGCGAAGCCGCCGGCGCCGAGCAGAAAATCCGTCCAGCGGCCGGACCGAAGTGAGCGTCCGCCATAGAGGACGGTCTTCGTCGTCGGCGAAATGTCGCTGTCGGGGGTCCAGACGAGCGGATGCTGAAACAGGAGGAGGGCGCGCGAATGCAGGCGGGCGATCTCCTGTTCGGCGACGAGGGTCGCGGGATTGTCGGCGCCGGGAATATGCGCGTGACCAGCGAGGTAGAGGGACAGGCGCGCGTTCTTGTTGCGGATTTCACCGATGAGCGCGAGCGGTTCGGAAACGTAGGGTCTCGCGTTCTCGATCGGAAAACCGAAGCGCTGGGTGAGCGCCTCGATCCAGGCCAATGGCCGTGTCGGCTGGCCGCCGGCGAGAAGGCCTGCGCCGACGGCGCCGAGGCGTTGTTCCTGGCGACGATGTTGGCGCGCCTCACGCGCCATGAAGCGGTTGGTGCGGCCCATGAACTCGAACCGGCCGGCATCGGCGGCAATCGGTTCGAGACGCGGTTCGTTTGAGCCGGAGACTGCGAGTTCGGTAGCGACGCGCACCGCCACATGCGGATTGACCATGAGGCGGTGGCCGATGACGGCCGCCTGGAAGGAGCGGCGGAGCTCGGCGACGTCGGCGGCGACCGCGTCGTCGCGCGGCGAGGCCGGGCCGCGGTCGATTGCGGCTGCAAGCCCCGCCCACTCAGAAAAACCGTGCAGTTGCGCGACGACGGAGCGAGCGGCGTGGCGTGCGAGGCGAAAGCGATCGGCGATGAGATCGGCGATGCGCGCCGGCCGCTCGGCGTCGGGCGGGATGAATTCCACGGGTCAGATGCCGCGTAGCGAGAATGCGGAAGGCTTCGTGCCGGGTTTCTTCGCGGCGCTGGCGTCCTTCTTTTCCGAGCGTTTGGCGAGCTTCTGGTATGACATCTGCGCGTGATGCGCGCAGTAGGCTTTCTTGGTTGCCTTCAGGCCGCAATAGAGCGTTTCGCCGTTGGCGATGGGATCGCCCAGAATGAAGCGGCAGCCGTCGTCGGCGATCTCGTAGATCCGGACGCGTAGCGGCGTGAAGCTTTCGTCGGCAGGCGACGAGGCGGATGCGTTGGCGGCTGGCCTTGTAGGAGGAGCAGGAGGCCGGACCGGCGCTGCGGCGGCGCGGGCAGGCGTGGTTTTCGGCTGCTCGGCGACCGACTTGGTCTTGGCGGGCGGCGGCTTTTTGGCGGGCGCCGGCGCGGTGAGCGCCGGCAGGCCACGACGCAGGCGAACGCGGTGCCAGATGCCGATGACGGAATTGCGTGTCATGCCGTTGCCGACGACGTCGGCGATCTTGGTTGCAGACATGACGCCGCGGCGCAGCATGACTTCGTGCTCGAGTTCGTCTCGCGTGAGCGCGCGGCGGAGCGGCGTCGAGAGCGAGATGTCTTGAGATTGTGCTTTGGGCACGGTGAGCGCGTTCATCTTGCGGGCCCTGTGAGGATATCGGCGTCAGGGCACCAGGCGCGCAGCGCCTCGGGATCGGAAAGGGCGAATCCCTTGCTGCCACGGTCGTATGTCCCGATGGCCTTGAGCTGATCGGCTGGAATGTACTGGCAGGCGATGGTCGGATAGCGGGTCGCGAGGCGCTCGGCGGCGTGCAGGACGCGCTCGGAATATTTTTGCATGTTGACCGCGCCGTACAGATTTCCCTCGTAGTAGACGAGGATCAATCCGTCGTGCGACCGGTTCGGATCGCCGACGATGCCGCTTCCGGCGGCGATGGCGCGCGCGAACGGGCTGGACGGTTTCGGACAATAGACGGGAAGCTGCATGTCGATCTCGTGGAAAGGCGCGGTTTTAGCGCGCCGGGGTGAAGGGAGTTTGTAGAAAAAAGACGACCTTTTCTATGTCGATGCGGCGTTTATCGCCGAGAAATGATCGATCCAGGTAGTGTCTCAGTTTGAAATCGCGGTTGCGATGTCAAACGATATTTCCGGGACGACGCACGATCTGTGAGCGACGGAAAATCCGCCGCTCTGATCCACGTTGGCGTCCCACAGGCCCATTACGGCCTGCGCGCGTAACAGAATGTTGCGCGCCGCATTGTGGTCGCGGTCCATCGTGAGCCCACAATGCGGGCAGCGATGGACGCGCTGTTTCAGCGTTTTCGGAACAGGCTCGCCGCAGGCCGAGCAATCTCTGCTCGTGCCGTGTGGCGCAACCTCAACGACCCGGCCACCGGCTCTTTCAGCCTTGTAGACGAGCATTTGCTTGAAGGTGGCTGGCGCGACATCGAGTAGCGCCCGATTTAGACCGGCCTTGGCGCGGACATTTCGACCAGGCTGATCGAGCGTTCCGCGCGCCGACCGCGTCATGTTGGCGACGGCAAGCTTCTCAACGGCGATCACGCCGTGCTCGCGGGCGATTTTCGCCGATGCCTGGTGCATCGCGGTCTTGCGCCGTCGCGCGATTTTCGCGTGAAGGCGGTGTGCGCGTTCGATCGTCTTGCGGCGGCCAGACGATCCCTTCTTGCGGCGCGCAACGGATCGCTGTGCCGTCCGGAGCGCTGCCAGCTCTTCGGCGAGATGCTGCGGATTGTCGATTTTTGCGCCAGAAGAATCCGTGGCGCGATTGAGCACATTGAGATCGAGCCCGATGGCCGAGGCGGCGCAACTGTGCGGCCCGATGAAGTCTGGCACAGCGATCTGGATGGCGATCCGCCACGAACGGCCATCGCGCGTGATAGCACAGGCGCGTGGGACTGCTCCTTCGGGCAACGGCCGGTGCATATGAAGGCGGATCGCACCGAGACCCTTGATCACGATGCGGCCGTCGATTAGGCGAATACCGGACCATTCGGAAAAACCAAATGATCGCCAGCTGGCTTTGCCGCGGAAGCGTGGATAGCCAGCGCGGCCCTTTTTGACTTTGGCGCGCTGGAAGAACGCTGCGAAGGCGAGATCGACCTTTTGTAGCGTCCAGCGCGACAAAGTCGCCGGCAGCGCGCCATAGGCGGCGTCATTGGCGCGGATTTCCGTCAGCGATCGCATCTGGGCAAACTTTGTAACGCGATGACGGCCTAGTCGCCAGGCGTCACGGCGTTCCTGCAGCGCCGCATTGTAGAGTTGCCGTTGGCCTTCGAGGGCGACCCCGAAGGCCTCGCGCTGTTGGCGCGTCGGTTTCAATTTGTACTCGTGCGACAGGAACATAAAGCGAACATATGCTGTGGCGCTTCAGATTTCAAACTGAGACTCTACCGAATGGTTGCGGCCGTAGGCGATCGACGGCAGGCAGGCGTTGGAAAGGCAGTTCTGCTCGAGCGTCGAGTAAGGCGGGTAGTTCTTGAAGTTCTTCGGCTGGTAACGGACGACATGCACGGGAATGCCGTGGGCCTCGAAGACCGCGGAATAATAGCCGAGCATGGTCATGGTGAGCGGAGTTTCGCCGCCGGTGTCGCTGAACAGCACGCAGTCGATCGGCTCTTCGAGCTCGAGCATGCGCAGGATGACCGCGGTGGAATCGACGCCGGCGCCCCAGGCGACGAGCACAGGCGCGCGTACGGGCGCGAACAAGTCTGGTTGGTCGGCAGAAGGCATGAGTAGGGCTCGGCGGAAGCAGGATGATGGGGCGAAAACGGAGCATTATCCCCGGGGCCTTGCGGCAGCGGGGATAAATGGGCATGTTCCGGGCGCAAGCGCTGCGCCAAAGGTTCCGGGGAATCGGAGTTTCGGGACGGCGACTATCGGAGAAATCGCGAAATGAACAAAACGGAGCTTGTTTCGGCGTTGGCCGAAGCCCACGAACTTTCGAAGCCGCAGATCGGCCGCCTGGTGGACGACGTGTTCGGGAACATCGAGGCCGCGCTGAAGAAGGGCGACGAAGTGCGCTTCGTCAACTTCGGGTCGTTTTCCGTGAAGGAGCGCGCGGCGCGCAAAGCGCGCAATCCGGCGACTGGAGAAGAGATCGAGGTTCCGGCGACCAGGAAGGTCGTGTTCCGTCCCGGCAAGGAGCTGAAGGAGCGCGTCGGCGGCTGACGCTCAATCCGGTTGGTGGAAAAGGGAAGGGCGGCCTTGGCCGCCCTTTGTTTTGCTTGCGATGGCGAGAGGCGACGATCAGTAGCCCTTGATCGTCACCGTGCCGTCGGGATTGACGGTCGCCGTGATCGGATGGCTCTCGACCGGCATGCTGTAGGGGATGTTGGCGCCGACGGTCACCGGCTGGGTGTCCGGCAGCAGTTCCTTGGGAACCGCCATGCCGAAGCCGCCGCCATAGGTGATTGGCTGCGTATCGGGCAGGAGGTTCTTCGGCACGGGCATCGCGATGCCGTTGTCGACCGGGCGGGTCGGATTGCTCGGCGTCACGGTGCCGCCGGTCCCCGGCGTGTTCGCGCCGGGCGTCACGCTGGCGCTCGGAGGCATCCAGTTGGTGTCGGGCGCCGACTTGATGACGCCGATGTCGACGACCTTGCCGCCCGGCTGGACCGGCAGGGTGTTGGTCTGCGGGGGCAGGTCGACGGTGCCGATGGTGGTCTTGATGGGCGGCAGGGCGGTGCCGCCGCACGCCGGGCTGTTGCGGTTGATGGAGTTGAGGCAATAGCCGCCGTTGTCGATGGGCCCGCCGGTCTTGATCGCCGGCAGAGGATCGGGGCCGCCAGTCTTGGGGCCGCTTGTCTTGGCCGTAGGCAGCGGATCCGGGCCGGGAGGAACGACACCGGTCTTGGTCGGCGGCAGCGGATCGGGCGTGTTGCCGACGCCGCCCTGGTAAACGCCGCCGGTACGGGCGCCGTTCGGCGCAATGCCAGCGCCGACGCCGATCTTCTGGCCGTCGGGCATCGTCTGGATGCCGCCGTTGTAAACGCCGCCCGTACGGGCGCCGTTTGAGGCAAAGCCGGCGCCGACGCCCTTCACCTGGCCATCCACCGTCCTCAGGGTGCCGTCGGCGCCCGTCATCACCTGATTGGATCCGGCGCTGGCGGTCGGGGGGACCGACGCGACGCCGCCGATCGGGGCCTGGATGCCGATCTTCTGGCCATTGGGCATCGTCTGGATGCCGGAAGCCTTGTCGCCCGAGGCCGTCCAGTAGCCGCTGCCGAGCGGCTGCGGGGGCGCGGCGACGCCGCCGGAGCCGGCGCTGCCGATCGGAGCGACGATGTGCGGCGGCGTGATCACGGTGCCGGTCTTCGGAGCCGGCGCGACGATCGCCTGCGGCGACGTCGAGATCGCAGCAGGGGCGTCATTGGAAATCGGCTTGAAGGTCTGCTTGGTGGTGACGGACGTGACGGACTGCGCGGCTGCGGGACCGGCGAAGCCGATCGCGAGCACGAGCGCGAGGCGCGAACAATTGCGCATTGTGCATGCTCCTTTGGGGTGCGGCGAGATGTGCCGGACAGAAGCATCATATGGACGCATTTTGATTTGACCATGAGCGGAAGAACGCGCGGAAAAATATTTTTGACGGAATAACGGGGTTCAGCCAATCGGATAGACGTCGGCCGAATGGATTTCATCGGAGTCCGGTTTGAAGGCGACGACGAACAGCCGTCGAGACGATGGGCCAGACGCCTGCTCTACGTAGACCTGGCGTTCCCAGACATGGCCCGGGGTCGCATATTCCCAGCCCTGGGCTTCGCCGACCTGCGAGCCGAAGTCGAAATCCTCGAAACGCTGTTGCGCAGCAAGCCGGCGGCGGTCGTCGAGCGTGAGTTTCGGCGGCATAACTTTGGTTGCTGCGGCCTCGGCGGCCGCAATGCCTGTGCGAACCCGCGCGCCGAAGGCGATCAGGGCGGCGACGTCGTTGCCGCCGGCCGCGAAGTTCGGAATCTTGAGCGGGCGGGCGCCGGCAATATCGGCCTGTTCGGTCACGACCTTGCGGACGATCTTGTCCGGGCCGGATGCGAAGCCGAGCCCGTGCGGCGGGCAGACGGACGCGAATTCGATGATGCCGTTGGCGTCTGCGAAAGCGACGATTTTTGACATGAGAGAGTTCTTCTCGTGGTGTTTCGATGCGGTTCAGCGCGGAAGATAGCCGGGCCCATAGCACTCGCGGCATTCGAGGCGTTCGAAGTCGCAGCCGGCGTCGGCGGAGGCTTCGAGGCTGCCGTGCTTCTCGAGGTCGCTTGCCGAGGGCTTGGCGTCGAGCGTGGCGGGATGGAACAGTCGGCGGCATTTGTCGCAGGGAAGGGGCGCGTCGTCGGACTTGGACATCGGGAACTCCGGTTTCAGTCGATGGGCAGGCGGCGGATCAGGCTCGTGCGGATATCGAGATAGCCGTTCTCGAGCCGCGGCGCGTGCGCTCGGGCGAACTCCTGCGCCTTGGCGCTGGTGATGTAGGCGATCAATTCGTCCTGGGAGACGGTGTCGCTGGTCGCGATGTGCAGATTGTGGTCGACCGGCAGGACGCCGGCCGGGATCGGGATGGCGCGCAGGCGCTTGGCGATGCGCGGCACGAGGACGCCCGGGCGCGAGAGATCGAGCGTGATCGGCTCGGGCGGCGTCCACCAGGCCTTCTTGCGGCCGCGTGCCGGCATGCGGTTGAGCGTCGCCTGCAGGTGGCGGACGATCTCGGGAGGCGGATCGCTGCTGCGGTCGGTGAGGATCGCGAACCGGCGCGGCTCGCCGAGCGTGTCGTCGCCGGCGACGTCGTCGTTTTCGACGATCGGCACGAGTTTGTCGGTTGGCAGGCCGGCGGCGACAGCCGCATCGATGTTGAAGATGCCGCGCGGGCCGAGCCATGGGGCAAGACGCACGACTGCGACATCGCTGAGGGTCCGGCCGGTGTGGACCGGCAGGCCGCCAGGGGCGTCGGGGGAGATCGGCGCGCGCGTGAGCGCGATCGGCGCGTCGGCCGCGGGCGTCAAGACGATCTCGATGGGATGGCAACGCGGCGGCGTTCCCTTGCGCCGCAGTTTCGGGCGATAGAAAGCAGATTCGGCGTTGTGCCTCTGAACGTGGCCGATGCCGAGACGCTGGCCGAGATGCTCTCTCAATTCAGCCGCGCCTTCGTTGAAGAGGACGCGGTCGGCGACCACGAAGGCGATTTGTCCGTCGTGGGCGAGGTGCTTGAGGCACTGCGCGAGGAAGGCGTGCTGGACATCCGCCATCGCGAAGGCCGGCGTGATCGCGGCATAGAGCGACTTGAAGAATTCCGGCAAGTGGCCGTAGCGCAGGTATGGAGGGTTGCCCGCGATGATCTGGTAGC
Source organism: Rhodoblastus sp. (assembly GCA_020442275.1). Lineage (GTDB taxonomy): Bacteria > Pseudomonadota > Alphaproteobacteria > Rhizobiales > Beijerinckiaceae > JAJXWB01. The sequence continues at coordinate 8,889 of JAGRKN010000055.1, read as the reverse complement.
GACCGAGATCCTGCTGGGTCAGGAAATCGCCCTCGATGACCATGCGGCGGGCGGCGGCGCGCGCAGCGTCTGCGTCCCAGCCGTAAACGGCGAGGCGCTCGGCGACGGCCGAGCGTGCTTCGATGACGGCGCCGGGGTGCAGCTCGACGCCCTGGACGCGCAGCGCGGTGATGAGATCGCCGGGTTTGGGGGCGAGCCGGTCGAGCGCGGCGACGAGGAAAGCGCCGTCGCCGGCGCTCGGATCGAGGAGGCTCTGGCCGGCGCGTGGCCAGCCGACACGGTCGAGCAGGCCCTCGACGATGGGCCGCACGGTATAGAGGGCGGTGGCAGCGTGCAGGAGATCGATCGCGTCCGCGCGCGGATCGGCCGGGAAAAGGTCGAGCGTCATGGTGGGCCGTCGGGGGTAGGTGGAAGGTTACTTGGCGGGCTCGGGAACGTGTCCCGCCGGAACGACGCCGCGCGCGCTTGAGACGTGCGCCTCCTGGTCGTCGAAGAAGATGTGCGCGCGCGTGGCGCGCAGGATCGAGGCCTTGTCGTGCGATCCGACGAAGTGGGCTTCGTCGGCCGGCGTGCCCCAGGCGCGCAGCGTGTGGATGACGCGCTCGTGCGCCGGCGCCTTGCGGGCAGTGACGATCGAGATGCGCACGCGGCTGATGCCGTCCGCGCCCATGAAGCGGCGACGGAGATCTGCGAGCTTCGGCAGGAACGTGTGGCCGAATGGCCCGCGATTCATGGGAACCTGCGCGAGCTGCGCCTCGTGGCGGGTGAAGGCGTCGAGGCCCTGCTCGCGGTAGATGCGGTCGGATTCTTCGCTGAAGACGACCGCATCGCCGTCGAGAGCGAGGCGGACCTCGTCATTGGGATCGTCGGCCAGCGGCGGCGGGGCGGCGCCGAGCCGGGCAGCGGCTGCGCCGCCGGCGAGCGCCGCGCGCACGTCATCGTCGTCGTTGGAGAGGAAGAGGTCGATCCGCCATGCGCGCACGAGCGGCGCGACGGAGCGGCCGCTGATGAAGCTGCCGCGGATGATGTCGAGATGATGGTGGCGGCAGGAGTTGAAGGCCCGCAGCGATAGGTCGGGCGAGTTTTTCGAGAGCAGGATGACGTCGACGAGCGGCGGAGCTGCGGGATCGTTGAGGGCGAGCAGGCGCTGGACGACCTCGAATGCTGCGCCTGGGCGCAGCGGCGTCGTTTCGCGCGCCCGCTGGAGAGCGATGTAGGCCGAAAGGCCTTGGGTCTCGTAAACGGAATGTTCTTCCGTCAGGTCGAACATCGCGCGGGTCGAGACGCCGACGACCAGCGGCAGGTTCGATTGCGGGGGATGCGCGGCGAAATTCACGAGAAGCCTTGAACGGTCGGGTGACGGAATAATCTTTGGCCGCAACAGTGTAGCAGACGCGCGCGGCGCGCTCAGCCGACGCGCGTGACCGAGACGCGGAACGTCTCGCCGAGGCTCGTTACGACCGTGAGATTGCTCGGATCGCCGTTGTTGCTGACCGTGATGGCGACCGGATCGATCGGCTGGTCGGCGTTGTCGTCACGCTGGTCGCCGTTCCATGCGACCCGTTCGATGTCGTCGCAGATGAGGTCGAGGCCGTCGCGGATCGCAACGCCGATATCATTGGTGTGGGTCTCGTGCTGCATGGCGAATGGCTCCGGGAGGATCAGGGGCGTGACGCGCGTCGGAAAGCCGAGAGCGTGGTGACGGTCGCAGATACGCGGGTAGCGCCGGTGAGCCGGGTACGGCCGGTGGCCGTGAGGACGAACCGGCCGCGCGCATCGTCCCAGGCGATCAGGTTCTCGAGGCAGGCGCGGTGGCGCGCCGCGACATTCGAGGGCGTTTCGCTGGCGGCTGGCGGCGCGACATCGCCGTGTTGTTCGACGTTGCGGAGCGCGGCGAGAAATCCGGCAGAATCGGTCATGGCGGCGGCTCAGCGGGCGGAGGCGGCGTCGGCCGCTTTGCGGCGGGCGATTTCCTGGCGGACGCGCTCGAGGCCGAGGCTCTTGCCGATGGTCGCGCAGCGCACGGAATGGGTCGCCTGCTGGCGAAAGATCTCGTAGGCCTTGAGGGCGGGGTTGAAGGCTGCCCAATAGGGCTGGTCGTCCACGAGGATGTCGGATTCCGACAGGGCGCGAGTGGTCATTCGGATTTTTCCGTTTCGTTGGAGGCAGCAAGCGCTTCGACTTGCGGCCAGGTCAGGATGTGGCCCGTGCGGTCGCCTTCGACCCACGTGCTCGGCTCGAAGATGTTGACGTGGTCCATGAGCGAGAAGGCGGCGCCGTCGGTTGCGAGCATGGCTCCGAATTTCGGCGGGCCGCCGCAGCCGGCGAAGGCGCAAGGATGGCCGCCGCCCATCGGTGTGACGGCTGGACCAGCCTCGAGGAAGACTAGATGCGGTTCGCAGGGCGTACCGTCCGGTGTCCGGTCGGTTTCGAGGAAATCGCAGGTGAAGGCGACGTCTTCGCGGCCGAACTGGGCGAGATTGTCGTGAAAGCCGGGCGGCGCCTTCTCGGCCGGGATGCGGCGCGCGAACTCGACCTCCATGAGGCGCGGGTAGAGTTTCAGTGCGGCGCAAAGGTCGGCGATCCTTTGCGCCTTGGTGCGTGCGTCGAGCATCTGGCGGGCGTTGCGCGGCGTCAGGGGCAGAGCTGCCTGGGGGTAGTAGTGCGAGACGCCGACCACGCGCCCCTGCTTGACGAAAGCGCGCAGTTCGACGGGCCAGAATCCGTTGCCTTGGAGCGGGCTCGCCGCGCGCGTCGGATCGTCGGCCTCGGTGAGGCGCGCGGGCTTCACCCATGGGCGCGCGTAGAAAATCTTGCGTCCGACCGGGCTCTCGGCGGCGGCGCGGACGATGCGGGCGTCGGCGACGTCGACACAGCGGCGATTGCCGCGTCGGAACCAGCCGGGTCCGATTTCGAGATCGTTGGAGAAGCGGACCTCGGGGACTTCCCAGCCGGCGGCGCCGCACGAGGCGAGCGCCTTCAGGTTTTCGCTGCCGCAACGGGCGAAGCGGACCATCCAGCCTTCGGGAACGTCGTCCATGGCGGCCGAACAGCGTTCGACGAGCTCTGCGGGATCGATCGCGTGATCGGGCTGCGTCGGATCGCGGGTCGTGGCGAGCGAATGCTCGAGCGTCTCGATTACGCCGTCGGCGAAACGGGCATTGTGCTCGGCCGAATGAGCGACGAAGCCAGCCATGTGGCGCAGATCGTCGCGCGAAAATGCGGTGAGTGCGCTCATCTCGTCTTCGGTCAGCGACAGGATACGCCTGGCGGGGATGGTTTCGATGCCGCCGGCGCGCATTGCGATGGCGAGCCAGATCCCGAGATCGCAGGCGTCGAAGCCTTGGTCGATCTTCATGCCGAGCGCGATCTTGGCGATCGTGTCAGGCGTCGGCTGGGCCCAGGCGCCGGTTTCGGCATTGTGAAAGGCCGCGGTCTCGGCGATGCCGTCGAGCTCGGCCGCGCGCTCGGACTGGGACAGGCGCGCGGTGCGGGCGAGCATGGCGAGGCTGCGGCGTATTGTCTTGACGGTTTCGGCGCGCGCGCCGCGCTGGGTCAGGGCGATCAGCGTCTGGCGGAGGCGATCGAGCGCGCTGGGCATGGATGAAAACCTTTTGGGGCGTCGGAGAGAAGGAGACCTTCCGGCGACGGATGAATCTCAGGCTGCGAGCTTTACGGCGGCCTGCGAGAGCAGGGCGCCGATGTTGTGGAAGCTGTCGCGCGCCTCGGTGGTCGAGGGCAGCTTCTCGCTCGAATAGGCGGAGGTGAGCGCGATGCGATCGCCGCGCCAGCGGCCGACTTCCGGGAACTCGGTCATGGAGATGTCGCCGCCGCCGCGCGTTTCGGGATGGAACAGCATGGCGGTGAGCAGCGCGGCGCTCGAGAAATCGGATTTGCCGAAACGTTGGTCGATGCGCACGCCGTCCGGCATGACGATGGCGTCGAGCGACATGATCGGCTTGTGGCCCGTGCAGGCGCGCATGATGCCGGCGGTCGTCGACTGTTCGCCGAAGGCGAGCGGGTCGAAAAACTCGCGCTTGTCGAGATTGATGAAGACCCGCGCCTGGCCCTGGTCGGCCTTCCAGTCGGAGATGCCGCGCCAGGCATGGTTGGAGGGCGGACGATCCCACGGCCAGCGGGACAGTCCGGCTTCACTGGGGTTGCGGGCCGTGTCCTTGATGCCGCACATGCGGCGGTAATAGCCGCGATCGTCCTTCGACATCTCGATGAGGTCGTAATGGATTTCGCCCTTGGCGTTTTTCTGCGCGTAGGCGAGGACCGGAACTTCCGTGAGCCAGCCGGAGCCGCAGTAGCGCACGGAGGCGCCTTCTTCGACGATGCCACGGACGGGGATCGTCAGGTCCTCGAACAACTCGCCGGCGGCGCGGCGCTGCTGCCATTCTGCGGTGTCCTGGAGGCATTCGCGCTTGGCGTTGCGTTTGTACTGCGCCTCGGTTTCGGCGGCGTTGCGATAGCTGCGCGGCTCCGGCTTGCTTTCGCACATTTGGTAGATGCCGGAAGCGGTGAGGCCGACGGGAAGATCGGGCATGTCGGAATCTTCGGCATAGTCGCCGAAGGCGGCGACGCGCGTGCCAGCCCAGGCGCCGCCGTAATCGCCGCTGAGGTCGGCTGGCATGTTGCCGGGATTGGCGGCCAGGAGCCAGGTGAGTGCGGCCGGAATGCCGCCGCCGAGCTGCTCCCAGGCCTTCAGGCCGCAGCCGAGCAGGTGGGGCTGCAGGAACTCGCGGCGGTCGATCGAGACGATGTTGTGGTACTGACCCATGGATGATTTCTCCGTGGCGAGGAGGCGCGAAAGCGGGCGCCGGGAAGGGCGGGACGAAATTCCGTGGCGGATCGTTGTGGTTAAGCCTGCGCGATCTGATCGACTTCGTCGATCTGGACATTGTCGATTTCGATGTCGCAGAGGAAGGGCTCGATGCCGCCGGCTTCGTGGATGAGAGCATCAAGATTTTCCGCGATCGCCGCGCGGGTGATCGGCTTCGAGCCAGCCTGGAGCGTCATGATGAAGCTTGCCGTGATGGCGAGGCGGATCGAGACGTGATCTTCGGCCGGCGTGTGCAGGCTGTTGGCGGCGAAGCCGTCGAAGATCTTCTCGGCGGTTTCGGTTTTGACGCGGACGCGCTTGCAGCCGCGCGCGAGAGCTTCGGCGCGCGCGGTGTCGATTGCGTGGGTGTCGTGCATAGCGCGGATCGAGAAGCGCTGGTCGGGCGCGCCGTCGGTGTAACCGACGACATGGTAGGTGCGATAGTTCATCGGATTCTTCCGTGTCTTGGGGCTGCGGCGCAATGTGGCCGGAGGATTGGTCCGTCAGATATTGTCAGACGGCCCGATTCGGCTGAAAGTCCGCGGGTAACTGAACAATTGGCGCCTCGCGTTTGTCCGAGGCGCGCGATCTTTGAAGGATCGACCATGACACGTGGGATTGCGCGTGGGCGGGCCAGCTGGAGGTCTGCGCTGACGTTGACCGAGATTGGCCTGGCGCTGGCGATTGCCGCGATCGTCGTCGCTGTCGCGGTGAAAGCCTACTGGTACGGGCAGGAAAACGCGCGGTTTCACGCGACGACGCAGGAGATCGGCACGCTGCGCGCGGCCGTCGCATCGCGCTATGGCCTGACCTTCGACTTCAGGTCGCTGACCAACAGGGTCTTGTCCGATGCTCTTCCGGCCTCGTTGTTGTCGGGCAATTCGGATGGAGACTTCAATAATCCGTTTCGCGGATTGATGGCGGTCGGGCCGGACACGGTGATGAAGACCGGCGACAGTTTCTATATCAGCGCCAGTGAAGTGGACGCAGGGGCGCGCGAACGGCTGGTTCGTGCCGATCTCGGCCGCGACGCGACCTACATTCGTGTCGATGCGGACAACGCGCTCGGACCGGTCAATCACCAGACGAACCTTCCGCTGTCGGACGGCGATCTCGCGAATCTGGTTTCCGTCTGCCGGTCGAGGCCGAAAGTCTCGGTGTCGTGGCAGTTCTACGGGGCGGCCGGCCAGTCGGGCGTTTACGGCGGATGCACGGCGGCGGCAAAGACCGCTTGCCAGCAGCTCATGACCGACCTTCAGAACGGGGTGACGAGGATTCCGTCTGCGGGAAGCTGGGGTCCGTATCCGCCGAACTGGACGATCGCCGGCTGGCATACGACGGCATTGGGCCTGCAGGTGCATGGCGACATCTATGACCGCGGCGGGTTGCAGAGCACCGATGCCATCGGCTTCGCGCAGACGGTGCTGAGCGACATCATTGGCGCGATGAACGGCGATACGACGTGGGGCGATATGTACACGTCGAACGACCTGAGGGCGGCGCTTGGGATCGCGCTGGCCAATTACGCCAATTCGAGCGATTCGGCCGTGGTGGCGGCGATGGGCGAAGCCTATCAGAATGCGGTCATCAAGATGACTACAGCTGGCAAGCAGCGCGGGTTTCCGGGATTCTGAGCGTCGACCGAACCGATCATCGGGTTACGTTACAGCCTTTTTCCCGTGCGAGACGCCCGCGTGATAGAGCGAGAGCGCGGTTTCGGCGGCGATGCGCTCGAGCGCCCGCGTGAAGCTGTCGCCGTGGTGCATCGCCTGGCTGTGGGCGAGCTCGTGGATCAGCACGAGCAGGAAGTACGAGTCGGCCGGGCGCTTCCACAGCTTGGCGATGGAGAGATTGAAGGTCATGCGGTGGTCGGCCGAATAGGTCGCCTCCGCTTCGCGCAGGATGGAGGCGGCGACCTTCAGTTTCGGGGGATCCTTCGGGAAGAGACCATTCAGAACCTTCTGACCGATCATTTCGCAGAACGTGAGCGTCTCGAGGACGATGTCGCGGCCGATCCTGACCACGGCCTTTTCGATGTCGTTGGCGGGCGCTTTTGGATCGATGGCGGCGAGCTGCGCCAGGGAATAGGCCGGCAGCGACACGACTTCGGTTTCGCGGAAGGCGCGGGTTTCGGCGGCGAGCGTTTTCGATGACGGAACGATGTCGGCGACGAGGCGCTTGAAGCCGCCGGTCAGCTGCTTGGTATCGAGGATGGTTGCGCCGGCCTCTTCGCGCGCGTCCTGGTCGTGATCGAAGCGGCCGAAGGACGGCGTCGAGCGCGCGATGTTCGTGCCGAACGCCTGTTCGACGACCTTGCGTTGCAGCTCGGGGTCTTTGGTCTTGGCGGCGGCGTCGCCGACCCAGGACTCGCGCGTTTCGTCGGGGGTGAGCAGGGGCAGGAGCGTCGGCAGGCATGCGCGGCGTAGCCGCTCGGCATAGCCGGAGGCGACCGCATCGCGGTTCGGGTTCATGGGAATCCTCTGGAGGACGTTCACATGGAACCGCACTGGCCAGTCGATCGGGCAGACCGGAATGCCCATTTCGAAGATGGTCGGCGTGTCATCGGGCTCGCAGGCGAACAGCTCGACGGTGGTCGCCAGCGTCGGCTTTTCCCAGCGGCTGTTGGCGAAGCGCTCGGTCGTGAGGCGTGCCGAGATTGAATGTGCCGGCGCGCGCGAAGCGATGCGCTTGCCGTTGTAATAGAACGAGACGCCGGCGGGCAGGAGGAACGAGGAAAAATATGGGCCGAGGTCGTTCTGTGCGTCGTCGTGAGCGATGACGAGCATGGCGCGAAAGCCGATCTGGCCGACTGCATCGCCGTCGAACTCGACGAGCTGTTCGTTGGTGGCGGGATCGCGCGTGAAGGAGAGGGATTGGTAGCGGGAATGAACGGTCGCGTGTTCCGCGATCGACAGGAGTTCCTTGAAGCCGCGACCCATGCGGCCGCGCTGCAGGACGCTGTCTTTCTTAGTGGTGAGGAAGACAACATTGAGATTGCGCAGGTCCTCGGCGCCGGGGCCGGAATCCTGGCAGGTGATCCGGACATGGCGATCGTCGATCGGCTCGACCGAGAGCCAGATGTCGCCGTCGTTTCCGATGGCGTCGAGTGCATTCTGGACGAGTTCCTTGACCAGATGCTCGATCGGTCGGCCGCGCTGCTGTTCAGCGAAGCCTTCGGTGCTCACGTTGAGCCATTCGCCGCGGGATAGGATCTGCGTCATGGGGTCGCTCGGGGATCAGGAGGAAAAGGGAATGGCGGTCGCTCGAAGTCAAACGGCATCGTCGTCGGGTTGGATGAAGAGACGGGTCGATGGATGACCGAACAATTCGATTGCGCGATCACGTCCCTTGGGCGTGAGACAATGGACGTTCGGGGAGAAGTCGTAGACGGGAACGATGAGACCTGCATCGCGCAATTCGTAACCGCGTTCGATGGGAAACCATCGACGGGCCTCGGATGGCGCGTCCAATATATCGACGATTTGTGTTGGATTTACTGGGTCATTGAAGGAGAACTCCGACATTAGCCAGAGGCCGCCCTGGTCTTCTGTTCTGCCGCATTTGTAGGCGGCGATGTGCTCGGCGAGGAGACCGGCATGAAGCTGCTTCAGCATGAGTCGGGTGAGCTTGTACATGGCGTTGTCGTTCGTCAGGAGGGGCCGGTATGGCCAACGAATGCGCCGGCAGGCATGTCCCAGGCTTCGGGATTGACGGCGATTGGACCATCGAAGGACGGCGCGAGAGCCTGCATCATTCGGTGGTCTGTTGCGGCGATGAAGGACTTTGCCCGACGCGCGCGCGTGACGACGTCGTCCTTGCGGTGGATCGTGCGGTCGAAGACGCGCTCGTACGTGGCGATCTGCTCAAATCCGTCGGGATCGTGTTTGGCGAGCGTCGCCCATTGGGCGTCGGACGCGAAGATGCAGTTGCGGCAGGAAAGGCGCCCAAAGCCCGCGATGTAGGCGGGGTGGGGGACGATGCCGTGACGCTTCATGATCGCCCAGACTTCGGTCTCTTTCCAATGCAGGACGGGGCGAAGATGGTCGATATGTCTCCGCGATTTT
>JAGRKN010000054.1:39574-39832 GCA_020442275.1 Rhodoblastus sp. | reverse complement strand
TTCCCAGCCGATCGACCGACGGCGCGAGCCTCCGGCCGATTTGTCATATCCGTTCGGCGCGCCCCATGAGCCGCCCGATAGCACACACAGTTTCAACGGCCATGGAGATCAAGCCATTCGTCGTCCCATGAAAGCGCCCCCGACGCCTGAGAAATCGGGGCCGCGCACCAACCGCGAGATTCGCGTTCCGACCGTCCAGCTCATCGACGCCGAAGGCCAGAACCGTGGCCCCACGCCCATCCAGGAAGCCATGCAGCT
>JAGRKN010000054.1:36704-39398 GCA_020442275.1 Rhodoblastus sp. | reverse complement strand
ACCACGACTACGACGTGAAGATGAAAGCCATGCGCCGCTTCTTCATCGAAGGCGACAAGGTGAAGATCACCCTGCGTTTCCGCGGCCGTGAAATGGCGCACCAGGACATCGGCTACCGCCTGCTCGAACGCGTGAAGCAGGAGACGTTCCAGATCGCCAAGGTCGAGGCCGAGCCCTCGATGGAAGGCCGCCAGATGGTGATGATCCTGTCGCCCAGGTAGGGCGAGGATTTCAATCGAGACTGCATGATGGCCGGGCTTGTCCCGGCCATTTGTTTTTGGCCCTACGCCTTGCCAAGCCGTCGCAGCGTCGGGACCGCCGGCCTCCAGCCGGCATTTCGTCGTCGCCGACCGATCCGCAAGCTGGCGTCAGGCCGGCCGGAGGCCGGCGGTCCCGGATAGTCTGCCCCGCGCTTCACGCGCTTGACCCCGGCCGTCCCGCGCGAAATCATCTGATCAAAGGGAGAAGACCATGGGAGAAATCGTTTCGCTCGAAGAGCTCGCCGCCGAGGTCGCGCCAGGCTGCAAGCTTGCCGTGCCCGCCGATTACTGCGGCGTCGCCATGAGCGCCACCGCCGCCATCATCGCCAACCGGCCGAACAATCTGCACGTCGTCTGCGTGCCGGTGACCGGCATCCAGGGCGACATGCTGATCGGCGAGGGGCTCGTCGGCACGCTCGAGACGAGCGCCGTGACGCTCGGCGAGGCCGGCGGCGCGCCGCGTTTCCAGGACGCCGTGCGCAAGGGCGCCTTCAAGCTGATGGACGCCACTTGCCCGGCGGTCCATTCCGGCCTGATCGCCGCGCAGAAGGGTGTGCCCTTCCTGCCGATCCGCGGCATCATCGGCTCGGACCTGCTGAAGACCCGCACCGACTGGAAGACGATCCAGAATCCCTTCTCCGATGACGAAGACCCGATCATCGTCGTGCCGGCGATCCAGCCCGACGTCGCGATTTTTCACGCGCCGGAGGCGGACAGGTTCGGCAATGTGCGCATCGGCCGCCGCCGCGAACTCTTGACCATGGCGCAGGCGGCGAAGGCGACCATCGTCACGGTCGAGCGGATCAGCGAGGAATCCCTGCTGAAGACGGAAGATTCCGCCGCCGGCGTCCTGCCCGCGCTCTACGTCACCAAGATCGCCGTCGCGCCGCGCGGCGCCTGGCCGTTGCCGCTGTGGGGCGAATACGGCGTCGACACCGCCGAGATAGCCCGCTACGCGGCGATGGCGCGCACGCCCGAAGGCTTTGCCGCCTACATGGACGGCTTCGCCCGCCGCCTGCGCGAGGCCGCGTGATGCCCGGCTATTCCAACCGCGAACTCATCATCGCCACCATCGCCGACCTCCTCGACGGCATCCGCCATGTCGCGGTCGGCGCCTCCTCGCCGATGCCAGCCGCCGGCGCCATGCTCTTGCGCGCGAGAAACGAGATGGCGAAACGCGAGCGCGTGCGCATCTCCATCCTCGGCTCGGAGGAGCATAATTTCTTCACCAATGGCGGCGTCGAATTGTTCGACTGCACGGCGCAGGGCAGGGTGGACGCATTCTTCCTCGGCGGCGGCCAGATCGATGGCGAGGCCAACATCAATCTGGTGGGAACCGGCGACTATCCGCAGACGGAAGTGCGCTGGCCCGGCTGCTTCGGTTCGGCGTTCATGTATTACCTCGTGCCGCGCGTGATCCTGTTCCGCGAGGAACATTCTCCGCGCGTCTTCGTGCCGAAGGTCGATTACATCTCCGCGCCCGGCGTGAGCGACGGCATCGTCAGGCCCGGTGGTCCGCACGCCATGCTGACCGGCATGGCCCTGTTCGATTTCGACAAGCAGAAGAAGCGTTTTTCGCTGCGCTCTGTGCATCACGGCTACACCGCTGCCGACGTGCGCGCGGCGACGGGCTTCGATTACGACGAGCCGGCGGTCGTGCCAGAGACCAAGGCGCCGAGTGCGGAAAATCTCAGCATCCTGCGCGGCCGCGTGACGGAAGAATTGTCGGAGAGCTATCCGGCTTTTGCGGACATGCTGCGCGGGGAGCGGAAGGAAGCGGCTTAGCCATGCACCGTCATGGCCGGGCTTGTCCCGGCCATCCACGCCGCGCCGCTGAATAGAAGTTCAAGAAGATCATGCGCCGTTCTGCATCTCTCGTGACGCGTCTCGGCGTGGATGCCCGCGGCAAGCGCGGGTATGACGGCAGAGCGAGCTATTCCCGCGCCAGCTTCCGCAACTCGTAAAGCGCCTCCAGCGCATTGCGCGGCGAGAGTTCGTCGGGGTCGATTGCAGTGAGTTTCTCGCGCAAGGCATCCCTCTTCGCCTCGACCCTCGGCGTCGGCGCGGGCCGCGCCGAAAACAGCGGCAGATCGGCGATCAGCTTCTCCACCGGCGCCCGCCGGTCGCTCGCCTCGAGCTCGCTCAGGATGTGCTTGGCCCGCTCCACAACGCTACCCGGCAGCCCCGCGAGCTTGGCGACCTGAATGCCATAGCTGCGGTCGGCGGCGCCGGAAATGACCTCGTGCAGGAACACGACTTCGCCATTCCAGTCGGCGACGCGCATGGTGAGGTTCTTGAGGCGGTTGAGGCGCTGGCCGAGTTGCGTCAGCTCGTGGAAATGCGTCGCGAACAGCGCGCGCGAGCGGTTCGAGTCGTGCAGATGCTCCATGACAGCCCAGGCGATGGAGAGGCCGTCGAAAGTCGCCGTGCCGCG
>JAGRKN010000054.1:14766-36632 GCA_020442275.1 Rhodoblastus sp. | reverse complement strand
CCATGAAGGTCGAGCGCCCGCGCGCGAGATCGTCCGATGCGCCGACGCGCGAGAAGAGACGATCGACGACGCCCATATGCGCTTTCGCCGCCGGCGTGAACGAGCCCATCTGCGCCAGCGCGACGATGAGTGCGTTCTGGCGGAGGTAGGTCGATTTGCCTGCCATGTTCGGGCCGGTGACGACGGCGATGGCGCCGGCTTTCGCGCCGGAGAGGTCGCAATCGTTGGCGGTGAAGGCTTCGCCGCGCGCTTTTAGCGCGGCTTCCACCACCGGGTGGCGCCCGCCGACGATTTCGAAGGCGAGAGAAGTGTCGACCTTCGGTCGTGTCCAGCCGAGCGCGTCGGCAAGCTCGGCGAGGGCGGCGGAAACGTCGAGCGCGGCCAGCGCTTCGCCGGCCCGCTTGATCGCGTCGCTTGCTGCGAGAACATCGGTGGCCAGCGTCTCGAAATGCGCGAGTTCCAGCGCGAGCGCGCGGTCGGCGGCGGAGGCGATCTTCTGCTCGAATTCGGCGAGTTCCGTCGTCGAGAAGCGCATGGCGCCGGCCATGGTCTGGCGATGGATGAAGGTCGCGTTGAACGGCTCCTTCAGGAGCTTCTCGCCCTGCGCCTGGCTGACTTCGAGGAAGAAGCCGAGAAAATTGTTGTGTTTGATCTTGAGCTGCTTCGTCTCGGCGAGATCGCAATATTTCGATTGAAGCGCGGCGACGAGGCGGCGGCTCTCGTCGCGCAGCGCGCGCGTTTCGTCGAGAGCCGCATCATAGCCGGCCGCGACAAAGCCGCCGTCGCGCTTGTCGAGCGGCAGGTCTTGCGCCAGCGCGGCGACGAGTTTTTGCGCCAGCGCGCAAGGCGGTGCGGCGAGATCCGGGGCGAGAGAGGCGAGATCTTTCGGCAGGCCCGGCGTATCCGCGAGCCGCGCGCCGATCGCGGCCGCGGCGAGAATGCCGTCGCGCAGGCTCGCGAGATCGCGCGGGCCGCCGCGCCCGAGCGCGAGCCGCGACAGGGCGCGCGCGAAATCGGGCGCGCCGCGCAAATCCGCGCGAAGCGTCTCGCGCAAGCGGGCGTCGTCGATCAGAAAGGCGACCGCGTCGAGACGCCCGTCGATCTCTTTCGGATCTGTCAGCGGCGCTGCCAGCCGTTCCGCCAGCAGGCGCGCGCCGGCGGGCGTCGCGGTGCGGTCGATGGCGGCGAGCAAAGAGCCGTCGCGCGCGCCGCCGAGCGTACGCGTGAGTTCCAGATTGGCGCGCGTGGCGGCGTCGATCTCCAGCGTCGCCCCGCGCGCCTCGCGGCGGGGAAGCGCGAGCGCGGGGCGCGCATGAAGCTGCGTTTTCTCGACATAGAGGATGGCGGTGGCTGCGGCCGCGATCTCGGCGCGCGACAGGCCGCCGAAGCCGTCGACAGTCGCGACCCGGAAGAAATCGCGGAGCCGTCGCTCCGCGAAGGCGCCGTCGCCGGCGTCGCGGCCGATCGGGGCGAGCGGTGCGCGGGCGTCTTCCAGAACGCGGCCGATCGCGGGGTCGTTCAGCAGAGCGTCGGCGGCGACGATCTCGCGCGGTTCGAGCCGCGCCAGCGCCGAACCGAGGCCCGCGAGCGTCGTCTCGCAGACGGAGAAGGCGCCGGTTGAAATGTCGACGCTGGCGAGGCCGAAGCGGTCCTCGGCGTCGGAGGCGCGCAAACGCGCGACCGCGACCAGCACATGCGCGCGGCCGGGCTCGAGCAGACGCTCCTCGGTGATCGTGCCCGGTGTCACCAGCCGCACCACGTCGCGCCGCACGACGGATTTCGAGCCACGCTTGCGGGCCTCGGCGGGGTCTTCCAGCTGTTCGCAGACCGCGACGCGGTGCTGAAGCGCGATCAGGCGTTGCAGGTAGTCGTCGGCGCGCTCGATCGGCACGCCGCACATGGGAATATCTTCGCCCTGGTGCTTGCCGCGCTTGGTCAGGACGATGCCGAGCGCCCGCGAGGCGATCTCGGCGTCCTCGAAGAAGAGTTCGTAGAAATCGCCCATCCGGTAGAACAGCAGGCAGTCAGGATTGGCGGTCTTGATCTCCAGATATTGCGCCATCATCGGCGAGGGCTTCTCGCCGGCCGCGGCTCTGGGCTTTTCGTCGACGGGGCGGTCCATGGCGGCGGGACGCTATCAGTCGGCGGCGCGCGGGGCGAGGGCGTGCTGCGTGCGATCCACGACGAACTTGCATTGGCGCGCTAGAATGAATGCCGTCAGGAGGCGAAAATGGCCGGAAACGATGGCGCAGCAGTCGAAATCGCGATCCGGGACGCCACGGCCGCCGATGCGGGGGCGATTTGCGCCATTTACAACCTTGCCGTGCGGGAAACGACGGCAATCTGGAACGACATCGAGGTCGACGCCGCCAACCGCGCCGCGTGGCTCGCGGAACGGCAGCGCGCGGGATTTCCCGTGCTGGTCGCCGAGCGTGGCGGCGTCGTGGTCGGCTACGCGACCTACGGCCCCTTCCGCCCGCACGACGGCTACCGGTTCTCGGTCGAGAATTCCGTCTATGTCGCCGAGGCGGCGCGCGGAGGCGGGGTGGGGCGGGCGCTGATGGCGGCGCTGATCGAACGGGCGCGAAAAGCGGGCCTGCATGCGATGGTCGCCGGTATCGAGGCGGAAAACGCCGGCTCGATCCGCCTGCACGCGGCGCTGGGTTTCGTCGAGGCCGGCCGCCTGCCGCAGGTCGGAACCAAGTTCGGCCGCTGGCTGGACTTGCTGTTCATGCAACTGACGCTGGACGGTTCCGCGCCCCGCTGACCGGCATCCGCCTTAATCCTAAGACCATCGGACCGCGTTCCGCGCCTTGTGGGGCGGGAATGCGGCGTCTATGGTCCGCCCTCCTGCGGAAACCCGCCTGTCCGAGCCAAAAATGTCCGACCAGAAGACCAAGCCGCCGAAACGCCCGACTTTCACCGATCGCGAAGCCCTGCTGTTCCACTCGCAGGGCCGGCCGGGCAAGTTGCAGATCATGCCGACCAAGCCCATGGCTACGCAGCGCGACCTCTCGCTCGCCTATTCGCCGGGCGTGGCCGTGCCCGTGCTAGCCATCGCCGAGGACCCCTCGCGCGCCTACGACTACACGACGAAGGGCAATATGGTCGCCGTGATCACCAATGGCACCGCGATTCTCGGCCTGGGCAATCTCGGCGCGCTGGCTTCGAAGCCGGTGATGGAAGGCAAATCGGTCCTGTTCAAGCGTTTCGCCGACGTGGATTCGATCGATCTCGAAGTGGGCACCGAGGACCCCGAGGAGTTCATCGCGGCGGTGCGCTATCTCGGCCCCTCGTTCGGCGGCATCAACCTCGAGGACATCAAGGCGCCGGAGTGCTTCATCATCGAGGAGCGCTTGCGCGAATTGATGGATATTCCGGTCTTCCATGACGACCAGCACGGTACGGCCATCATCGCCTGCGCCGGCATGATCAATGCAATGAGCCTGACCGGCCGCGACATCAAGGACGTGCGGCTCGTCTGCAACGGCGCCGGCGCGGCTGGCATCGCCTGTCTCGATCTCTTGCGCGCCATGGGCATGCCGCGGGAGAACATCACGCTGGTCGACACCAAGGGCGTGGTCTTCCGCGGCCGCACCGACGGCATGAACCAATGGAAATCGGCCTACGCCGTCCAGACCGACCGGCGCACGCTGGCCGAGGCGGTGAAAGACGCCGACATTTTCTTCGGTCTGTCCGCAAAGGGCGCGCTCACGCCGGAGATGGTCGCCGCCATGGCGCCCAATCCCATTATTTTCGCGATGGCTAATCCCGATCCGGAGATCACGCCGGAGGACGCGCTCGCCGTGCGCCCCGACGCGATCATCGCGACTGGCCGCTCGGACTATCCGAACCAGGTGAACAACGTTCTCGGCTTCCCCTACATCTTCCGTGGCGCGCTCGACGTGCGGGCGACAACGATCAACATGGAAATGAAGATCGCCGCCGCCAATGCGCTGGCCGAACTCGCGCGCGAGGACGTGCCGGACGACGTGGCGGCCGCCTATCAGGGCGCCCGCCCTCGTTTCGGCCGCGAATACATCATTCCCGCGCCCTTCGATCCGCGCCTGATTTCGGTCGTTCCGGCGGCGGTTGCGAAGGCAGCGATGGATTCGGGCGTCGCGCGCAAGCCGATCGTCGACTTTCACGCTTACAAACAGCAACTCTCGGCCCGCCGCGATCCGATCGCCGGCGCGTTGCAGGGCATTTTCGATCGCGTTCGCCGCAACCCGAAGCGCGTGGTCTTCGCCGAGGGCGAGGAAGAGCAGGTCATCCGCGCCGCCGTCTCCTTCGTCAACCAGGGGCTCGGCCGTGCGCTCCTCGTCGGCCGTGAGGATCTCATCCGGGAAACGGCGAAGGCGAACGGGCTCGAACTCAACGACAATATCGAGATACACAACGCGCGCACGTCGGCTCGCAATGAGGACTATGCGCAGTTCCTTTACGAGCGCCTGCAGCGCAAGGGCTTCCTGTTCCGCGATTGCCAGCGCTTCATCAATCAGGACCGCAATTATTTCGCGGCCGCCATGGTCGCGCGCGGCGACGCCGATGCAATGGTGACCGGCGTCACGCGCAATTTCTCGATTGCGCTCGAGGAAGTGCGCCGCGTGATCGATCCCAAGCCCGGCCATCGCGTCATGGGCGTCTCGCTCATTCTGGCGCGCGGCAAGCCCGTCCTGCTGGCGGACACGGCGATTACCGAATTGCCAAACGCCGTCGAAATCGCCGAAATCACCAAAGGCGCGGCGGGCGTGGCGCGTCGACTCGGCTTCGAGCCCAATGTCGCGCTGCTCTCGTTCGCGACCTTCGGCCAGCCGCCGGGCGAGCGTTCCGAGCGGGTCAAGGAAGCGGTGCGCATCCTGGACGGCGAGTATCTCGATTTCGCCTATGAAGGCGAGGTGGCGGCCGACATCGCGCTCAATCCGGAACTGCGTGGGCCCTATCCGTTCTGCCGCCTGAAGGGCCCGGCCAACGTGCTGGTCATGCCGGCGTTCCATGCGGCTTCCATTTCGTCGAAAATGCTGCAGGAACTCGGTGGCGCGACCGTGGTCGGCCCGCTGATCGTCGGTCTCGACCGCGCCGTTCAGATCATTCAGCTCGGGGCGAAGGATAGCGAGATCGTCAACATGGCGGCGCTCGCGGCGTTCAACATCGGTGGATGAACGGAGAGCGAGCCTTCAGGCTCGCTCTGGCGCCTGTTCGACCGCGAGCCTGAAGGCTCGTGGTCCATCAATGCGCCTCGTCCCAATTGTCGGCGGCGCGCGCGTCAACCACGAGCGGCGCCGACAGCTTCACGGCAGGCTCCGGCGCCTCCACCATCACGCGGCGCACGACCTCGATCGTCCTGTCTACCTCGGACTCCGGAACTTCGAACACCAGTTCGTCGTGCACCTGCAAGAGCATCTGCGCCTTCAGCTTCGCGGCCGCGAGCGCGTCGTCCATGCGGATCATCGCGCGGCGGATGATGTCCGCCGCCGTGCCCTGCAAGGGCGCATTGATCGCTGCTCGTTCGTTGAAGGCGCGTTCCGACGGATTGGATGAAGCAATGCGCGGGTAGTGGCACTTGCGGCCGAACATGGTCGTCACGAAGCCCTGCTCGCGGCAGAGTTTCTTCGTACGGTCCATGTAGTCGCGAATGCCGGGGAAACGCTCGAAATATTTCTTGATGTAGGCGCCTGCCTCCTCGCGCGGAATGCCGAGCTGGTTGGCGAGACCGAAGGCGGAAATGCCGTAGACGATTCCGAAATTGATGGCTTTCGCGCGTCGGCGGATTTCGGACGGCATTTCCTTCACCGGAACGCCGAAAATTTCTGACGCCGTCGCCGCGTGAATGTCGAGTCCATCGGCAAAGGCTTTCTTCAATTGCGGAATGTCGGCGATCTCGGCGAGCAGGCGCAATTCGATCTGAGAGTAGTCCGCCGAGATGAGCTTCGCGCCTGATGTCGCGACGAACGCCTTGCGGATCTTGCGGCCAGCCTCGTTGCGCACGGGAATGTTCTGCAAATTCGGCTCGGACGAGGAGAGCCGACCGGTCGTCGTCGCGGCCAGGGAATAGGACGTGTGCACGCGCTGCGTCCTGGGATTGACGTAGGAGGGCAGGGCGTCGGTGTAGGTCGACTTCAGTTTCGACAATTGCCGCCAGTCGAGGATGCGTTGCGGGAGTTCGTGGCCTTCTTCCGCGAGATCGTCGAGCACGCCGGCGGCCGTCGACCACGCGCCGGTCGCCGTCTTCTTCGCGCCCGGCAGACCCATCTTGCCGAACAGGATGTCGCCGATCTGCTTGGGCGAGCCGATGTTGAATTTCTCGCCTGCAAGCTCGTGGATCTCGGCCTCGAGCCGCGCCATGTCCTGCGCGAACTCGCCCGACAGTCGCGACAGGATCTGGCGATCGATCGCTATCCCGCGCTGTTCCATGCGTCCGAGCACGCCGACCATCGGGCGCTCCAGCGTCTCGTAGACGCGTGTCATGGATTCCGCGGGCAGTCGAGGCGCGAGCGTACGCCACAGCCGCAGCGTGACGTCGGCGTCTTCCGCCGAATATTCCGTCGCGCGATCTATCGCGACGCGCGCGAAACCGATGAAGCTCTTGCCCTGTCCGGCGACTTCGCCGAAGGCGATCGGCTTGTGGCCGAAATATTTCCCGGACAATTCGTCCATGCCGTGCCCGTTGCGACCGGCGTCGAGCACATAAGAAGCAAGCATCGTGTCGGCGATCGGCGCCATGTCGATGTCGCGCTGCGCCAGCACGAGCCAGTCGTATTTGGCGTTCTGCGCGATCTTCAGCACGTCGGGCGATTCCAGCAGCGGCTTCAGGCGCGCGATCACGTCGGCTTCGCCCAGCTGGCCGGCGACAAGTCCCTGCTCCCCGAACAGATCGTCCTGCGCGCCCTTCACATGCCCAATCGGCACATAGGCCGCGCGGCCCTGCGAAAGCGCCAGGGACACGCCGACAAGATCGGCCTGCATGGCGTCGAGCGACGAGGTCTCGGTGTCGACGGCGATCATGCCGGCTTCATGTGCTTCGGCGATCCAGCGATCGAGCGTCGCGAGATCGGAAATCGTGACATAGCTCGCGCGATCGAAAGCCGCGCCCTGCGCCTGCGCCGCGCGCTCCGCCGCGAGCGCGGCCGGCGCCAGTCCATCGGTCGCGGCATGTTTCGCAATTGTCGGCGCGGTCTGGACTGGCGATGCGGGCGCCGATGTCAGCGGCTCCTTGCGCTCTTGCTCCGGCAGGGCCTCGCCGTTGCGCGATCGCCAGCCGCCCGCCCCGACGAGGTCCGCGCGCGGCTCGATCTCGTTGGCGTCCAGCCCATAGATTTCGCCGACGCGGCGCGTGATCGTCGTGAATTCCAGCGCCTTGAGGAAGCCGACCAGATTTCTTGCATCCGGCTCGCCGAGGCCGAGATCGTCGAGCGGGCATTCGAGCGGCACATCGCAGACGAGCGAGACGAGCTGCTTCGAGACCTTGATCAGCGCGATGCTGTCGGGATCGGTCAGCGTCTCGCGGCGCTTCGGCTGCTTGATCTCCGACGCGCGCGCGAGCAACGCGTCGAGCGAACCATATTCGTTGATGAGTTGCGCCGCCGTCTTCACGCCGATGCCGCGCGCGCCCGGTACATTGTCGGTCGAATCGCCGGCGAGCGACTGAACGTCCACGACCTTGTCGGGCGCGACGCCGAAATAATCCTGCACCTCCGCGAAGCCGATGCGCCGCTCCTCGCGCGCGCCGGCCGAGCCCGCGACGCCGGAAGCGGGGTCGTACATCGACACTTTCGGGGTGATCAGCTGCATCAGATCCTTGTCGGCGGAGATGATCAGCACGTCGGCGCCCTTCGCCTCCGCTTGGCGCGCGTAGGTTGCGATCAGGTCGTCGGCTTCGTAGCGGTCCTGCTCGATCGGAATCATGCCGAAGGCGCGCACGGCTTCGCGCATCAGCGGAAACTGCGGAATGAGGTCTTCCGGGGGATCGCTGCGATTGGCCTTGTATTCCGGGTAGATTTCCTTGCGGAACGAATTCTCCGACTTGTCGAAGATGATCGCCAGATGGGTCGGCTTCGCGCCGGCCGCGCCCTCGCGCACGAATTGCAGCATCTTCGTGCAGAACAGGCGCACGGCGCCGGTCGGCAGGCGATCCGAACGGTAATTGTATTTCGCGTCCTGACGGATCGACTGGAAATAGGCGCGGAACACGAAGGACGAGCCGTCGACCAGAAAAACGTGGTCGCCGGCTTTGACGGGACGGTGACAGGAGCTCATGGCCCCAAACTAGCGCGTTTCAGGCAAAAAGGGATGCCGCGCGATCGTGATGCTATTGCCGCGCCGTGACGCCCCGGAATGCGGCTCTTTCGCGCGTGTCGACCGCGATGTCGGCTATCACGGCGATGATCAGAAGGCTCGCGAGCGCCATGAGGAGCGCGCTCGCCGTCGACGTCGATGCGCCGCGATTCGCTGCCGCCATCATCGTCGCGAACAGCGGAACCCAGAACATGACGAAGGCAGGGCTGGCGCGACCCAGTCTCACGAGCGCCTCTCCGGCTGGGCCCTTGCACAATGCGGCCGCGCTCGCGAGCGCGGTCGGGCCGATGGCGAGCCCCATGACCAGCGATATCGGTCCGACGGCGGCGATCGACGCCGGCTGTCCGGTCGCGGCGAACCGAATCGCAATGGCCGCCGAGAGGACGACGACGAATGGGCCGCTCGCGATCGAGAATTCGGCTTCTTCGCGGACCAGCCGGAACAGTTCTTCGCGCCGGGACGCGAGCGCGAGGCCGGCGACGAAGAAGATGAAATGCGCTAGCGCCGGTTTGCCCAGGATGACCCCCGCGACGTGACCGGCGAGCGCCAGTGCGAACAGGAGGCCGGGCGAAGCCGGTGCGATGCGGGCGACCAGCGCGTAGGCCGCCGGCAAGAGAGCCAGGCTCCAGATTGGCGCAGCTTGCAGAACGGCTGTTCGCCAGTCGAGGCCGGTCAGCGGGGCCGTCAGGCCGGCGCAAACCGCGGCGATCGCCGCACAGGCCGCCATAGGCGCGATGATGCGGACAAGGTCGACCAGCCGGGCCGAGGCGATCGGCGCGGCCAGCAGCCAGCCGGCAACGGCGTAGAATCCTGGAATCGTGACGATTTCCGCAAGCACGCGCAGCGGCGCGGCGGCGGGCGCGCCTGGATCGAGGGCAAGGGCCGCCACCGATGGCGCGGCCAGCACGATCAACAGGCCGCGCGCGGCGACCCCCGCCCCATCGCGCATCGCTTCAGATCGTTCCATGGCTGCTCCAAAACGGCGCGATTCGCGGCCCCGGCAAGGAGGCGCGGGCCCGTCGCAGACATGCAGCAAATTGCAGGCCGGCGAGCGCGATTGCCGCACGCCTGCCGATCAGCTACACAATGGCGCGCCGCTTCGGCAGCCGCACCCGTAGCTCAGCTGGATAGAGCGCTGCCCTCCGAAGGCAGAGGCCAGGGGTTCGAATCCCTTCGGGTGCGCCACTTGAACCTGACGCAATGGGACTGATGTCGCTGCGCTCGTCGCATCACCGGACAATCGGGGCGCGGTCGCCGACATGCTGAGCGGCCTGCCGCCCGATCTCGGGCGCATCATCCTGCTGACGCTGCAACTGGCGACCATCACGACGCTCATTCTGCTCGTCGTCGCGACGCCGCTCGCCTGGTGGCTCGCGCGTTCGCCGTCGCGGTGGAAGGAAGTCGTCGCGGCTTTCGTTTCCCTGCCGATCGTCCTGCCGCCGACGGTGCTCGGCTTCTATCTCCTGATCGCGCTCGGGCCGCAGGGGCCCGGAGGCGCGCTGGCGGGCCTGTGGGGTGGCCGCACGCTCGCCTTCACTTTCGAGGGCCTCGTCATCGGCTCGATCATCTATTCGATGCCATTCGTTGTTCAGCCCGTGCGCAACGCCTTCGCGGCGATGGGCGACCGGCCGCTCGAGGTCGCCGCCACGCTGCGCGCCTCGCCCTGGCGCGCCTTCTGGACGGTCGCGCTGCCGATCGCGAGCCCGGGACTTCTGACCGGCGCCATCCTCGGCTTCGCGCACACGATCGGCGAATTCGGCGTGGTGCTGATGATCGGTGGAAACATTCCGGGCCGCACGCGCGTGCTGTCGACCGCGATCTTCGACTATGTCGAGAATTCGCAATGGCGCGAGGCGAATATTCTGGCTGGCGGCATGGTCGTATTCGCCTTCGCGGTCGTTCTGGCGATGATCCTTCTCGAAAAGCGCGTGACGGGAGCACGGCCGTGAGCGCGCCCGGCCTGCACGCGCGCTTCCATGGGCGCATCGGAGACTTCCCGCTCCACGCGGCCATCGATGCGCCGGCCAGCGGAGTGACGGCTCTGTTCGGCCCTTCCGGCTGTGGCAAGACGACCGTGCTCAGATGCATCGCCGGTCTCGGCCGCATGGCCGACGGCTTCTGCGCGCTGGGCGACGAGGTCTGGCAGGACAAGTCCCGCTTCCTGCCGACGCATCGCCGCCCGATCGGTTACGTGTTTCAGGAAGCGAGCCTGTTTCCGCATCTCTCGGTGCGGCGCAATCTTCTGTACGGCGCGCCTGCAGGTAGTATGGTCGGCGCGGCGTTCGGCTACGACGAGGTCGTCGAACTCTTTGGCCTTGGCCCATTGCTCGAACGTTCGCCGCGCAATCTTTCGGGCGGCGAGCGCCAGCGCGTCGCGCTCGGCCGCGCCTTGCTGAGCCAGCCGAACCTACTGTTGATGGACGAGCCGCTGTCCGCGCTCGATGCGACGGCCAAGGAAGAAATCCTTCCCTATCTGGAACGCCTGCACGCCCGCGTGTCCCTGCCCGTCGTCTACGTCACCCACGACATGCGCGAGGTCGAGCGGCTCGCCGACCATCTGGTCCTGATGGAGACGGGCCGTGTCGCCGCCGCCGGTCCGCTCGCCGACCTCCTGAGCGATCCCGCCTTGCCTTTCGCGCGCGCGAGAGAAGCGGCGGTGATGCTCGACGCGGTCGTGCGCGCTCACGATCCACATTACGGACTTCTGGAGCTGGACGTGAATGGCGGCCGGTTTCTGACGCCGGCTCCGGCAGGCGTCGTCGGCGAGCATCGCAGGCTGAAAGTGACCGCCAGCGATGTCAGTCTCGCGCGCAATCCGCCGGGCCCCAGTTCCATCGTCAACATATTGCGGGCGCGCATACTGCATGCGACCGAGACGGGTCCCGCCGAGATGATCGTCGTCCTTGGCCTCGGCGAGGCCGGCGCCGGCGCGCGCCTTCTCTCGCGCCTGACCCTCAGGTCGTGGGAGACGCTCGGGCTTGCCGAAGGAATGCCCGTCTATGCGCAGGTCAAGAGCGTGGCCCTCGCCCGCAATCGCGCCGTCAGGGAAGCCTGATCCCGACTAGCCGATGATCGCGACGGCCCGCGTCCATCCCGCCGACGCGCGCTCGATCTTCACGGGAAAGCAGGAGACCGTGAAACCGGTCGCCGGCAATATTTCGAGATTGTGCAGTTTCTCGATGTGGCAATAGCCGATGTGCCGGCCTGCCTTGTGGCCTTCCCAGATCAGTTTCGCGTCGTGCGTCGCGGCGTATTTCCGGGCGGTGTGCACGAACGGCGCGTCCCAGCTCCATCCGTCGATTCCGGTCAGGCGTACGCCGCGCTCCAGCAGGTACATCGTGGCTTCATAGCCCATCCCGCAGCCCGACGTAACATAGTCGGCCTGGCCGTATTTCAGGCCGGCGCTCGTGTTGACGACGACGATGTCGAGCGGCTGGAGGTCGTGGCCGATACGCTTCAGCTCCGCCTCGACGTCGGCGGCCGTGGCGACATAGCCGTCGGGAAAGTGTCGGAAGTCGAGTTTCACGCCTGGCTGGAAGCACCATTCGAGCGGCACTTCGTCGATCGTCCACGCGCGTTGGCCGCGGTTCATCGTCGGATGGAAATGCCAGGGCGCGTCGAGATGCGTGCCGTTGTGCGTGGAGAGCTGCACGCGCTCGACCGCCCATCCCTCGCCGTCGGGCAGGTCCTCGGCCTTCAGGCCGGGAAAGTAGGGCAGGATCTGCGGCAAACTCTCCTTGTGGGCGATGTACTGGATTTTCGGATCCAGGCCCGGCGGGTCTGCGGGCACGTCGTTCTGCAAGGGAACGGACAGATCGATGATCTGGCGTGGCATGTTTCCTCCCTGTCCTTCTTTGTAGCGAGCCTAGCAGCATTTGCCGGCGCCGCTATCGCGTCTCAGCGGCTGGCGTGCAGGAGCGACGAGACCGCCGGCGCCGCGCTGGCCAGCGCCATGGCGACGAGGCAGGCGATCGCGATGCGGCGATAGCCCTGCTCGGAGCCCATCGCGAACAGGCGCGCGCCGACCCAATTGCCGATCCAGAAGGCCGGCAGCGACAGGCCCGCCAGCATGACCGTGTCGTGTGTGACGAGGCCGAGAGCCAGCGCGCTCGCAAGTCCGGTGAAGACGACGATCTGGAAGATCACCAGCATCGAGGCTCGGATCGCCTCGCGGCTCAACGCCGACGACATGAAATAGGCGACGATCGGCGGACCAGACATGGCGGCGAGTCCGTTGAACACGCCGGCGACCAGCCCATAGACGATCGCGCGCGCCGCGCCGAAGGGCTTCGCGCCTTCGCCCGCCCGCGCAATGCCGAGCACCGCCGCCAGCGTGAACAGCGCTATGGCGATGCGGGCGGCCTCGGCGGGAATATGCTTGAGCAGAAATACGCCCGCAGGGGTGCCGACGACCGCCGCGACGCCGATGCGCCGGATCGAGGGCCAGTGGCAAGCCGTCATCGCCTGACGCGCGCCGACGACGCCGCCGACCGCCACGATGCACATGGATACGGGCACGGCTTGCGCCGGCGGCATCAGCAGGCCGAGCATGGGCACGGCCGCCAGCGCGAAACCGAAGCCGGTAAGACCACGCAGGGTCGCGGCGGCAAAGACGATCGCCACCGTTCCCAACGCCAGCGTCGTCGTCATACCCACCATCGCGCTTGCCTTTGCCCGACGTTTACAAGCGCGAGGGGATGGGCGACAAGCCGCGTCGGCCGAATTCGAGGCCATACAGGTTCCGCCATGCGCATCGATGGACGCGACTACCGCACGATCTGGCTCGACGTCGATGGCCGGCGCGTGCATGTGATCGATCAGACGCTACTGCCGCATCGGGTGCAGACGCGCGTTCTCGCTGACAGCAGCGAGGCCGCGCGCGCCATTGCGGACATGATCGTGCGCGGCGCGCCGCTTATTGGCGTGACGGGCGCCTATGGTCTCGCGCTGGCTGTCGCGGAAGATCCGTCAGACGCGGCGATCGATGCGGCCTACGAAGAATTGCTGGCGACGCGCCCGACCGCGTCGAACCTGCGCTGGGCGCTCGATCGGTTGCGCTCCGTCCTTGCGCAGACGCCGATCGGCGAACGTCGCTCGAGCGCCTATGCGGAAGCGTCCGCGATCGCGGAGGAGGACGTCGTCGCCTGCGCATCGATCGGCGACCACGGGGCAGGGATCATCAAGGACATTTTCGCGCGCAAAGGTCGTCGGCTGAATATCCTCACCCACTGCAACGCCGGCTGGCTCGCGACGGTAGACTGGGGCACGGCTCTCGCGCCGATCTACAAGGCCGTGCGCGCAGGCGTCGACCTGCATGTGTGGGTCGACGAGACGCGGCCGCGCAACCAGGGCGCGAGTCTCACGGCATTCGAACTGCTGGGCGAGGGCGTTCCGCATACCGTGATCGCCGACAATACCGGCGGGCATCTGATGCAGCACGGGCTCGTCGACATGTGTATCGTCGGCAGCGATCGCACGACGCGCGCGGGCGACGTCTGCAACAAGATCGGCACTTATCTGAAGGCGCTGGCCGCGCGCGACAACGACGTGCCATTCTATGCCGCGCTGCCGACATCCACCATCGACTGGCGCATTTCGGACGGCGTCAGCGATATTCCGATCGAGCAGCGCAGCGCGCGCGAGGTCACCCATATCAGTGGCCGCGCCGCCGATGGCGCGATCGTCGAGGTGCAGCTCACGCCGGATGGCTCGGCGGCTCGCAACGACGCGTTTGACGTGACGCCCGCGCGGCTGGTCACCGGAATCATTACCGAGCGCGGCGTCTGCGCCGCAACCGCCGGTGGGTTGCGCGCGCTCTATCCGGATCTCGCCGGTCAGGCGCCGTAGATCGTCTGGATGAGCCAGGTCGCCCAGATGGCGGGCGCAAGGAATGATCCGAACGGCAACCGCTCGTCCCATTGCGCCTGCCGGCCCGCAAGCCGAGGTCCGACCAGAAAGACGACGATCGCTGATAGCGCGGCGATTTCGATGATGATGGGCAGTCCCGTCCACGCCACCCACGCGCCGCCAGCGCCTGCGAGCTTGACATCGCCGAGCCCGAGGCCCTCCCGTCCTCGCGCCCGCGCATAGGCCAGCTTGACGATCAGCAACACGCCGCCGAGGGTCGCGCCGCGAGCCAGCGCCGCCGCAAGGGCTGTCGTTATTGGAGTTCCGTCCGACAGAACCGCCGCCTGCGCAAGGCCGAGCGCAAAAACGATCGCGTTCATCCAGTCGGGAATGATCAGCCGTCGCCAGTCGACGATCGCGACCGCCAGCGCCATGACGAACAGGCACGCGCCGAATGCGCCGGCGGCTCCTGGCGCCGCAGCGATACTGGCCGCGCAACCCGCGACCAGAGCGACGACAGCCCATTTCGTCTGCGGGCTTGAGACCTTGATGCCGCCTCCATGGTCGTTCAATGGATCAGGCGCGGCGTCCGTGGCGCGACCGCGCCCGGCGGTTCGTCCGAGCGGACGCGCGCGCCACGCATCTTCGAGCGCAACTCGGAGGCGATCACCGAAGCCTCGACAGGGTCGCGAATGATCTGGGGCTTGATGAACACGATGAGTTCGGTCCGACGCCCGCCCTTGTTCTGTTGTGTGAAGACATCGCCGACGATCGGAATCTGGTCGAGGATCGGAATGCCGTTACGCCCGCGCGAATAGGAGTCGCTGATCAGACCCGCGAGCAGGACGGTCTGGCCGCTCATCACGTTGATCGTGCTTTTGACCTTGCGCTCGGAGATCGTAGGCGTCAGCGTCTGCGTCGTCCCGTCGGAATTCGGGACGGAACTGATTTCCTGTTCGACGTCGAGCGTAACGGCCCCACTGGACGTGATGCGGGGCAGTACGCGCAGGATAATGCCTGTGTTCTTGTAGTCCACGGTGCTGACGACCGTATTGTTGGTGCTGAGCACGGTTGCATTGCCGGTCTGAATGGGAACCTGGTCGCCGACTTGCAGTGTTGCGGGCTGGTTGTCGACCACGACCAGCGACGGATTGGAGAGAACCTTGACGTCGGTGTAGCCGTGCAAGGCGTTGATGATCAGGCGCGGGTTCGCCTGCGCGCCCGCAAGGAAATTGAAGCCCGGGAAAGCCTGAGCGATCGGCGCCGTAATCGCCGTGTTGACGATCGAGCCGCGATCGCCGCGAAGTCCGACATCGCTGCTCTGCAGGAAGAACTGGACGCCATAGTTCAGTTTGTCGTTGAGGGTGACCTCGGCAATCGTGAGCTCGATTGCGACCTGGCCACGCGGACGATCGAGCTGGATCAAGGCGCGCTCGATCGTCTTGTAATTGTGTTGATTGGCGTAGATCAGGATCGAATTGTTGGCGGCGTCGGCCGTGATGCGAACCCCCGGCATCAGCGAACTTTCGCCCTCGCCGCCTTGCCCGCCTCCGCCCGCGCTGCGGCCGAATCCGCCCAGTCCCGTCCGCTGCACGCCGCCAGTCGCGCCGCCCGCATCGGCGCTGGACGCGTTCTGCGCGGCAGGTAGACCGCCGAACGGGGACGAACTCGCGGTAGGCGGCCGCAGGCCCTGACCGCCGCCGGTCAGCCGTTCGACAGGCGACATCGTGCTGCGCGTTCCCGAATTCGGCGCCACGCCTGCCTGATTGTCCGCAGCCATCTGGCCGCCGAGGAACATCTCGCTCAGGAGCCGCGCGAGATGGCGCGCCTCGCCATGACGAACATGATAGACCTTCACGCCGATTGCGGCCGTGTTGGAGCCGTCGAGCCTGCGAATCCAGTTCGAGGCGTTCCGCAGCAGTTCGGGCTTCTTCGCGACGACCAGAATGGCGTTCATACGCGAGATAGCCTGGAACTTGACGAGGCCCTGACCCATTCCGCCCTCGGCGGAATCGAGGATCTTCTCGAGCTCGGCGACGATCGGCTCGGGGGTCGCGTTCTGGAGCGGATAGACGCCGACCGACTGGCCACGCATCCAGTCCGCGTCGAAATTCGCCACAGTGTCCAGCGCCATACGTCGTTCGGCGGCCGAGCCCGCGATGATCAGGATATTGCCTGAACTGTCCGACCTGATCGCTCCCGGTTTGACGGAGAAGCCTTCGAGCAGCTTGGCCACCGTCTGCGACGATACGTAGCGCAGCGGGATGACTGTCACGCCATAACCGGGTTGGAGCGAGCCCGCTCCGTCGACGACTCCCGATCCCATCGCCTCGCCCCCGGGCGCGATGGAATAGCCATGGGCATCCCGTATGAGCGCCATTCCGCTCGACCTCAGGGCCGATTCGAGGACGAAGAGCAGTTTGCCGCGTGGAACCGGCCGACCCGAGGACAGGGTGATAGTGCCCTGCACGCGCGGGTCGATCGTGTAGCCGACTTTCAGCGTGTCGCCGAGGATGACCTTGGCGACGGATGCGACGGGCGCGTTCTCGAAATTCAGATTGACGCCGCCCTCGGTGGCTTCTGCTCCGCGCACGTCTGTCAGGGCGAGTTCCCGACCGCTCGCGTCGCCGGTTGCTTCGGCGCGTCGACCGAAGATCGAAAATCCCTGTGGAAAAATGCTGTCTCCCGAGCTCGCCGTTCGGTCGGGCTTCGGAAACCTCGGTTCGAGATCGATGTTTCGGACCGCATCGCCTGCGCCGGGCATCTCGCGACCGTCGCTGCCGAAGCCGCCGGACGTCAGATTGCACGAGGCCAGGAGCGCGCAAACCCCCGAAATCATCGTCGCAGCGCAAACGCGGCGCGCAAACGGTTCTCGTCGTGGACGCACTGACCTCATACGCACGGAACCCGCCGCTACACCAATTGTGAAAAAACTTGTATACGCATACCGTTGAGGGCGAAAGAGGCGGTCGCGCGGCGTATAGAATTGACGTCGAAAGTTGCCATTTGGAAACACTCTCGCTGCGGCGAGTGGATAGCCGTCATGCTTTCAACTGCAAAGTCAGGGAGTTGTTCGCTTGCGGGGCGAATGCGTCCCATGCATTGGAAATCGAGCGTAGAGGGCCTGCCCGTGTCGAGTATCAATCGCTCAGCGTCGAGATATCCTGGCGTAGCGATCTCGTTGATTCTCGGCGCTCTGGCGATGGTCGTTTGTTCAAACACAGCCTCTGCGCAGAGCCTCTGGTACAAGCCGCCGGCCGTTCGTCACGTGGAGGCCGCTTATCGCGGCGACGCGCGCGCGCAGGCCTGGCTCGGCTATCTTTACGCCAAGGGCATAGGCGTGCCGCAGAACGCCGAAAAGGCAGTCTACTGGTATCATTGCGCGGCCGATCGCGGTCAGCCGCACGCGCAATTCCTGCTGGGCATGGCGCATGATCAGGGCAATGGAGCGCCACAGGATTTCGTGCTGGCTTATGCATGGACAAATCAGGCCGTGGCGCGATCTCAAGGCAGATTGCGGCGCGATTGGGTCCGAATTCGCAATTCGATCGGCACGAAGCTGAATCTGAAAGAAATGACCGATGCACAGCGCTTGACGATCGACGATCTTCGCGGGCCTGACTGCAGCGCGGCGAACATCGTCAAGGGCGGTTGAGAGATCGAGGGGCCCGGCATGGCTGCGGATCCGATCGAGGATTTCGCCAATCAACTGAGCGAGCGCTATCGCCTGCATTTCGACGCGGCGCTCGATCGCTCCCGGATCGCGGGCGACGAATCGCGCCTGCGCCGGGTATGGGAGACTTCGTTCCTCAGTTCGCACGACTTCGCCGACGAGGTCGCCGCTTTTGCGCGACTCCCACGCGCGAACTATACGGAACTGAAGCGGTCCAGCCCTCTCGTCGGACAGTTCTCGCGACGCTTTCTCCGCCAAACGCTCGCCTATCCTTTCCAGGACGAACAAGGTCGCGCCTGGCTCGCTCTGGCCGACCCTTGGGATCAGGCTACGACTCGCGCGGCCGAACTCGCGCTCGGCGCGCCAGTGTCGCTGGTCGTCGCGGCCTATGACGATATTGCGTTGATCTTGCGGGAAACGCTCGACGACGAGGAGCAGGAGCAGGCGGAAGCGGCCATCGCGAGCCGCCCTGACGACATCGAGAACCTGCGCGATCTGGCGAGCGGCGCGCCCGTCGTGCGCGCGGTCAGCGATCTCATCGAAAAAGCGATCGACATGCGCGCGAGCGATATCCATGTCGAGCCGTTCCGCAGCGGGCTCGTCGTACGCATGCGCATCGACGGCATGTTGCGCATCGTCCCCGCGCCGAACCTTCTCGTTCCCGAAGCGATCATCTCGCGTATCAAGATCCTGGCCTCGCTCGATATAGCCGAGCGACGGCTGCCGCAGGATGGGGCCGCGCGGGTGCGTATCGGCGCTTCCGATATCGACATGCGCGTCGCGACCATGCCCCGGCAGCATGGCGAGGCGGCCGTCATTCGTCTGTTACCGCGCGATCGAGGTCTCCTCGACATCAGGAAGCTGGGGTTCTCGCCCGCCGACGAGCGCAAGATCGATCGGTTGCTCGAATTGCCACACGGTCTTGTTGCGGTGACGGGACCGACCGGCAGCGGCAAGACGACGTCGCTGGCCACGATCCTCTCGCGCCTCAACGATCCGAGCCGCAAGATTCTGACTATCGAGGACCCGGTCGAATACGAGATCGAATTCGTCAATCAGTCGCAAGTGAAGCCGTCGATCGGCCTGACCTTTGCCGCCGCCATGCGCGCCTTCGTGCGCCAGGACCCGGACGTGATCATGGTCGGCGAAATCCGAGATCGTGAGACAGCCGACATTTCGATCCACGCGGCTCTGACGGGCCATCTCGTCCTGACGACCCTGCATACGGAAACGGCAAGCGCGGCGGTGCCGCGTCTGATTGATCTCGGCGTCGAGCCTTTCTTGCTGCGCTCCACCTTGCGCGCCGTTGTCGCGCAACGGCTCGTGCGCATCCTTTGTGACCGCTGCAAGAAGCCCGAGACGCTCGACGCTGCGACCTGCGCCAACGACAGGCGCTATGGCGCGCTCGGTCTGAAAGTCGGCGACCGCATCTGGCGGCCCGCCGGCTGCGAACGCTGCAACGGCTCGGGCTATCGCGGCCGCACCGGCATTTTCGAAGTCCTGGAGATGACCGACGAGATCCACGAGCTGATCGGAGCAAAGGCCGATGCGCGTGAAATCGATCGCGCCGCGCGCGCCTCCGGCATGACCACGATGTTCGAGGATGCGGTGGTCAAGTGCCTGGCGGGCGTAACCTCGCCGGCAGAGGTCCTGCGGGTCACCACGGTGCGATGACGATGCCCGAATTCCAATACAGGGCGCTCAGCCAGTCCGGTGAAATCGTCACAGGCTCGATTGTCGCCGACTCGCGCGAGGAGCTCTCGCGCCGCATCGAATATCTCGGCCTGATCCCGATCGACGGCGAAAAGCGCGCAACGATTGGAGCAGGCGGCGTGTCGTTTGGCGCGCGCGCGAGCGCCGAGGATGTCACGATCATGACGTCCGATCTCGCGCTGCTTCTCAAGACCGGCGCGCGCATCCACGACGCGCTCGAGCTCATCGCCAACGATCCGAGCGCCGGTCGGCTGCGCCAGCCCCTGTCGAAGGTCGCGGGGGCCGTCGCTTCCGGCGACAGTTTCGCGGATGCGCTCGCCCGCCATCCCGATCTCTTCACGCCGATGTACGTTTCGCTGTGCCACGCCGGTGAAAGCTCGGGCTCGCTCGAAACGGTTCTGGAAACGCTGGCGACCGAGCGGCGGCGCGCCGAAGCATTGCGCCGACGTCTTCTGGATGCGTTGCGCTATCCCGCCTTCATCATGGTTGCGGCGGGCATGGTGCTGCTGTTCTTCCTGATTGCGGTTTTGCCGCAATTCGAGACGGTCCTGCGCGACTTCAAGGCCAGGATCGATCCGCTTCTCGGCTTCTTTCTTGCGGTTTCGGCCGGATTGCGCGCACATCTCACTTTGCTGGCTCTCGCGGCCGCCGCGCTGATAGCCTTCGTTTGGTGGGCCTCCACGCGGCGTGAGTTGCGTTCGGCCTTCATGGACGCGCTCGGCCATGTTCCTTTCGTCGACCGTGTCCTCGAATATCGCCGCGCGGCCCTGTTCTGTCGCAATCTCGGCCTGCTCCTGACGAGTGGCGTCGGCCTCGCGCCGGCCTTGCGCATTATCGTCGAGATCATGGCCTCGACTGGCAAGTCGGACGCCTGGGCGCGCACGGTCGACTTCGTCCGTCATGGCGGCAAGCTGTCCGAGGCGCTGACGGAGACGCGCGCTCTCCCGCAAATGGCTGTACGCACTTTGCGCCTGGGGGAAGAGAGCGGCCGCCTGCCCATGGTCCTCGGCCGTATCGCCGACTTCTACGAGGCGAAGCTTGAACGTAGTCTCGACCGCATCGTCGCAATTGTCGGTCCGGCGTCCATCGTCGCCATTGCGCTCATCGTAGGCGGCCTGATCGTCTCGGTGATGAGCGCGCTTCTGTCTGTCAACCAGCTTGCCGGCTGAACACGAAAGTTCTCGATGTCGCTGATTTCCCGCATTTCCAACCGCCGCAGGCCGCGCGAGCACAGTCGCGCTGGCGAAGCTGGCTTCACCCTGGTCGAGGTTCTCGTCGTCATCTCGATCATCGGCCTGATCATGGGGCTCGTAGGGCCACGCGTACTGAATTATCTGTCCGACGCCAAGGTCAAGGCGGCCCGGATACAGATTGAAAGTTTCTCGAGCGCGCTCGATCTCTACTATCTGGACGTTGGTCGCTATCCATCCTCGACCGAGGGCCTGAATGCGCTGATGCAGCGCCCTTCGAGCGCGATTGCGTGGAACGGCCCGTACCTCAAGGGAACGAGCGTCCCGAAGGATCCGTGGGGGGCGCCCTATGTCTACAAGTCTCCGGGCGACAGAAAGCCCTATGAGATCGTTTCCTATGGACCGGAGGGCGCCAATGGCTCCAAGGGCGCGGCGGGCTACATCAAGAACGCCGAGTAAGCGGCGCGCGCAAGACGGTTTCACGCTGCTCGAAACCGTATGCGCGCTGGCGATCATCGGCCTCGTATCGGCAGTTCTGGCGCCGGCGATGCCGCGCGGCACGTCGCGTACTGCATTCGAGTCCTACGCGGTCAAGGTCGCCGCCCTCATCAAGCAGGACCGGCAATACGCGCTGGATCGCGGCGTGCCGACGGCGACGCTGGTCGATGCGGCCCGTCGCACGATCGCATCGGGATCGAGCGCCGCCAGCGTTGTGCTGCCGGGCGACGTGGCGCTGAACGCCGTGCTTGCGCGAACCTGCGCCGGCGCGCCCGTCGATCAGTCGATCCGCTTCTTTCCATCGGGCCTGTCGTGCGGAGGTACGCTCATTCTTTCGCGTCTCGGATTTTCGTTGCAGATACGCGTCGACTGGTTGACCGGGGGCGTGGAGATAATTCCGGGCAATGCGGCCTGACCCTGAGCCGCAAGCCGGCTTCACTCTCTTCGAGGTCCTCGTCGCCCTGGCGGTATTGGCGGCGGTCATGGCGGCGGTCGGCTCGCTCGCATCGGTTGGCCGCCGCGCCAATCGTGCTGAAGTCGCGCGTGTCGAACTTGCCCAGGTCGCGCGTCGGCTTGTCAATGAACTGACCGACCGGAGCTTCGCCAACGGCGCGTCCGGCGCATCCGATGGCTATGCCTGGCGCATCGAG
>JAGRKN010000054.1:0-14645 GCA_020442275.1 Rhodoblastus sp. | reverse complement strand
GATATCGTCACGATACGCCTCGGCAGGGTTTCATGACGTCGCCGCGCCAGCGGTCGCGCGCGGACAGCGCGTGCGCCGGGTTCTCGATTCTCGAAGGGCTTGTCGCTTTGGCGCTGACGGGCCTTGTCATGACCGGCGTCTCGACGCTTGTCGCGCAATGGGTTCCGGCCTGGAATCATGGATTCCATAGAGTCCAGCTGGCTGATCTCTGCGCCGTCGCGCTCGACAGGATCGTCGCGGATCTTTCCGAGGCGCGATATGTGACAGGCAGCAATCGGGACAAGTACATTTTCTTCGACGGTGGATCGGACGCCGTCACCTTTGTGCGGCCGACGCTCGATCCGGGCGAGCGGCCCGGTCTCGAAGTCGTCCGCATATCGACGATCGCCGACAAGGCGACGGCGCGAGTCGTGCGCCGTCGCGCGCATTTCGCGCCGCTGCCGCCCGGCGTTCCGCCGGCGGGGGCCCTGCATTTCGCCTCATCTGCCGACTTGCTGCGCAAGGGAGCGCGCATCCTGTTCTCCTACGCCGATCAGGAAGGCCGTTGGCGCTCGCAGTGGGACGATCCCTTCGTCCTGCCTTCGCGCGTGCGAATCGAACTGCGCGATATCGTGACGGGCGCGCCGCTTGTCCCTCCCACGACCGCTGTCGTCCATGCTCAAGCGCCGGCGCGATGCGTCTCCGCCAAGTCGCTGCGCAAGTGCCTTCGCGAGGAACAGGAGACGTCCGGGCAACCCGCGCCCGCGAGCGATCAGCAATGAAGCGCGGCGCGCGCGCGAGCGCCCCCCACGCAAACCATAAAGACGGCTTCGTGCTGATCGCGGTTCTGTGGATACTCGCCGCGCTCGCGGGGCTCGTGGGAGCTTATGTCGCCTATGCGCTGACCATGGCGCAAAGCGCCGATTTCTATCTGCGCCGGGTCGAGGCGGATGCGGCGCTCGCCGGTGCGCTGGAACAGGCGATCTATGATGTCTCGCGCATGGAAAAGGACAAGCGGCCGCTCGAAGGGGTTCTGAATTATCGCATCGGCGGGGCGCATGCGCAGGTGCGCTACGCCAGCGAGACGTTGCGCCTCGATCTCAACAAGGCCCCCCTGGAAAGCCTGACCGCCTTCCTCGGCGCAAGAGGCGGCGGGGCGCGTGCGGACAGATATGCCCGCCGTATCCTGGCCTGGCGCGAACAACCGGGAGGCCAGGGCGCCGCGATGGAGGATCTGAGCTACCGCGCCGCCGGCGTAAATTACCTGCCGCGCCATGGGCCGTATCAATCTGTCGAGGAATTGTGGGACGTCCTCGAGTTGCCACCGGAACTTGTCGCGCGAATCTTGCCTTACGTGACCGTCTACGGCGGGCGGGAAAAGTGGGAAATCGATCCGAACGGCGCCGACGGGCCGCAGAATGCCGGCGTTTCGCCGCCTGCGACTTCGCAAGTTGGCGCAGCGACCGGCGCGCCTCCTCAGGACGCATCGCCCGATACGGCGGGCGGTGAACAGAGCCTGATGCCCACGCGGTTCGAGATTCGCGTCACAGACGCGCAGGGACGCGTCAATGCTGCGGAAGTCGTGGCGATGGGCGCGCGCGATGGCGATACGCCCTATAATGTCCTATTATGGCGCAGCGGTGAAAGCCCTGCGCCGCCGCGCGATGTTCGACGGTGATGAAACTCGATTCCGACAGCCTCAGAGCCGCCTTTGATCGATGGATCGGGACCGTCGCGGACGCCGTCGCGCATACATCCGACGCGCTCTCGCGCCCGCGCACTGTCGACGTCGAGGGAACGTCCGACGGCTATTTTCGAGTCGCAGGCACAGGCGAACGTCTGTTTTGTCTGAGAGACGGCGCGCTGCTGGATCAGTCCGGCGCGTCAGTCGACAGCGTATTGCGCGACGCGCGTGTCGCGCTGAACTTGCCGCCTGATATGTTCCTGTTTCGCGATCTCGATTTTCCCTCGAAGGCGGTCGATTTTCTCGATGGCGTGTTGCGCGCGCAGATCGATCGATTGACGCCATGGTCTCCGGCGCAGGCGGTCTATGGCCATAGCGCGCCCACGCCTGCTGGCCTCGATCGCATCAAGCTGGTGTTGGCGGCGGCCGCTCTTGCGCAGTTCGAGCCGATTGTCCACGCCATAGCGGCCGCCGGCGCGAATTCCGTGGCGATTGCGGCTCGACGCGAATGCGACGCCTCAGCAACCCCGATCATCGTGTACACGCGAGCATTCCAGCGCGATCGCTGGAAGGTTGGAGCGCAGCGCGGTCTGCGCCACGTGCTTGTCGGCGCGCTCGCCTTCGCAGGGCTTACCGCAGCGGCGTCGGGGATACTCGGCGCCTGGCTGGAATCGCGGACGGCGGAGGTCGCGGGCGAGACACGCAGCTGGCGGCAGGCGCAGATGTCGGGCGCGCGCGATCCCGACATGATGTTGCACAGGCGCAAGTTCGAATCGCCGCTTGCCGTGCTCGTTCTGGATCAGCTCGCGCGAATTCTCCCGGACGACACTTATTTGAGCGAAATGCAGCTGGCCGAGGGCAAGGTCGAAATTGCCGGCGTCAGCGCCGACGCCACGCGGCTCGTCGCCATGCTCGAGCGCTCGCTGACGTTCTCGAACGCGACATTCTCGGCGCCGACCACGCATGCGCCGAACCAGCCCGGCGATCAGTTCCATATTCAGGCGCAGGTCAATGCGCGCTACAGACAGGAAGCGCGATGAGCGTCCAGCGTCTCCCGATCGCGTTCGAACGCAAGACAGCGCTGGCGACGCTCGCCTATGCCGCCGCGATTGCGGCGCTTCTGGCAATCGGCTTCGGCGCCTGCGCGACATTGTGGCAGTCGTGGACGGATTATTCGTCGGCGGCGGCCAATCTCGAGCATTTGCGTGCGCACAAGGCTCTCGCTGGAATGCATTTCACGAAGCAACCGCCGGCGGGGTCGGCCTATATTGAAGGCCAGACGGCGACAGTCGCTGGCGCGGCGCTTCAGCAGCGGATCGGCGCCATCGTCTCGGAGGCTGGCGGCGCTGTCGTCTCGTCCGAGATCGATCTTCGCGCCGCCGGCGCGGACAATGGGCGCATCGCGCTCGTCGTGTCCTGCGATCTCGATCAAAACGCATTGCAGCGCACGCTTTATGAAATCGAGGCGGGCATGCCGGTTCTGACCATGGATCGGTTGACCGCGCAGACTGCGCCGGGCGACGAGAAATCGCCCGCGCCGCGTCTACGCGCCCAACTCGCGATCTCCGGCCAATGGCGGGCCGCGCAATGAGGCGCGCATCGCAGCTGGTCGCAATCGTTTGCGCGCTTTCCGGCGGCGCAGCGCAGGCGCAGGAGGCTGGCAGTATCTCGAATCCGCTCTGGTCGACGCCGCTCGAATCGATAAACGCGACGCGCGATCGTCCCCTGTTCACCAAAGGGCGTCGGCCACCGCAAGTCGCCGAGGCGCCGCAACCTTCGGATAGCGCCCCGAGCGTCGATCCCGCCACGCCGCCATTTTCGCTGGTCGGGACAGTCGTGGGCGACCAGGAGAAGGTCGCTGTGGTCCTGGAAAGCGGATCGCAGGCAGTGCTGCGTCTGCCTCTCGGCGCATCGGCGTCGGGTTGGCGGGTCGCTGAAGTCGCGCCGCGCTCGGTCCGACTGACCCGGGGGCCTCAGAGTGTAACCCTGGAACTGCCCAAGCCCGCGCTTCACTGAGGCGTTCGCCGCTTCGAGCGCTCACATCGGATGAAAGAGAAGCGCGCTGTCGTCGCGCGCGACCGCAATCAATGTGACGCCGAGGTCCCTCGCGCGTTGGATCGCGAGCGAGGTCGGCGCCGAAACCGCAACAAGCGCGGGCGCGCCGAAGATCGCCGCTTTCTCGATCATTTCGAACGAACACCGGCTGGTGATGAGCGCGAAGCCTTCTCCAGGCGCGAGGCCTGCGCGAAGACTGGCGCCGATTGTCTTGTCCAGCGCATTGTGGCGCCCGACGTCTTCTCGGATGAGCAGTATCTCCCCATCCGGCGCACACCATGCGGCGCCGTGCACCGCGCGGGTCATGCGGAAGAGGCGCTGTTTTTCATGCAACTCCCGCAGCGCCCGGGCGATCGCCTCCGGCGCGACCGCGCGTTCGCCGACCTTGCCGGGCGCCGTCGGGAGTTGTGTGAAATCCTCGACGCCGCAGAGCCCGCAACTTGTGCGTCCCGACAGGTTGCGCCTCCGCGCCATGTGCTTACGCAAGGCGTCCGGCGTGAGATTGACCGAAGCGACATAACCCTCGTGCTGTCGTGATATCTCGACGCCGCGAATCTCGGCGGCCTTCGCGATCACGCCTTCCGTCAGACTGAAGCCGTAGACGAAATCCTCGATGTCGGCTGGCGTCGTCATCATCACGGCGTAGGGCGCATCGCCGTAGACGATGTTGATCGGCGCCTCGACGGCGACGGCGATCTCCTTCGTTTCGCTGGCGCCGCCGTCATAGCGCTCGATCCGTGCGCGAAAAGCACGCTGCGGATCGTCGGGCGTGTCGGTCATTGAGGTCGGACGTTCACGCGACGCCGGCCTTGGCCGCCTTGCCGGCGACGCGCTGGCGCAGCTTGTCGACTTCCACGACGAAACGGCTGTGCACGCCCTTGCTGATCTCCTCGATGTCGTCCTTCGCCAGGAGATCGAAGGTGACCATGCGCCCGTCGACCTTGGCGATGGTGACGGTGATATCCACGCTCATGCCGCGCAGCGTCGCGCCGCCGTGGGAAACGCTGATGCCGGTGCCGACGGAATTCTCGCCGGCGTCGACGTGGTCGAGCAGGAATTCGAGGCAGGCGATCTCGAAATCTTGCACCAGTGCGGGCGTGGCGTAGACGCGCAGGTTCTCGCCGAGGAAATCGATCGTGCGCGGGGTGTCCACCAGGATCTTTCGCGTCGCCGACATGCCGGGCTTGATCGTGTCCTTCAAGATGAGCCTCCCATAGGTGTCAATTAGATACAAAATGCAAACTCGCGAGCAGCATTTAGTATCATGATTTGGTTCCGATCGTGTCACAGGCGCGTGTTGCGCGCAATCGAGAGAACAAGGCGCAAAGCGCGTGCGGTGCACAAGAGGTATGGCCGCGGATGGTTCGCATGTCGACCATGCGATACCGATCATTTGACTTATGGCTGTCCGTTTGTATCATATTTCCGCGCAAGACGAACGATCCGCGCCTTGCGATTCCCGGGAGGAAATGATGAGCGCAGCCGACAAGGCTTCCGGCGCTTCGACCAAGAGCGTCCCGTCCTTCTGCTACAATTGCGTCTCCGGCCCGGATTTCTTGCGCGTCAAGGTCGAGAACGGGGTGGCGACCGAGATCGGTCCGAATTTCGACGGCGACCGCGTTCATCCCGCGCACGGCCGGCCCTGCGTGAAGGCCTATGGCCTCGTGCAGAAGACCTACAATCCCAATCGCATCCTCACCCCGATGAGGCGGACCAATCCGAAGAAGGGGATGAAGGAAGATCCGGGCTTCACGCCCATCTCGTGGGACGAGGCGCTGGACACGATCGCCGAACGGCTGAAGGCTATTCGCGCGAAGGGCGTGATCGACGAGGCCGGCCTGCCGCGCATCGCCGCGAGTTTCGGTCACGGCGGCACGCCCTCAAATTACATGGGCACGCTGCCGGCCTTTCTCGCGGCATGGGGGCCGGTCGACTACAGTTTCGGTTCGGGCCAGGGCGTCAAATGCGTCCATTCCGAACATCTCTACGGCGAGTTCTGGCACCGCGCCTTCACCGTTTCGGCGGACACGCCGTACACACGCTACGTCATCTCCTGCGGCGCCAATGTGGAAGTCACGGGCGGCCCGACGGCGGTCATCCGCCATGCGGATGCGCGCATTCGCGGCTACAAGCGCGTGCAGGTCGAGCCGAGCCTTACCATCACCGCGGCCTGCTCCGCTGAGTGGGTTCCCATTCGACCGAAAACCGATCCGGCCTTCCTGTTCGCGCTGATCCACGTGCTGGTCTGCGAGCACGGCGTCCAGAAACTCGACATTCCTTTCCTGCGCGATCGCACGGCCTCGCCCTATCTGCTGGCGCCGAACGGCCTCTACCTGCGCGATCCCGAGACATCGAAGCCGCTGCTGTTCGACGAGGCCTCTGGGTCCGTCGTCGCGCATGACACGCCGGGCGTGCGCCCCGCGGTCTCCGGCCGCCACAAGGTCGCGCGTGCGATCACGGTCGATGCCGATGCCGCGCGCACGGAATTCGCCGATGTCGAGGGGCGCACGGCCTATCAGGCGCTGGTCGATCACATGGAGCGCTACACGCCGGAATGGGCGTCGCAGATCTGCGACGTGCCCGCCGACACGATCCGACGCATTGCGAATGAATATCTCGAAGCCGCCTCGATCGGCGAGACGATCGAGATCGACGGCGTGACGCTGCCGCTGCGGCCCGTCGCCGTCACTTTGGGCAAGTCCGTCAACAACGGCTGGGGCGCATTCGAATGCTGCTGGGCGCGCACCGTGCTCGCCATGCTGGTCGGAGCGCTGGAAAATCCCGGCGGCATTCTCGGCACGACCGTGCGCATCAACAAGCCGCAGGAAAATCGGCACATGAGCGTGAAGCCCGGCGACGACGGCTTCATGATTCAATATTTCAATCCGACCGGCCCGAACTCGTGGGAGGCGCAGCCGACCACGCGCAACCTGCATCGCACCATGGTGCCGATCGTCGGCCGCAACGGCGGCTGGAGCCAGGCGCTCGGGCCGACGCAGCTCGCCTGGATGTTCCAGGAGGAAACGCCGGAAGGCTGGAACTGGCCCAAGCCCACCTATCCTGAACTCTGGTTCGTCTATCGCTCCAACCCCGCGATCTCCTTCTGGGAGACGCGCCGTCTCGCCGAGGCGGCGGCAAAGTTCCCCTTCATGGTCGCCTTCGCCTACACGGTCGACGAGACCAATTACATGGCCGACCTGCTCCTGCCCGAAGCGACCGATCTGGAATCGAACCAGCTGATCCGCATGGGCCAGACGAAATACATGGAGCACTTCTGGGATCACATCGGCGTCGTGCTGCGCCAGAAGGCGGTCGAGCCGCAGGGCGAGGCGCGCGATTTTTCCTGGATCGCCGCTGAACTCGCGCGCCGCTCCGGGCTCATCGATGCCTATGTCGCGCAGCTCAATCGCGGCATCTCCGGCGTCTCGCCGTTGAAGGGCGAGACCTACGATTTCGCTTTGGACGCGCAAAGCGCGCTCGATCCCGACAAGGTTTGGGACGCCGTCTGCAAGGCCGCGACCGTCACGCTCTCGCAAGGCAAGGAATGCCACGGGCTCGACTGGTTCAAGGAGCACGGCTTCTACGCGATCCCGCAATCGCGGCTCGGCTGGTATCTTACGCCGACGCTCGAAAAACAGGGCCTGCGCTACGAACTGCCGTATCAGGAGCGCCTGCTGCGCATCGGCCGCGAATTGGGCAATCGCCTGCATGAGAACGAGATCCACTGGTGGGATGAGCAGCTGACCGAATATGTCGGCCTGCCGGACTGGCACGATGTGCCCGGTCGCTGGGAGCGCGCTTTGGTCAACGCCGGCGGCAGTCTCGAGGAATTCCCGTTCTGGCTGCTCGCGACCAAGTCGATGCAATATCACTCGGGCGGCAACGCCGCGATCGCGCTGATGGATGAGGTCTCCGAAAACCTTCACGGCGCGACAGGCGTTATCATCAATGACAAGACCGCCGAAAAGCTCGGCATCAGCGAGAACGACCGCGTCGAAGTGCGCTCGCATATCGGCGCGACCTATGGTCGGGCGGCCCTGGTCAAGGGCGTGCGGCCGGACACGATCGTCATCATCGGCCAGTTCGATCATTGGGCGACGCCCTACATCAAGGACAAGGAGCGGGCGAGCCTGAACACGATCGCGCCCATGTCCGTCGAACTCACCGACGCCACGGGCTCCGGCGCCGATATCGTGCGCGTCGCCCTGCGTC
Organism: Rhodoblastus sp.; assembly: GCA_020442275.1. Taxonomy (GTDB): domain Bacteria; phylum Pseudomonadota; class Alphaproteobacteria; order Rhizobiales; family Beijerinckiaceae; genus JAJXWB01. Next base: position 6,715 of record JAGRKN010000054.1, on the reverse strand, counting down.
GCGCCGACAAGGCGGTCGCGGCATGAGCGCGCAAGCCGACAAACGTTATGTGATGGCGATCGACCTGCGCCGCTGCGTGGGCTGCCAGACATGCACGGCCGCCTGCAAGAATTCCAACGCCACGCCGCCCGGCGTGCAATGGCGGCGCGTGCTCGACATCGAGACCGGCGAATTTCCGGATGTGCAACGCACCTTCATGCCGGTCGCGTGCATGCATTGCGCCAACCCGCCCTGCATGCACGTGTGCCCGACGACGGCGACCAAGCAACGGCTCGATGGCCTCGTCACCATCGACTATGACATCTGCATCGGCTGCGCCAATTGCGTGATGGCCTGCCCCTACGATGCGCGCTCGATCCAGCACATGGCGAAATACGCCTATGGAACGCCGATGAAATCGGAGGAAGCGCGCTTCGAGCCGGAACGCCTCGGCGTCGCAACCAAATGCACCTTCTGTCAGGACCGCATCGATCTCGCGGCGAAGACCGGCCAGACGCCAGGCGTCGACCCTGAAGTCACGCCGGCCTGCGTGAATTCGTGCATCTCCGGCGCGATGCACTTCGGCGACATCAAGGACAAGGCCAGCAATGTCTCGAAGCTGCTCGCCATGACCGAGCATTTCCGCATGCACGAGGAACTCGGCACCGATCCGTCTGTCTACTACATCCTCGATGGAGAGGAGGCATGAGCGAGACGAAGATTCTCGATCGCGTCGTCCCGCGCCAGCAGCAGGAATGGGACATCAAGGGCGCGCTGAATTTCATTCTCGGCGGCGCCGGCTCCGGCCTCCTCGTAGCAAGCCCCTTCGCGGCCATGTTGCGCGCTGATCCGCGCCCCTACGTTGCGCTCGGCCTCGTGCTCGTCGCGGGCGGCCTCTTCGCCGTCTGGCTGAAAATCGGTCGGCCCTGGCGCGCCTTTCATGTCGTGCGTCGCCCCTCGACCTCGTGGATGACGCGCGAGGCGTTGATCGCGCCCTTCCTCTTCATCGCCGGCGCGCTCGGCGTTTTCACAGGGACGCCGCTGTTCATCCTGCTCGCCGGGCTGCTCGGCGCGCTCTATGCCTATGCGCAGGGTCGCATCCTCAAGGCGAACATCGGCATATCCGCCTGGCGTCGCTGGTCCTGTGTCGCGCTGATCGTCGTGACGGCCATTGTCGAAGGCGTCGGCATCGTCGCCTTTTCCGCGCCCTTCTGGCCATCGCTCGCGCCGCTCGGCTTCCTGCTCGCGGCGCTGATCGTCGCGCGCTACATCGCCTGGACCAATTACATCGGCGATCTGCGCAGGACCGGCGCGCCCAAGGGCACGTTGCAAGCCTTCGATGTCTTCGCGCCGCGCTTTCTCATTCTGGGTCATGCCGCCGCCGCCGTCTTCGCGTTGATTGGCGCTGTCGGCAATTATCCGGCGGCTCTTGCGCTCGGCGGCGCCTTTGCGGCCGTCGGAGGCGCCTTGTTCAAATATACGCTGGTCTGCCGCGCAGCCTTCACGCAGGGCTTTTCGCTGCCCCGCACGCCCGCGCGCGGGCGAAGCAAGCCAGGGCCAGGATTGCAGCCCGGCTGGGAGCCGCCGCAGGCGAACTGAATTGAGAACCGGCGCCAAAAGCAAGAAGCCGGTCATAAGGGAGTGAGCCGATGATCTGTGGCCGGTGGGTTGCTCGCCCGTTTTCATTTCCCGGGAGGCGCGCATGAGCGCCGCATTCATGGAGCCGATCGAACGCGCGAGCCGCGCGGAGCTCGAGGCGCTGCAGCTCGATCGTCTCAAATGGTCGCTGAAACGCGCCTACGACAATGTCGAACATTATCGCAAGAAATTCGATGCCGCCGGCGTCAAGCCCGACGATCTGAAGACGCTCGCGGATCTCGCGAAGTTTCCGTTCACCACCAAGGCCGACCTGCGCGACACATATCCCTACGGCCTCTTCGCTTCGCCCATGCGCGACATCGTGCGCGTACACGCCTCCTCCGGCACGACCGGCAAGCCGACCGTCGTCGGCTATACGCAGAAGGACGTCGACACCTGGGCCGACCTGGTGGCGCGCTCGTTCCGCGCCGCCGGCATCGGGCCTGACGACATCATTCTCAATTCCTACGGCTACGGCCTGTTTACCGGCGGCCTCGGCGCGCATTACGGCGGCGAGCGGCTCGGCGCCGCCGTCATCCCGATGTCCGGCGGGCAGACGGAAAAGCAGGTGCAGCTGATCCAGGACTTCAAGCCGACGGTCCTGCTCTGCACGCCCTCTTACGCGCTCACCATTGCCGACGAACTCGCGCGGCAGGGCATCAAGCCGAGCGACACCAGCCTGCGCGTCGGTGTCTTCGGCGCGGAACCCTGGACCAACGAGATGCGTCGCGAGATCGAGCAAAAACTCGGCATCGACGCCGTCGATCTCTATGGGCTCTCCGAAGTCATGGGTCCAGGCGTCGCCTGCGAGAGCGTGGAGACGAAGGATGGCCCGCACATCTGGGAAGATCACTTCTATCCCGAGGTAATCGATCCGCAGACGGGCGAGCCAGTCGCAGACGGCGAAGAAGGCGAGCTCGTCTTCACCTCGCTGACGAAAGAGGCGCTGCCGATCATTCGTTATCGTACGCGCGATCTCACGCGGCTGCTGCCGGGCACGGGCCGCGCCATGCGACGCATGGGCAAGATCGCCGGCCGCTCCGACGACATGCTGATCATCCGCGGGGTCAACATGTTCCCGACGCAGATCGAGGAAATCCTCTTGCGCAACGAGCATCTGTGCGGCCACTACCAGATCGTCGTCTCGCGCGATCACAATCTCGACGAGCTCGATGTCTTCGTCGAGCTCATGCCGGACGACGAGGCCGGCGCAGGACAGCGCGACGAAATCGCGCACGATGTCGCCCATCGCATCAAGACCTTCGTCGGCGTCAGCGCGCGCATCCATGTCGTCGATCCCGATTCGATCGAGCGTGTCGTCGTCGGCAAGGCGAAGAGGGTGGTCGACAAGCGGCCGAAGTAGCGACGCCGCGCATGGCCAGCAGGCAGATCAGTCAATGGATCGAGAGGCGGCTGGGCGAACGCCCGCCGCGCGCGAATTCACTGATCATCACGGTTTACGGCGACATGATCGCGCCGCATGGAGGCGCCGTCTGGCTCGGCGGGTTCATCCGGCTCGTCGAGCCGCTCGGCCTCAACGCCCGCCTCGTGCGCACCTCGGTGTTTCGTCTGTCGCGCGAAAAGTGGCTGGTGTCCGAGCAGATCGGCCGACGGAGTTACTACGGCCTGACCGAGACCGGCCGCCGCCGCTTCGAACACGCCTATCGCCGCATCTATGAAGACGCGCGCGACGGGTGGGACGGCGAGTGGCGCCTCGTGCTTCTGTCCGGGGACGGTCTTGGCATCGCCGCTAAGGAAGCGTTGCGCAAGGAATTGTTGTGGGAGGGTTACGGTGCGATCGCGCCTGGCGTGTTCGCGCACCCTTCAGCGCGCACCGAGGAGCTGATGGATATTCTTCAGACGGTCGGCGCGCATGACAAGGTCGTCGCCTTGCAGGCGCGCACCCTCGGCGCCTTGTCGAGCCGGCCTCTGAAGGACATCGTCGACCAGTGTTGGCGATTGGGCGAGATCGCCGCTGCCTATCGCGAATTCATCGATACCTTCCGTCCAGTGGCGCGCGCTCTGCGTCCGGGCGCGGACGTCGATCCCGAGCAGTGCTTCGTCGTGCGCACGCTGCTCATGCATGAATTTCGACGCGTGCAGCTGCGCGATCCCTTGCTGCCACGACAATTGCTGCCGGCGGAATGGCCCGGCGACACCGCCCGCGCCCTATGTCGCGAAATCTATGCGGCCTGCTGGGGCGACAGCGAGGCGCACTTGCTCCGCATGCTCGAGACGGCCGACGGTCCGCTGGCCCCGGCTGGCGCCAGCGCGCAGTCACAATTCGCGGGCTCCTTCCCTGCCGAAGAGGACGCCGCCTGACCGCTCAATAGGGCAGGCCGACGTAATTCTCCGCCAGCGCCGTCTGGGCCGCCTGCGAGCTGAACAGATACTCCAGCTCCGCGTTCTGAATCCTGCGGTCGAAGCCGGACGAATCCGGAAAATTGTGCAGGAGCTGCGTCATCCACCACGAGAAGCGCTCGGCTTTCCAGACGCGCGCCAGAGCGCGCTGCGAATAGGCGTCGAGCCCGGCGTCGCTGTGGCTGCGATAATGTTCGATGAGCGCCTGCGAGAGGTAGGCGACGTCGCTCGCCGCGAGGTTCAGGCCCTTCGCGCCCGTCGGCGGCACGATATGCGCGGCGTCGCCGGCCAGAAACAGGCGGCCGTGCCGCATCGGCTCGGCGACGAAGCTGCGCAGGGGCGCGATGCTCTTTTCGATCGACGCGCCGGTCTGCAATTCCTTCGCCGCGCGCGGGTCGAGCCGACGCGCGAGCTCCTCCCAGAAGCGGTCGTCGCTCCATTCCTCGACCTTCTCGTCGAGACTGCATTGCACGTAATAGCGGCTGCGCGTTTGCGAGCGCATCGAACACAGCGCGAAGCCGCGCTCGTGATTGACGTAGATGAGCTCGTCGGACACCGGCGGCTTGTCGACGAGAACGCCGAGCCAGCCGAACGGATAGATCCGCTCGAACGTGCGCAGGATTTCCGCCGGCATCGTGCGGCGGCTGACGCCGTGAAAACCGTCGCAGCCCGCCACGAAGTCGCAGGCGATTTCGTGGGCCACGCCGTCCTTGGTCCAGGTCACGCGGGGATTGCTGGTCGCAATATCCTGGATCGCGACATCCTCGGCCTCGTAGATCGTCGGCGCGCCGCAGGCCTCGCGGACATCCATCAGGTCGTGTGTGACTTCGGTCTGTCCGTAGACCATCACGGCCTTGCCGGTCAGGCCCTTGAAGTCGATGCGATGGCGGACGCCGCCGAAGCAGATTTCGGTTCCGTCATGCGGCAGGCCTTCGCGCCGCATCCGTTCGCCGGCGCCGGCCTCTTCGATCAGTCTGACCGCGCCCTGCTCCAGCACGCCGGCGCGAATGCGGCCGAGCACGTAGTCCTTGGACTTCTGCTCGAGGATGATCGTGTCGATCCCGGCCTTGTGCAGCAACTGCCCCAGAAGAAGGCCGGAAGGACCCGAACCGATGATGACGACCTGTGTCCGCTTTGACATTCCGCTTCCCCGTCGGCGCGTTCGAAAGACACGCTTGCCGGCGGCGACATTAGATCAGCCGGATGCTGTGCGAAATCGCGACGGAGCGAATGGGCCATTCAAAGTGTGAAGCAGGGCTTTCAAAAATTGTTGGCGGCCTTGTCGGCATCGAGTCTTGCGTCAGACTTCGACTGCCGGCGCCTTGATCCGAGCGGCCCCCGCCGAGCAAGCGCGCCATGTCGAGGCCCTTCAGATGCAGCGAGGCCAAATGTGGCGGAATCCACGGCAATATCGGACGAACGGGCCCCTGTTCGTTGCTGCCGGAAAGCCACGCCGGAGTCGCGTCGGATTGGCCTGGTTCGCCGGCGATTGCGCCGCTCTGGCTCGCCGGGGGACGTGGTCAGGAACGGATCAATTTCCTCGACACCGTCAGCACTTCCCCGATCTGCAGATTGCGATTGCCATTGTGGCGCCGCTCATGGCCGGCTGGGCGATGGTGGCGAACAGTTTCATCGCCTGGTTGAGCTCGGTCGAGGGGGCGGCCGCCACGTAGATCACGTCCTTGTTGCGCACCGCAAAGCTGCGCGCCAGGAAATAGGTCGCCGTGTCCTTGAGGTTGATGCGGTAGACGACATTGACCGTCTGCGCGCCGGGCGGAACCGGATAGGCCGGATCGAGCTGGCGCGCGATCGCGGCGGGTTCGGCGCGCAGCAGGAACACGCCTTCGGGATTGGCCATTTCCGCCTGCAGCCCGCCGGCCTTGGCCACCGCCTCTTCGAGCGTGATGCCGGCCGCGTCGAATTTCACGAGTTCGTTGCGGCCCGTCGAGCCGAAGGCGGTAAAGGTCTGCGGCTGGCTTTCGACCGTGATCACGTCGCGCGGGCGCACGAAGATGTTCTCGCGCGGATGGGCGAGCAGCGTCTGCATCGGGATCTTGGCCGTGGTCGAGCCGCGCGACAGCGAGATGAACACGTCGTGCACCGGGGCCTTGAGCCCGCCGGCGGCCGCGATCACGTCGAGAATGCGCTCGCCGCGCGCGGACAGCGGCACCTGCGCGCCATTGCTCACTTCGCCGGTGACCGTGACGGAATTGGACAGGTTCTTGGTCACCGTCACCAGCGCCTGCGGCTCGATCGCCTTGCCGACGAGGCGGGCGACGATGGTCTTTTCGACCTGGGCCGGCGTCAGCCCGGCGACCCGGATGCGCCCGGCGTAGGGAATGGTGATGGCCCCGTCGCGGCCGACCGCCTGTTCGGGAATGGCCGCCGAATGCGAGCCGGCGCTCACGCCGGCGACGGCGGCCGACGAGAACAGGCCGCCGGAGGCCGCCTCCCAGACGGTGACCGAGACCGAATCGCCCAGCCCGATGGCGGGCGAGGGCGCCCCGTCATGCGCGCCGAACCGGCCGGCCAGCGACATGTTGGGCACGCGCTTGAGAATGGCGACGGCGGCCGGCGTCAGATCGGCGATCAGATAGCGCGGCCCGGCCTCCGGATCGCCGGAAACGGCCTGCTCCGTCACATCGCTGGCCGACGGGCCTTGAGACGGCAGAAACCCGCACCCCGAAACCCCAAGGCCAAGCCCAAGCAATACCAATATCGTCGAAAATCGGCCCAT
>JAGRKN010000324.1 GCA_020442275.1 Rhodoblastus sp. | reverse complement strand
TCTCCTTCGGATCGCACTCCATCTGCACGAGCACGAGCGTCTTCTCGTCCAGGAACTCGTCGGGAACCTTGTCCTGCCGCGCCTTGAGATTGGCCCCCGGCGCGACCGCTATGGCGTTGCGGCCGGCCTTGTCGGTCACGATCGAGGCGATGCCGGTCGCGCCCGCCACGGCCTCGACGCCCCAGACGTCGACATCAGCCGATTCGAGGCCCGCCTGCGCGGGATTGGCGAAGGCGTCGCGTCCGACCGCGCCGTAGAGCGCGACTTCCGCGCCGTCCCTGGCGGCGGCGACAGCCTGGTTCGCGCCCTTGCCGCCCGGCTCCGTACGCATGGCGCGGGCAAGCCGCGTCTCGCCGGGCGCCGGCAAGGCCTCCATGTCGAAGATCAGATCGAGGTTGATCGAGCCGAATACCAGAATCATGCGCCAGCTTCGCTTTTGCCCCGCGCATTGACAATCGGCGGTCGATCAGTATTTTGCCCCCGAGCTTCCGGGCCGGGACGAACAGCGTTCCCCGGCTCGTTTTCGTTGGCGCCAACTGCGCCGCAACCGGGACCAAGACCATGGCCAAGGCCGCCACCATCAAGATCAAGCTGCTGTCGTCCGCCGACACCGGCCATTTCTACGTCACCAAGAAGAACGCCCGCACCAAGACCGACAAGCTGTCGTTCAAAAAGTACGACCCGGTCGCGCGCAAGCACGTCGAGTACAAGGAAACCAAGATCAAGTAAGGGCAATCTGCCACTTGATTGATCAAAGGGCGCGGGAGCGCCCTTTTTCGTTTGAACCGCACAAGCGAGAGGCCGCCCATGCCCTTCAGTATCGTCCCAGCGCGCAAGGCGGCTGACTACATCGAGGCGGTGCGCCTCTTCGGCGCCTATGCCGGCACGCTCGGCGTCGATCTCTCCTTCCAGAATTTCGAGGAAGAGCTGGAGAACATGCCCGGCGAATACGCCCCGCCCAAGGGCGAATTGCTGCTGGCGCGCGCCGCCGACGGCGAGGCGATCGGCTGCGTGGCGCTGCGCCCGCTCGACATTCCCGGCTGCTGCGAGATGAAGCGGCTCTATGTGATGCGCAAGGGCCGCCAGCTCGGCGCCGGCAAGGCTCTGGTCGAGGCAATCCTGAAGATCGCGGTCGACAAGGGCTACACGGAAATGCGCCTCGACACCCTGCCCTCGATGGCCGCCGCCCTCACGCTTTATGCCGAAGAAGGCTTCGAGCGCATCAAGCCCTATTACGCCTCGCCGATCCCCGGCGCGGTCTTTCTGGCGAAGAAACTGGGCTGATCAGCCCATCGTCCGCCGGAAAGCGGCGTCGATAGCGCCGAATCGCGCATCGACTTCGTCGCGCATGTCGGGATGGGTGAAGACGTAGAGTTCGCCAGCCCGGATGGCCGCAAGGACGCGCGCGGCGACATCGGCCGGATCGAGCCCGGCCTCCGCATTTTCAGCATGAGCCGCCGCAAGCCGCGCGCCGGCGCTGCCCGGCGCGGGCGCCACCGCTGGCCCGTAGCGCTCCGGCCGGTTGCGCGCGCTGCCGGCGATCTGCGTCCGCACGAATCCCGGACACAGAATGCTGACGCCGATGCCCTCTGCCGCGAGTTCCTTCGCCAGCCCCTCGGACATGCCGACGACAGCGTATTTCGTCGCGACATAGGGGCTGAAGCCGATATTGGCCTGCAGTCCCGCCATCGAGGCCGTGTTGACGATATGCCCGCCCTGCCCGTGCGCGCGCATGTCGGGCAGGAAGGCGGCGAGCCCATGGACGACGCCCATCAGGTTGACGTCGACCACCCAGCGCCAGGTCTCCGGCGAAATCGCCTCGATCCCGCTGCCACCGGCGACCCCGGCATTATTGCAAAGAATATGGATCGGCCCGAATGCCTGCGCCGTCGTGGCGGCAGCGCGCGAAACGCTCGCAGAATCTGAGACATCGCAGACAACAGAGGCGATTCCCGGCGCACCGCCGGCAAGCCGCCCGACCGCGGCGTCCAGCGCCGGCGCCTCGATATCGGCTAGCATGACATTCATGCCCTCCGCCGCGAAAGCGCGCGCCAGCGCGAAGCCGATGCCGCTGGCGGCGCCGGTCACGAAGGCGGTGCGGCCGGCCAGATCGCGCATAAGCGCCTCGAATTATGGAGAAAACGAAGGTGGCCGGTCGTCAACGGCGTCGAGGAGGCCACTCCTACACCGCCAACGACCGGCCGACCCCACGGACCCAGGAGATGCGGCGGACCTGAGCACTCCGTAGGGTATTCAATTTGCCGAAACGCACCGTAACGCGAACTGACGCAACCTGCCCTCTCTACGAGGCCGGAAACCGGCTTCGAACCTTGGAGCCTCGCTGCGCCGCCAGATGCAACCCGATCGGCGAGTCCACGTTACCTTGAGGCCGGGGAAATGCAATCGCTACGCTTTGAAACGCCGTAGAAACCGATTGTTAACATAAACGAACAACGTGAACGGCAAATGACCGCGCGTCGCCGCGCGACCTCCCGAATTGCGGATTCTGCGTAAAATGCGGATTTCGCGGCCGGTTCAGGCGGCCGCGAGCGTCACCTTGTTGCGGCCGGTCGACTTCGATTCGTAGAGGGCCTTGTCCGCCGACTTGTAGATGAAGTCCGGATTGGCGTCCGATCCGCGGTCGGCGATGCCGATGGAAACCGTCACCGGCACGGCCATCTGCCCGTCCTTGACGTTGAAGGGCTCGGCCTCCACCGCGCGGCGCACGCGCTCCGCCACCTTGCCCGCGACATCCAGGGCCGTCTCCGGCATGACGATCACGAATTCCTCGCCGCCAAGTCGGCAGACCAGATCGACGCTGCGCACGGCGCGGCGCATGCGGCCGGCGAGCGCGCGCAGGATTTCGTCGCCGGCGTCATGGCCATAGGTGTCGTTGATTTTCTTGAAGAAGTCGATGTCGAGCACCAGCAGCGACAGCGGCTTGGATTCCTGCGCCGCCTGATCGAGCAGGCTTGAGAGGTGCATGTCGAAATAGCGACGATTGTGCAAGCCGGTCAGCGCGTCGACGACGGCCATCTCGATCGCCTGCTCGACATTGTTGCGCAGACTTTCGGCGTAGCGCTTGCGGCGCACCTGGGTGCGCACGCGGGCGATCAGTTCGTTGCGGTCGATCGGGCGCACCAGATAGTCGTTCACGCCGAGGTCGAGACCGCGCAGGATCTTCGGGCGATCCTCGAGATCGGCGACGGTCAGGATCGGAATGCCGCGCGTACGCTCCAGCGAGCGCAACTGGCTGCACAGCCGCAACCCGTCGTAATTCGTCAGCCCGAGGCTGACGATGATGAGATCGTAAGGATTTTCCGCTGCGCGAAACAGGGCTTCCTGCGGATTGGTCTCGACATCCACTGTCTGGTTGCCGCGCAGCGAGGCGACGATACGGTCGCTCGACGCGAGACGATCATCGACCAGCAGCACACGGCCGTGATGGCCGTCGGCCGCCGAGGCGTTGACGAAGGGATCGGACCGGCCGAGCCGCGCGGAAGCCGCGGCGCGCGACCGCAATTCGTCCA
>JAGRKN010000323.1 GCA_020442275.1 Rhodoblastus sp. | reverse complement strand
GCCAGATCGAAAAGGAACCCATTGCCAAACTCCCTCAGGCGAAACCGCTAGGCTTGCGCCTCCGTCGCGCGTGAGGCGCAACGTCTTTGGGCGGAACCTAAGACGCCGAAACGCCAAAAACAAGGCGAGGCGCCAAATCAGCCGCATGTTCTAACGAATAGAGTATATGGGCTCGACGCGCGCGACTTCGCCATTGGAACCGCGAACGAGGCAGTAGGACGAGGGCTTGGCCGTCCAGGCCGAAACATCGTTGCGCTCGATGCACGCCGGGTGGACGTCGAGGCATTGCGCCTGCGTCGCGAAGGCGCCGCCTTTTTCGCGCGCATCCGCGTGCGCCCTGGGCATAGCCCGCGTGCAGAAATCGGCGCCGAAGGCGGCCCTGCACTGTTGCTCGTCGGCAACGATCACACCGCCGGAACAGGCGGGCTGCATCCACCGCCAGCCCATGAGGGCCGCGACGGCGATTATGAACGCGAAAACGTAAGGCATTGAATTTCGGCTCAGTCGACGGCTGGAAGCAATTGGAAAGGAGCGTAAACGCCCGGGCGGGAGGTGCAAGAGATTCGTAGGCTTAACCCGCATTAGGCGCATTTGCGGCGCCGTTCGGTAAGGACGCGGCGCGATGAATGGACGCAACAAAGGCGTCAATCCATGCGTAGGTCGCTTCCCCTTCTCATCCTCTCGACAGCCCTGGCGCTGTCGCCGGCGCTCGCCCATGCGGAGCCAAGAGCGGTGCAGGAATCGCGTTTCATCAACGGCACGGTCGGCGCCATCGCCGGCGCCATGGTCGGCGGCCCGATCGGCCTGATCGCCGGCGCGGCCCTCGGCTACAGCATGGGGCCGGAAATCGCCGGCCCTTACACCCGCGTGGGCGCCCCGCGGCGCGTCGTGCGGCATGCGCGGCGCTACCGCTCCCGTTCGCGCTCGTCCAAGATCGTGCTCGACTGCGCCAATCAGGCGAACCAGGACAATCCGGCCTGCGTGCATTATCTCGCGCGCCGGCAGCAGCAGCTTGTCGCGGTGCAGCAGCCCATGTTCGCGCAGCCCGCTTATCCGCAACAGCCCGTCTACATGGCGCCGGCGCAGCACGGCTATTCGCCCCTGCCCGCCCGCCAGCCACAGGCGGCCGACCCGCGCCAGCGCAATTACAATCCGCGCCAGAACCCGCTGGTGCCGCCTCCCTCGGCTTTTGGAAGCGGCGACGGCTATTCGGCCGCGCTGTCCGGGCCGAATGCGCCCGGCCAGCAGGGCGCGAGCGGCGCCTATTCCGGCGCTTATTCCGCGCCAGCGGCGCAGGGTTACGGCTATGGCGCCGCCCAGGTGCGCGCCGCCCCGGTTCCCCTGCCCCGATGATCGAATCCTCCCGGCGCACCTAGCGCGGGCCGCGAACGGCCTGCGCTTTCGTCCGCGCCTCCGGCATGCGAAGGCTTGTCGGCCGAAGCTCGTTCGGCCTCCGGGACTGGTTTTCGTGCAGACCAAAACTTCCAAACCGGGATCGCCCGGCCTGTTCCTCGTCTTCCTCGCAATGGGAGCGCTCGCCTTCACGCTGCTGCTCGCCGACGCCTTCCG
>JAGRKN010000322.1:436-22359 GCA_020442275.1 Rhodoblastus sp. | reverse complement strand
GGCGACCGCGATCATCCCGCCAATTTCGGGCGGCTCTGCGTCAAGGGCGCGGCGCTCGGGCAGACGCTCGGCGCCGAGGGGCGTCTGCTCTATCCGCGCATTGGCGGCGCGCGCGCTTCGTGGTCGGATGCGCTCGATCTCGTCGCGCGCCGCTTCCGGCAAACAGTCGAGCGCTACGGGCCGGATTCCGTGGCCTTCTACGTGTCCGGCCAGATCCTCACCGAAGACTATTACGTGGCCAACAAGCTGATGAAGGGGTTCGTCGGCTCCGCGAATATCGACACGAACTCGCGCCTGTGCATGTCCTCGTCCGTCGCCGGTCATCGCCGCGCCTTCGGCGCCGATATCGTGCCCGGCGTTTACGAGGACCTCGAAACAGCGGACCTCGTCGTCCTCGTCGGCTCCAATCTCGCCTGGTGCCATCCCGTCCTTTTTCAACGCTTGGCTGCAGCGCGTGAAAAACGTGGCGGCAAGCCCGTTGTCGTCAACATCGATCCACGCCGCACCGCGACCAGTGAAATCGCCGACCTGCATCTGGCGATCGAGCCGGGCGCCGATGTCGCGCTGTTTCTCGGATTGTTGCGGAGACTGGCCAAGTCGCCGGCTTTCGATCGCGCGTTCATCGATCAACATACCAACGGGGTCGAGCAGGCGCTCGCTGCCGCTCTGCCGTGGACGCCGGGCGCTGTGGCGCGCCGCACGGGCCTTGCGCTCGCCGACATCGAACGCTTCTTCGAACTGGTTGTCAGCACGGACAAGACCGTCACGGTCTATTCGCAGGGCGTGAACCAGTCGAGCGCCGGCGTCGACAAGGTCAATGCGATCGTCAATTGCCACCTTGTCGCCGGCCGCATCGGAAAGCCGGGCTGCGGACCATTTTCGGTAACCGGCCAGCCCAACGCCATGGGAGGCCGCGAGGTCGGCGGGCTCGCCAATCAACTTGCCGCGCATATGGAGATCGAAAAGCCGGAACACCGCGCGCTTGTGCAGGAGTTCTGGGCCGCGCCGCGCATGCCGACGAGCGTGGGCCTCAAGGCGGTCGACATGTTTCGTGCGATCGGCGACGGCCGGATCAAGGCCGTCTGGATCATGGGCACGAATCCGGTCGACAGCCTGCCTGACGCGGATCGTGTGGCCGCCGCGCTCTCCGTGTGCCCCTTCGTTGTCGTGTCCGACGTCGTCGAACGCACCGACACGACGGACTTCGCGCATGTGCTCCTGCCTGCGCAGGCGTGGGGCGAAAAGGACGGAACGGTCACCAATTCCGAACGTCGCATCTCGCGACAGCGCCCGCTGCGCGCGCCTTTGGGCGAAGCCATGCCGGACTGGTGGGCGATGGCCGCCGTCGCGCGTCGCATGGGATTTGCGAAGGCGTTCGATTATTCCGGGCCGGCCAGCGTCTTTCGCGAGCACGCGGCGCTTTCGGGCTATCGCAACCAGGACACGCGCGGCTTCGACATTTCCGCACTCGCAAATATTTCCGACGGCGAGTATCGCGCGATGCAGCCGTTTCAATGGCCGTGGCGCGCGGGCGAGGCGGCGAGCGCGGCGCCGAAGCGCTTTTTCGCGAACGGACGCTTCTTCACGGATGATGGCCGTGCGAAGATCATAACCACGCCGTTTCGCGGACTTGCCGGGCGCAAGGGCGAGCGCTGCGAATTCGTGCTCAACACCGGCCGTGTTCGCGATCAATGGCATACGATGACGCGCACGGGCGTCGCCGCGCGCCTGTCGCAACACATTGCCGAACCCTTCGCGGAGATCAATCCCGCCGACGCGGCGCGGCTCGGCGTCACGCCGGCCGGGCTCGTGCGTCTGTCGAACGGACGAGGCGCCGTAGTCCTGCGCGCGCTGGTCACGGATCGCCAACGCGAAGGCAGCGTGTTCGCCCCGATCCACTGGAACGATCAATTCGCCAGCAATGCGCGCATCGATACGCTGGTGGCGCCGGTAGTCGATCCTGTTTCGGGCCAGCCTGAATCCAAAGGCGCCTATGTCGAAATGACCGCGCTCGCGCCCGCCTGGTTCGGCTTCGCGCTCGTGCGCGAAAAGCCCGTGGCGATAGGAGCCGATTACTGGGCGCTCGGACGGGCCGACGGCGGCTGGCGGCTCGAGCTCGCGGGCTTCGGCCAAGTCAAGGATTGGGAGCCGCGCGCGCGTGCCTTGCTCGGAATTGGCGACCACGACGACGCCTTCGTGCTTTCAGCGCGAGATGCACGCGGCGGCTCGTATCGTTGCGTCGCCGTGCGCAACGGCTCCATCGCAGGCGCGCTCTATGTCGCGCGTGAGCCGATTGCAGCCGCACGTGCATGGCTCTGCGAATTGTTCGCCGATCCAACGGCCGATCCCGCAATCATGCTCGCGGGCCGGCCTGGCGCCGCGGAAAGCGATCCCGGACAGAAGATCTGCGTCTGCTTCAACGTCGGCGCCAATGCGATCCGCGCTGCGATCGACAGCGGCTGCCGCGACGTCGCATCCATCGGCGAGGCGACCATGGCGGGCACGGGTTGCGGTTCCTGCCGGCCGGAAATCGGTCGAATTCTCAAATCCGCGATCAGCTCGGCCGACGCCGAACGCGCGGTTGCGATGGCGAAATGATGAACATTGACATGCACAACGAAGGAGATCGGTCTTGATCAACAAACTCGCGCTTTCGATCCGCCTGACGAGCGCCGTCGCCACGATGGCCGTCGCCGTGGCGCTGTCGAGTCCCGCCGCCGCCAAAATGCTCAAGGTTGAAAAAGACACGCTGAAGCTCGGCTTCATCAAGCTGACCGACATGGCTCCGCTGGCCATTGCGCTGGAGAAGCATTTCTTCGAAGACGAAGGCCTCTACGTAACGCTCGAGCCGCAGGCGAACTGGAAAGTTCTGCTTGATCGCGTGATTTCGGGCGAACTCGACGGGTCGCACATGCTCGCCGGTCAGCCGCTGGCGGCGACGATCGGCTTCGGCACCAAGGCGCATATCGTCACGCCCTTCTCGATGGACCTCAACGGCAACGCGATCACCGTCTCCAACGCTGTGTGGGCGGAAATGAAGAGCCACATCCCGATGAAGGATGGCAAGCCCGAGCACCCGATCAAGGCCGACGCCCTGAAGTTCGTGGTCGACGACTACAAGAAGCAGGGCAAGCCGTTCAACATGGGCATGGTATTCCCCGTGTCGACGCACAATTACGAATTGCGCTACTGGCTGGCGGCCGGCGGCGTGAAGCCCGGCTATTATTCGGCCAAGGATACGTCCGGCCAGATTCAGGCCGACGTTCTCCTGTCGGTGACGCCGCCGCCACAGATGCCCGCGACCATGGAAGCGGGGACGATCCTCGGCTATTGCGTCGGCGAACCCTGGAACCAGGCGGCAGTGTTCAAGGGCATCGGCGTGCCAGTCGTCACCGACTACGAAATCTGGAAGAACAATCCGGAAAAAGTGTTCGGCTTGACCGCCGAATTCGTCAAGAAATATCCGAATACGACGCTCGCTCTGACCAAGGCGCTCATCCGCGCGGCGAAATGGCTCGACGAGAACAACGACGCCAACCGCAAGGAAGCGGTGGATATCCTGTCGCGGCCGAATTATGTCGGCGCGGACGCCAAGGTCATCGCCAATTCCATGACCGGCACGTTCGAATACGAGAAGGGCGACAAGCGCGCCGTTCCGGATTTCAACGTCTTCTTCCGCTACTACGCGACCTATCCCTACTATTCGGACGCCGTCTGGTACCTGACGCAAATGCGCCGCTGGGGCCAGATTACGGAAGCCAAGCCCGACAGCTGGTATGCCGAAACGGCGAAGTCCGTCTATCTGCCTGACATCTACATGCAGGCCGCCAAGCTTCTGATCGAGGACGGCACCGCCAAGCCCGGTGAGTTCCCGGCGAACACCGACGGCTACCGGGCGCCGACAAACGAGTTCATCGACGGCGTGACCTACGACGGCAAGAAGCCCAACGCGTATATCGACTCGCTGAAGATCGGACTGAAAGGCAAGCAGACGGTCGAAGGCTCCGAGGTCGTCGGAAATTGATTCGGGCCGGCCGGGCGGCGCAGGCGCGCCCGGCCTCCAACGCATCCAGTACAAGGAAGAGCAGATGAGCAGCACGACCGAAACCATCAAGCCGGTCGATACCGATACGGCGCGACAGGAGCGCCGCGCGCGCATCGATGGCTATCTCAACCGCGCGGACAAGGCGCTCGGGATCGTCGGCCTGAGCTGGCTCGTGCCGATTGTGCGCCTCGCGATGGGCGACAATCCGCGTGCGCAGCTCGCCTCGATATCTCGAGATCTGCTCATCCCGATCGCCGGAATTGTCGCCTTCCTCATCGCATGGGGCGTGCTCGCGCCTCAGGTGCACACCTCGCTCGGCGCGATCCCTGGACCTGCGCAGGTCTATGATCAAGCGCAGTCGCTCTGGGCGGACCATGCGGCCGAGCGCGCCAAGGCGTCGGAATTTTACGCCCGCCAAAAGGAGCGCAACGCCAAACTCGCCGCAGAAGGTCAGTCCGACCGGGTTCGCTGGCGCGACTACACGGGCCGGCCGACTTATGTGGACCAGATCGAGACCAGCCTGCTGACGGTGGCGCTGGGATTTGTGATCGCTACGCTGATCGCGGTGCCGCTCGGCATCGCATCGGGTCTGTCGCGCACGATCAACGGCGCGATCAACCCGCTGATCCAGATATTCAAGCCGGTGTCTCCGCTCGCATGGCTGCCGATCGTCACCATGGTCGTCTCCGCCCTCTACATCAATCCGTCGGACGCCTTCCCGAAATCGCTCGTGATCTCCGCTGTTACGGTGACGCTCTGTTCGCTCTGGCCGACCCTCATCAACACCGCGCTCGGCGTCGCATCGGTCGACAAGGACCTGGTCAACGTGTCGAAGGTGCTGCGCCTGCCGACCTCGACGACGATCCGCAAGGTGATCCTGCCGTCGGCGCTGCCCTTGATCTTCACGGGCCTCCGCCTTTCGCTGGGCGTGGGCTGGATGGTGCTGATCGCCGCTGAAATGCTTGCGCAGAATCCCGGCCTCGGCAAATTCGTCTGGGACGAATTCCAGAATGGTTCGTCGGATTCGCTCGCGCGCATCATCGTCGCGGTGCTGACGATCGGCGTCATCGGCTTCCTGCTCGATCGTCTGATGTTCGCGCTGCAGACGGCATTCACCTATTCACCCACGCGCTGAGGAGGCGGAATTGGCCTTTCTCGAACTCAAGAACGTCAGCAAGGGTTACGGCGCGGGTCCACAGCGTCGTGAAGTGCTGAGCAACGTCAACCTCGCCGTGGAAGAGGGCGATTTCGTCGCGATCGTCGGATTCTCGGGGTCCGGCAAGACGACGCTCGTCTCGCTGATCGCGGGCCTCATCGAACCCGACACCGGCGAGGTTTCCGTCAACGGCGTCAGGATCGACGGGCCCGGACCCGAACGAGGACTGGTGTTCCAGTCATATTCGCTCATGCCTTGGCTCACCGTCTACGAGAACGTCGCGCTGGCGGTAGACGCCGTCTTCGCGAAGGAGAGCAAGGCGGAGCGTGAAAAGCGCACGCGTCGCTACATCGAAATGGTCGGTCTGTCGCATGCGCTCGAGCGTCGTCCGGCGGAATTGTCCGGCGGCATGCGCCAGCGCGTGTCGGTGGCGCGCGCGCTCGCGATGAGCCCGCAGATATTGCTGCTCGATGAGCCGCTGTCGGCTCTCGACGCCCTCACGCGCGCAAAGCTCCAGGACGAGATCCAGGAGATCTGGCGCAGCGAGAAGAAGACGGTTCTTTTGATCACGAACGACGTCGACGAGGCATTGCTGCTCGCGGACCGCATTATTCCGCTGAACCCCGGCCCGCGCGCGACGCTGGGGCCTTCATTCGCTGTCGATCTTCCGCGGCCGCGGGACCGCTCGGCGGTCAATTCGGACCAAGCCTTCAAGGCGCTTCGCGCGAAGATCACTGACTATCTGATGGGGGTCGGCGATCGACATGTTGGCGAAGGCGAGGGCCTGAAGGCGCCGACCCTGACGCCGATCACCCAATTGCCGGACGCCTATTTGAAGGCGGCGCATTCGCCGATCAACAAGAACTTCGTCGATTTTTCGCTGATCACGAAGGTCTTCGCGACCCCGAAGGGCCCACTGACCGTCGTCGACGGGTTCAATTTCAAAATGAACAAGGGCGAATTCGTCTCGCTGATCGGCCATTCCGGTTGCGGCAAATCGACGGTTCTGTCGATGGTGGCGGGCTTGCAGGATGTTTCGAGCGGCGCGATCGTTCTCGACGGCCGCGAAGTCGGCGCAGCAGGGCCCGATCGCGCGGTGGTGTTCCAGTCGCCGTCGCTCATGCCGTGGCTGACAGCGCGCGACAATGTCGCGCTCGGCGTCGACCGCGTCTACCCGAAGGCCAGCGCCAAGGAGCGCAACGACGTCGTCGAATATTATCTCTCTCGCGTCGGCCTCGCCGACTCCATGGACCGCAGAGCGTCGGAAATGTCGAACGGCATGCGCCAGCGCGTCGGCATTGCGCGGGCCTTCGCGCTCTCGCCGAAATTGCTGCTGCTCGACGAGCCCTTCGGCATGCTCGACAGCCTCACTCGCTGGGACCTGCAGGACGTGCTCATGGACGTCTGGAAACGTACGCAGGTGACCGCGATCTGCGTCACGCACGACGTCGACGAGGCGATCCTGCTCGCCGACAAGGTGGTGATGATGACGAACGGTCCGAACGCGCGCATCGGCTACGTCATGAAGGTCGACCTGCCGCGCCCGCGCAGCCGCAAGGAATTGCTCGAGCATCCCGACTACTACCGCTATCGCCAGACTTTGCTCGACTTTCTGGAGGCCTATGAGGGCGGCGCCAATCCGGAGCCGGAACCCCTGGCGGCGCTCGCCGGCGCGCCGGAAAACGAGGCGGCTTAGCGAGGATCGGGCGCCACAGCACTGCATTCGAGGAATCAAGCCAGATGAACGTCAATGTGCAACTCGCGCCCGTGGCGCAGAAGGAAAAGCGCGCCTTTATCCGCGCGACCGAAATCTGGACGCCGACGGAAGACGGCCTGTCGCTCGAATGGAGCGCAGGCCTCTATGGCGCGCTCAGCGGCTTCGAAGCCTTGGCGAAGCAGACGCGCTTCGCCATTGGCGAAGGCCTGCCGGGCAAGGCCTGGGCCGAGCGCAGGCCGGTCGTGTTGAAGGATCTCGTCCATTCCTATTTCAAGCGTGGCGAGGCGGCGCAAGAGGCGGGACTGACGTGCGGCGTGGCCTTTCCTGTCTATGCGGACGAGATATTGAAGGCGGTCGTCGTCTTCTTCTGCGGCGGCGACGACGAGCATGTCGGCGCGCTGGAAGTCTGGCATGCGCCGGTCAACGCCTTCGAGATGGAGCTGGACGACGGCTATTATGGCGCGGCCGAAGTGTTCGAATGGACGGCGCGGCACGTCAATTTCGGCAAGGGCGTCGGCCTGCCGGGCCTCGCATGGTCGAGTGGCGCGCCGGTCATTCTCGAACGGCTGATCGCGCCGCGTTTCCTGCGCTGGGAGAAGGCGGCGGAAGCCGGCATCACGCGCGGTGTCGCCATTCCGTGCCCTGGCGCGACCGACGGCGCATGGGTGCTCGCTTTCCTGTCGGCGCTGCGCACGCCAATCGCCATCCGCTGCGAACTCTGGTCGCCGGATGGCTCAGGCTATCTGCAGCCGACGGCCGGCTATTGCGAGCGCGAGCCGCATCTTCTTCAGCGTTTGAAACTCTGCCGTATAGCGGCCGGGCAGGGCACGATCGGCAAGGTCTGGCTAACGGGGTCGCCAGCCGTATCCACGAACCTGTCCGTAGAACCCCCGATCCTTTCAAAGAGCGCGATCGAACGCGGCCTTGGTCAAATGATCGTACTCCCGATCTACGATCGCGACACAGTCGCTTCGGTGCTCGCTTGGTATCTGTGAAGCGGCTCGTCGACCGCAACCTGGATAAAGCGATCTTGCTTGTGCGGACGCGAATACGTTCGGATATTCCTTCCCGATTTGCGAGGACCAGCTTCAACGTCGGCCAGCGCAAAAGGGGCGGATTTTTGCGCGTACATTGTATGACCTCAAAGTTCCGATCAGACGTTGCGTCTCCGACGCTCAAGATTCGCCTCATGACGACAGTATCATGCTGACGTGAGCCGCCACGATCCGCCATCCCTCGGGCATACGGGCCCATGTCTGCATCTGTCGCCCGACTTTGCCCGGCGCCGAAGCCCGTGTGAACAGCGTGGACGCCGTCGCTGTGTCTCTTCCAAAGGTCGTGATGACCGTGCGAGCGAGGTCGCGTTCGAGACCGGCAGGCGAGCGGGCCGCGCGAAAAGCAGCAATCTCTTCGAACCCGTAGAGATTTTCTCCGCCGCCGTAACGGATGGCGCGCGCGTCGCGCCAGAAGAAATCGTCGAGCGCGGCGACGTCATTGGTTGTCAATGCGATCTCGTAGCGTGCGAATTCCGCCTCGACTTCCGCGAGCGTCTGCGGGTCGTTTACGATCATGCTTGCTCCGTTCAATCTGCGACCGGCGCGATGCAGACGCCGGATTGCTGCAATGCGTGCGCGGCGCGAAGCGCGAGATCCTCGCGCCAAGGCGCGGCGATGATCTGGACGCCGATCGGAAGACGCGCGCCTGCGGTCCAGACTGGAACGGCCGCGACGGGCAGGCCGATGAAGGAAATCGGTTGCGTATAGACGCCAATGTTCGGCCGCACCGGCATTTCCGCGCCATCCAGGACAAAGGTCGCCTGCCCGCTCTTCGGCGCGTGGCAGGGCGTCGCAGGCGCAATGATGAGATCGACCTCCTCGAACAGGCGTAATACGAGGTCGCGATAGCGGCGTCGGAATTTTTGCGCACGTACGATCCAGGATGCAGGCAGCATGGAGCCGGCGGCGAGGCGATCACGCACGGCAGGATCGAAATCCTGCGCGCGAGATCGCAAGCGATCGAGATGCAATTCAGCTCCCTCCGCCATGGTGATCAGGAACGCCGCGGCGCGCGCGCGTTGCGCTTCGGGCAGTTCGACTTCGCGCGTGACGCCCAGCGCCGCGCAGACCGTATCGACCGCCGCATAGGCGGCGGGCTCGCCGCTGCGAGCGAAATATCCGCCGGCGCGCGCGATGCGCAGGCCCTGCAAGCCCCCCAAAAGAGCGCCGACGACGGGTTCGACGAGACGCTGCGCCTGCGCCGGATCGTCCCCGTCGTGGCCCTGCATCGCGTCATACGCGAGCGCGAGATCGTCGACCGAGCGGGCAATCGGTCCGAGATGGTCGAGCGAGCCGACAAAGGGAAAGGAGCCAGCGCGCGACAGACAGCCGTAAGTCGGCTTCAAACCGAACAGGCCGCAGAAGGAGGAGGGCACGCGGATCGAGCCGTTCGTGTCCGAACCCAGCGAAATCGTCGCCATGCCAGCCGCGACCGCCGTGCCGCTGCCGCCCGACGAGCCGCCGGACATGTGTCCGGGATCGTGCGGGTTGCGCGAGGCGCCGGCATGAACGTTCTCGCCGGTGAAATCGTACGCATATTCGCCCATGTTGACTGCGCCGAGCAGGATGGCGTCGGCTGCTTCCATTTTACGCACGAGGCTCGCGTCGCGCGCGGCCACCGGATTGTTCGCGTTGATCTTCGAGCCGGCGAGCGTCGTGACGCCTTCGACATCGAACAGGTTCTTGACGCAATAGGTCGCTCCGGCGAGCGGCCCGACTTTCTCGCCGCATGCGATCCGCGCGTCGATATCGGCGGCCTTGCTGCGCGCCCGCGCCGCAAGCAGACTGGTATAGGCGTTGAGCGTCGGATTGCGGGCTTCGATGCGAACAAGCGTCGATTCGACGATCGCGCTTGCGGTCAAATCGCGGCGCGCGACGGCGGCTGCAGCTTCCGATGCGCTGAGGCGGAACGGCTCCGTCATGCCAAGAAAACCGGTGCGATCTCGGCGTGGTCGTCGAGCGGATAGTCGAGCACGAGTTTCGCCATGCGTTCGGCCGTCTCGAGATTGGCGCGCGTGGCGGCGCGCATCTCGTCGGTCAGGGCGAGGCCGAGCAGCTTCGCCGCCTCCGCAATGTATGCGTCCCATTCGTCTTGCGTCATGCTCGACCTCTCATGTCGCCTCTCACGCAGCCATGGCTGCGATGAAGGCGCGCCAGCCGCCGAAGGCTGAAATGTCCTCGGCCCCGCGTATAGCCTCGGCTTCGACGAGGAATCCCTTGGGCGTCGTGCCATCCGCAAGGCGCAGAGTACCCACTCCGAGCGGCGAGGGAATGCGCGACACGAAGGAGCCGAAGGCCTGCGGCGAAAGCGTCCAGACTTCCGTTGAGATCGCGACGCCGTTTCCGGCCTCGACGCGCAATAGCCCAGGCCGGAAAGGCGGCCCGCCCGGCAGTGCGAAAAACCGATAGTCGGGCATGGTCTCGACCGTGCGCGAAAAGCGTCCGCCAAGTTCAGTCAGTTCGCGGTTGAGCGGCAGTCCCGACATGTGCGCGCCGACAACGACCAGTTCGATCTCGTCCGTTCGGGGCGGCGATGGAAGATGCGCGCGTGGCAGGTCGACGCCGGTCGCGCCGAGCGTGACGTGCGCTGCCGCATGGAATGCGGCGCCGAGACCGGCAAGCACATGGTCCTCGCCCGATGGCGCGATGAAAGTGACTCCAGCGGGAAAGTCATCAGCGCGATGGCGACCGGGTACGGCGAGGGCGCAGAGGTCGAGCAGATTGACGAAATTCGTGTAGGTCCCGAGTTCGGCATTGGGCCCGAGCGGATCGGCCATCAGGTCGGCGACGCTGCGCGGGCGCGGCAAAGTGGGCACAACGAGCGCATCGACGTCGTTCCAGACAGCGGACGCAATCCGCTTGAGATCAGCGAGCCGATAAAGTCCTTCGAACGCATCAGTCGCGGAAAATTTGGTCGCGCTTTCGACGATGCCACGGGTGACCGGCAGGAAGGATTGCGGCGACTGCGTGAGAAAGTCGTGCAGCGCGGCGTGGCGCTCGGCGATCCACGGGCCTTCGTAGAGCAGACGTGCGGTCTCGAAGAATGGGACGAGCGATACGTCGACGATTGTCGCTCCGAGCGCACGGAGAGACGCCAGATGGGCGTCGAAAGCCGCCTCTGCGAGGGCGTCGCCGCCAAACTTGCGGCTTGCGGCGTCGGGCGCGCCGATGCGCAATCCCTTGACGTCCAGCTTCGGCGCTCCGGCTGGAACGTCGCGCGAGAATGCGTCGACCGGATCGAAGCCCGCCATTGCGGTATAGACGTCCCAGGCGTCGGGCGTGGTCAATGCGAAGACAGAGACGCAATCGAGCGTGCGGCAGGCCGGCACGACGCCGCGCGTCGACACGGCGCCGACACTGGGTTTGAGGCCGACGACATTGTTGAGCGCCGCGGGTACACGGCCGGAGCCGGCCGTGTCGGTGCCGAGCGCGAAGGAGACGAGGCCGCGCGCGACCGCGACCGCCGAGCCGGAGCTCGATCCGCCAGGTACGATCGCGGCGTCGAACGAATTGCGCGGGACCGGATAAGGCGTGCGCAGGCCAACAAGACCGGTCGCGAATTGGTCGAGATTGGTCTTGCCGATCACAATGGCGCCGGCCGCGCGCAAGCGCGCGACGGAGGCGGCGTCCGCCGACGGCATGTAGGCGAAATCCGGGCAGGCGGCGGTCGTCGGCAGGCGCGCGACATCTATATTGTCCTTGACCGCAAAAGGAATACCCCATAGCGGCTTGCCGCTCGTTCCGGTCGCGTCAATTTCCTGATGGGCGTCCGCGCGCGGTCGCAACGCGATGAAGATTCCGGGATCGTTCGACGCCTCGATACGATCGTAGACGAGGTCGATCAGCGCATGTGGATCGAGGCCATTGGCGTATGCGGCGCGGAGCGTGACGAGATCGAGTGACAGATCCTTCATGCGGCATGATCCTGCGCGGGCGGATGCGGAATGGCTTCGAGCAGTGCGCGCGTATAGTCGCTTGCGGGCGCGGACAGAACCTGTTCCGTCGGCCCCTGTTCGACGATCTGTCCGGCGCGCATCACGATGACGCGGTCGCACAGGAGGCGCACAACGTTGAGGTCATGGCTGACGAAGAGGTAGCTCATGCCAGAGCGCTGCTTGAGATCGTGCAGCAGGTTGAGCACGACCGCCTGCACGGAGACGTCGAGCGCCGCCGTCGGTTCGTCGAGCACGACGAGATCGGGATCGAGCGCGATGGCGCGGGCTATGCCGATGCGGGCCTTCTGGCCGCCGGACAATTGGT
Source organism: Rhodoblastus sp. (assembly GCA_020442275.1). Taxonomy (GTDB): domain Bacteria; phylum Pseudomonadota; class Alphaproteobacteria; order Rhizobiales; family Beijerinckiaceae; genus JAJXWB01. Next base: position 10,126 of record JAGRKN010000322.1, on the reverse strand, counting down.
GTGGAAGGCGGTCGAGCAATTCGAGCGGCAGGCCGACCAAGCGCGCGAGTTCCTCGCAGCGCGCGCGGAGCGCCGCGGATTTCATCGGCGCGCCGAGCCGAAGGATGGGATCGGCGATCGCGCGCGCGGCGGTATAGCGCGGATTGAGGCTTTCGGTCGGATCCTGGAAGACCATCTGCAATTTGCCGCGCTTGGGATGGCACGCGAAATCGCGCGCCGGCGTCGCACTGATGTCCTCGCCGGCGAAGATGATGCGGCCCGAAGTCGGATCGATAAGCCGCATTAGCATCATCGAGGTCGTCGACTTGCCGCAGCCGGATTCGCCAACGAGCCCGACGCTCTCACCGCGCCGGATCCGAAAATCGATCCCGCCTACCGCCTTGAAGGGTTCGGGCGCGGGCGCCGCCTTTCCGACGAGTTTCAGCAGCGGATTTGTCCTGTCGATCCTCGGATATTCCTTGGTGAGGCCTTCGATCGAGAGAATGACATCGCTTGCCGGCTGCGCCAGATGCGTTTCGACCTCAGCTCTCTCATCGCTCTCCGGCAGTAGCGCGCGCAATGTCGAATCGAGGCGCGGCGTCGCGCGCATCAGGCGGCGCGTGTAGGGGTGTTGCGGATGCGCGAAAATGTCGGCGGCGAGCGCCGTCTCGACGAGCTTTCCCTTCTCCATGACCGCGACCCGGTCGCAATAGGCCGCCGCAAGCCCGAGATCGTGGGTGATGAGAATGGTCGACATGTCGCGCTGCTTCGTCAACTCGACGACGAGATCCATCACAGCTTTTTGCGTCGTCACATCGAGGCCGGTGGTCGGCTCGTCGGCGATCAGCAACTGGGGCTGGCAGGCGAGCGCGAGCGCGATGACGACGCGCTGGCACATGCCGCCGGAAAGTTCGAAGGGATAGGCGTTATAGCGTTCCGCGGCGTTGGCGATACGCACCTCCTCGAGCGCGGCGATCGCCTTTTCTTTCGCGTCCCGCGAAGTCGCGCGGGCGTGACGCACGAGCACGTCGGCAATCTGCACGCCGATCGGACGGATCGGGTTGAGCGCGGCGCGCGGGTTCTGGAAGATCATCGACATTTCGCGGCCGCGCAGGTCGCGCATTTCCGCTTCGCTGAGTTCCGCAAGCCGCATGCCGGAATAAACGATCGAACCCTCGGCGATGCGGCCGGCGCGATCCAGGATGCGCATGGCCGCGTAGGATGTGACCGACTTGCCGGATCCGGATTCGCCGACGAGCGCGAGCGTCTCGCCTTTGGCGACGGAGAAGGAGACCTTTTCCACCGCGCGCACGATGCCGCGGCGGGTCGAAAATTCGATGGTGACGTCGTCTATGTCGAGGAGCGGCGGATTGGTGGTCTGATTGGACATCGGTCACCCTCACGTACGCCGCTGCGGATCGACTATGTCGCGCAGACCATCGCCCAGCAGGTTGAAGCAGAAGACGGCGAGCATCAAGGAGAGGCCGGGGAAAACCGCGATCCACCATTCGCCCGAGGCGATGAAGGAGGCGCCTTCCGCGACCATGATGCCCCATTCCGGCGTCGGCGGGCGGACGCCGAGGCCGATGAAGGAGAGGCCCGCAGCGTTCAGGATCGCGTAACCCATGGTGAGTGACATCTGCACCATCATGAGCGGCAGGATGTTGGGCAGGATCTGCATGAGCAGGATGCGCCAGTCCGAATTGCCGGTGAGGCGCGCGGCCTGCACGAAACCGGCCTCGCGGCGGATGTTGGCTTCGGCGCGGGCAAGGCGCGCGTAAAGCGGAAAATTGATGATGGCGGTGGCGATGACGATATTCGTCACCGTATTGCCGAGCGCGGCGACGATGCCCATGGCGAGCACGAAGAGCGGGAAGGCCATGATCGTATCCGACACGCGGCCGACGACGCGATCGGTCCAGCCGCCAAAATAGCCCGCCGCGATGCCGGCGACACCGCCGAGCGCGAAGACCAGGGCGACGGAAGCGATGGCGATGGTCATGTCGAGGCGGGTGGCCACCAGCACGCGGCTGAAAATATCGCGGCCGAGCTGGTCGGTGCCGAACAGATGATGGAGGCTCGGCTTCTGCAGGGCGGCGGCCGTATTGCTGGCGAAGGCGTCGTGCGGCGCAATCCAGGGCCCGAAAATCGCGATCAGCGCCAGCGCGACGAAAAGCGCGAAAGAGAGGCCCGTCACCGGATTGTCGGATATGACGAAGGCGCCATGGCGTAGCAGCGCCTTCAGACCTGTGGCGTTGCGCGGCGTATCCGGGGCGGCGGTCATGGCTGCGGCGCGACTCATGCTTCGATCCTGACGCGCGGATCGATCACGCCGTAGAGCAGATCGATGCAGAGGTTGAGAAAGACGTAGAGAATGGCCATGGCGAGGACGAAGCCCTGCACGGGCGCATAGTCCGATGCGATCAGCGCCTCGACGGCGTAGGAGCCGATGCCCGGCCAGGCGAAGACCTTTTCGACGAGGACATTGGCGCCGAGCAGGAAGGAGAAGACCATGCCAAGCGTGGTGACGATTGGCAGCAGCGCGTTGCGCAGCGCGTAGCGGATGACGATGGTCGACGGCTCGAGACCCGCCGCCCGCGCCGTACGGATGAATTCGGACCCGAGTACGGCCAGCATCGAGGCGCGCGTAATGCGCGCGATCGGCGCGAGCGAGAAGACTGCGAGCGTGATGGCGGGCAGGGCGAGCTGCGCCAGCGTCGCGCGGAACGTCGCGAAATCACGCGCGATCAGGCTGTCGATGAGGTAGAAGCCGGTCACGGTCGGCGGCGCCGAAGCGAAGACATCGAGGCGGCCGAGCGGCGCCGGCGCCCAGCCGAGCAGGAAATAGAAGGCGTAGACAAAGAGGAGACCAGTGAAGAAGACGGGCAACGACACGCCGGCCGTCGCCACAACGCGGCACACGTGATCGACCCAGGAGCCCTGGCGCAGCGCCGCGACGATGCCCAGCGGCAGGGCGATGACGAGCGCCAGGATGAGGCCGGCGAGCGTGAGTTCGGCGGAAGCCGGCAGGCGCGCGGCGATCTCGTTGACGACGGGTTGCCCTGTCGTCAACGAAAGTCCGAAATTTCCGTGCACGAGATCGCCTATGTAGTTCCAGAACTGCACGGGCAGCGATTGATCGAGCCCGAGCTTCTGACGAATTTCCGCGATGGCCTCGGGCGTCGCCGCCGGTCCCGCGAAATAGGATGCGGTGTCGCCCGGCAGAACGCGCGTCAGCAGGAAGGTCACGATCACGACGCCGACGAGACTCGGAACGGACGCGGCGATGCGTTTCAGCGCGGTCTGCAGCATGGAATCAAGCCTTGCTCATGGAGCGGTAGTCGAGGCGGCGGTGGAACCAGTAGGCGTAGCCATCGACATTCTTCTGCATGGCCACGTTGGCGTAGGGCTGGAAGATCGGAATGCGCGGAATGTCCTCGAAGGCGAGATCGACGAAGCCTTTCACGCTTGCGTCGTAAGTCGCCTTGTCGCCCACTGCGGCTGACGCGCGTGCGGCGGCGATCAGCTTGTCCATCGCCGGGCTCTGGTAGCTCATCGTGTTGAAGATCGAGTTTTGGCCGTCGTAGCACCAGAAGAAGAAATATTCGGGATAGTCGAGCCAGCCGGAGAAGACGTTTGTGTAGAGCGGCAGCGTCTTCTTGGTGAGCTCGGTGCGCCAGTTGGCGCCGGGGATCTTGTTGATGGTGGCGCGAATGCCGATCTGCGCGAGGCTCTCCTGCACGAGAACGCAGAGCGGTTCGTTGACCACGGCGAAGCCGAGGTCGAAGGACAGCGTGGTGTCGAAACCGCTCGCGTGGCCGGCTTCGGCCATGAGCTGTTTGGCCTTGGCGATGTCGGTGTCATAGGGGTGCGGCTGCGGCCAGGCGACTTCCGTCGGCGCTCCCGGCTTGCGCCCGTACATGGGCTTGCCGAGACCGAACAGGACCGCGTCCATGATCTTCTGGTAGGGCAGGGCATAGGCGACCGCCTTGCGCACGCGCACGTCGTCGAACGGCGGATGTTTTACATTCATGCCGATGTACTGGATGCCGTTCGAATAGGGCGTCGAGACGATCTTGAGCGAGGCGACGTTCCTGAGTTCTGCGAAATCCTTGCTCGGCAGATCGTAGGACACGTCGGCGTCGCCGCGTTCGAGCAGGGCGCGGCGGTTGGAGGGCGAAGGCACCATGCGCCAGATCACGCGCTTCAATTTCGGCATGGACCCGCCGACCCATTTGTCGTGGCGCTCCATTACGACTTCTGTGCCTGGCGTCCATTTCGTCACCTTGTAGGCGCCGGAACCGGCGGTGTTCAGCTTGGTGTATTCGAGGCCCCAGGGGTCCTTTTCGGTCGCATGTTTCTTCACGAGGCCAGAGTTCACGATGCAGGGCACGATAACCGCGAGATCGGGAATGGTGAGGCGATCCTTGCGCACAAAATCAATCCGCAACGTGTGGTCGTCGACGACGACGAATTGCTCGGGCTTTTCGAGCGAGCCCGCCTTCATCTGGAAGGTCGGAAAACCGCCGACCGACACCGCGCGGTCGAGCGACCATTTCACGTCCTTGGCGGTGACGGGCGTTCCGTCATGGAAGACCGCATCCTTGCGCAGTTTGAACGTGGCGGACATGTCGCCGAGCTTCATGTCCTCGGCGAGTTCCGGCTTGATGTTGTCGCGATCGTAATACGGCAGGCCGTTCGCGCCGGTCTTCATGCCGTGGGTGATGAGGCGATCGTAGCAGTTCCAGGAGACTTCATAGCCCGGCACGTTGGTGCCGACGCCGTGAATATCGAGATTGTTCGGTCCGCTTTCGGAGACGACCAGCAAGGTTTCCGAACGCGCGTCCGCGCGCGAGGGCGACCAGACGGCGGGCGCGGCGACGCCGGCGCTCGTAATGGCGGATGTGGCGGCGGTTTTCTTGAGGAAATCGCGACGATCCATGGAATTCAACCCCTCTAGGCGCAGCCTGTGTATGAATGCGTAATGTCACGATTGCATACAATTTTGCATGAACGTATGCCTCTTGTTTGGCGTCGCTGCACAAATTTGGCCGAACGAGACGCCTCAAAATCGGGCGCCAGCGCCTTCCGTTGGCCCATGCAGAAGGTGTACCCATTGCACATGACATCTTCCGACGCGGGCACGCGCGCAGACCGTCTGGCGAGCGAAATCGGCGACGCCATCCTCGCCGGCCAGTTCAAGCCGGGTGAAAGGCTCGACGAGCAACGCCTTGCGGAAACCTACGAGGTCTCGCGCACGCCCGTGCGCGAAGCGCTTCGACGCCTGGCGTCGTCCGGCCTCATCGAGCTGCGTCCGCGGCGCGGCGCCGTCGTTACGGAGATCACGCCCGAGAGCCTCAACAGCCTCTTCGTCGCGATGGCCGAGATCGAGGCGACCTGCGCGCGGCTGGCGGCGATTTCGATGAGCCCGATCGAGCGGCGCCGCCTCGGCGCGTTGCACGAGGAAATGGGCGAATGCGCTACGAAGGGCGCGCGCGCCGCCTACACGGAAGCCAACCACCGTTTCCACACCATGCTCTACGCCGGCGCGCACAATCCCGTGCTGGAGGAATTCGCGCTGCAACTGCGTCGTCGTCTCGAACATTTCCGTCGTGCGCAATTCCGCGCGCCGCGCCGGCTCGTTCAGTCGCACGCGGAGCACGAGGACGTCGTGCGCGCAATTCTCGCCGGCGATGCGCCGCGCGCGCACTCGGCCATGCTGCACCATGTAACGCTGGTGGAAATCGCGCTCGAAAAGGTGACGAGCGCGCTTCCGAAGACGAAGCGCGCCCGCCGCTGATCATTCGGCCGCGACTGGCTCCGGCGGAGCGCTCGTCGCTATTCCCGCTTTCTCGACCTGCGCGCAACCTGCGAGGAAGGCCGCCACGATCGCGTAGGCGAGCGCGATCTGCGGCGTCACTCCGAGGCCGTGTGCGCCGAAGCCGACGGCCGGGCCATGCATGAAGCCGAAATAGGTGAGAACGGCGCCCGCGCCGGCAAAGCCGGCCGCGCGGGAAAATTGGCGTTCGATGATGAAGACGGCGATGGCGCCGAGCACGAGGCCGGTGAGGATGGCGCCGTCGCCGAGATAGGTGAGGCCCTGATAGAGCACGCCGACATTGGCAAGCTTGTCGAGGCCGACTTTCGCTGCGTCCGTGCCGGCGGCGCCCAGCGCGCCGTCGATCAGCGTCTTCGCCCATGAAGCCAGATGCGGCGTGAAGGCGAGCACGATGGCAGGCGCATGCTTGTGCGGCGTCTCCTGGAAGGCCTGTGCGCCGATCAGCATGCCGATGTAAAGCAGGATGGGCGAAATCGCGACGACGGGCACGAGGGCGACCAGAAGCGAGACGATGCCGAGCCAGGACAGCACGATCACCATGAGGCCGGTCGCAGCGGAATAGCCGATGCGGCCGCCCATCGATTTCCAGCCGGGATGACCGATGTAGACGGCGTTGATGAAGGGATTGCCCATGATACAGCCGATGAGGCTGACGACGCCGTCGGCCGTCAGCACGCGAGTCGTCGGATAGGAATCGCCGGCGGCGGATGCGCTCTCCACATTGTCCATGGCTTCCACGAGATCGTAGATGCCGAAGGGAATGGCAGTCACCAGGATCAGGCCGAGAAATTCGAAACCGCCGAAGACGCGCCCGAAGGCAGGCAGTGGCACGGAGAAGCCGATCGTGGAGAGCGAGCCCGCGAGCTTGTCGAGGCTCATGCCGCCATAGCCGAGGCCGAAGATATTCGAGCCCCAGGCGATCAGCATGCCTGCGGCGATGGCGACGAGGCCCGCGGGAATGCCCTTGGGGTAACGCAGATTGCCGAACCAGCTGACCAGAATGATGCCGAAGCAGACGAGGCCGATCACCGGCGTCATGAACATTTCGAGCGCCGGCCGCATCGAAATGAAGGCGACAGAAACGCCGGCCAGCGTGCCAAGCAGCGCGGCGCGCGGCGTGATCTTGCGGATGATCGGCGCGACGAAGCCCCCGATCATCAGGATGAAGCTCTGGATGAACACCCAGGCGAGACCCGCTTCCCACGCCTTCACGGGATCGCTGGTCTTCAGCATCACCGGCAGCATGATGACAAAGGTGACGATGAACATGTGCGGTACGCTGACGCCTGATGGAAGGGCGCAGACGTCGGTGCGGCCCGTCTCCTTCGCCAGCTTGTAAGCGAGATAGGCGTAGTAGAACGTGCTCAGGCACATCATCAGGCCGAGCGCCGGCAGGATGCGGCCGAAGACGATCTGATCGGGCATTTTCAGTACGAAACGCAGCAGGCCCGTCAGCACCAGCATGTTGACGAGAATGTTGGTGCCGAAGCCGAAGAACGCGTTCCAGTCGCCGGGAACCCACAGCGCGGGTTTGGCGTCTCGCGTCGTCTCCATGGTTTTCGTTTCCATGGGCGTTCCTCCTCAGGCGATGGCGCGCGCGGGCGCCTTTTCGGAAAGCGCGGCGACCAGATCGGCCGACGAGGCGACCCAGCCGAATATGCCGCCCTGCGCCGCGACCATGCGAAGCGCGACGGCGTGAAACTCCGGGAAATACGAGGCGCAGGCGTCCGACACGACGATGCAGCGATAGCCCCGATCATTCGCCTCGCGCACGGTGGTGTGCACGCAGACTTCCGTGGTCACGCCGCAGACGAGCAGCGTTTTTATGCCGCGATTGCGCAGGATGAGATCGAGGTCGGTGGCGAAGAACGCGCCCTTGCCGGGCTTGTCGATTATGGGCTCGCCCAGGATCGGCGCGAGTTCCGGGATGATGTCGTGGCCGGGTTCGCCCCGCACGAGAATACGGCCCATCGGGCCCGCGGCGCCGATGCGCTTGGCGGGATCGCCGCGCAGGACCTTGTGCGGCGGCGCGTCCGATAGATCGTCGCGATGGCCTTCACGCGTATGGATGACGAGGATGTTCGCCGCGCGGGCGACGGATATCATGGCGCCGGCTGGCGCGATCGCGCTGCGCAGCAGGGACACGTCATTGCCGAGCGCGGCCCCAAAACCTCCGGGCTCGAGAAAGTCGCGCTGCATGTCTATGACGACCAGCGCGGTGGTCGCGCGGTCGAAAGATACGGCAAAAGGTTCCGCCCTGACTGTTGCTGTCGTCATCGGCGCCTCTCTGTTGGCCAATGGCGACAAGCAATGAGCGTGCCGAATTTCTGGCGTTTTGGAATCAAGGAGGAAGCAAACGTCCGCTGCATGATCAGGCATTTGGACGAGGCAATTGCCTGCTTTTTTGGCGGCGTCCAATTGGCGCTTGGATCAGCCGTCCGCAGCGAAACGAGCTTGGAACGGCTGTGCAAGTCGATAGAGCCGGCGGCGCGCCACTGGACTAGCCTCGTGAACAGACGAATCAAGCCGTGCGCGCATGGGCGCTGCTTTGGCGTCAACGCGCCACGAATAGTCGAGCAGATCAGACGAAGCAGGCCAGATCGGCGTCCCGAAGGATTTCACGATCCTTGCCCGCTGGGAAAAGTAACCCGTCTACCGATCGTTTCGATATGCGCCCGTTGGCCATCGTCGCCAGAGGCTTTCATCCCCACATCGCTCGCGCAGGCGTCGCGATCCCGACCGGCGCCGCCGACCGCGCTGATCTCGAGGCCGTCGATATCCAATACTGAATCCGAAGCTTCCGAAATCCAACACGCTGCGACATGGCGCTGGGCAGCGTCTGGACGATCGAATACGATTGGAAGCGTCATGGTCTGCTTGGACGGCCCGGGCCGTCACGACTTCGACAGAGCAGCTTCGAGGGCGTGAACGAAATGCCTGTCAATATCACCGGCTTGTCCGACAAGAACTCTGCTAGAGGCGATGCATCCCGGCTCGCGGGCGAGATCCATTTTGCAAGCGTTGGAAGCTCGGTCACCTTCGGCCGCAAGTGTGTAAGCGGGTCAATTCGGATGTGGATCGGACAGAATGTCCACGTTCACATCGGCGACAATTGTGTGCTGGGCCATCTAGAAATCCACGCCGCCGGGGGCAATCGGGTAAGTATAGGAGATCGATCAGGTTTCAATGGTCGGGTGAGGCTGCTGATGCATGAGCCCGGCGATATCACGATTGGTATGAATTGCCTGATTGGACAATCGGATTTCACGATCAGCGACATGCATTCAATTGTCGATATCGCGTCGGGACGACGAACGAACCCGGCGGCAAGCATTGCGCTTGGTGATCATGTATGGGTCGGGGAAGGCGCTCTCGTGCTCAAGGGCGTCAAGATCGGCGCGGATAGCGTCATAGGGGCGCGCGCGGTGGTAACCCAAGACATACCGCAGCAAAGCGTCGCCGCGGGCACACCTGCGCGGGTCATCCGCTCAGGCGTCACCTGGCGCCACGACCTGGTCTGACGCGCGGCCTTCATGTCTCCTGCGGTCACGCGAAAAAGCTGCCGTAAGCGCTGTTGAATGGCGCGTCGTTATATCGTCGGCTCGATCCGCTCGGCCATTCTCATGAGTCAGAAGGTCGAACCGGAAAATCGGCCGCGTGCGGACTCGTCTCGGATCGCGCCCAGATTTCGCTGGCGCCTCGGTCTCGAATGCCCATCCAGGAGACGGTTTGATAATTGATAAGGCCCGGCGTCGGGTCGCATGCAACCTTCCCCAGCTGGATGGCTCGGATCAACCAGGGCTCGAGGGAAAACACCATGCGTTACGGGCGCTATTTCGAGGCTGCAATCGGCCAGTTGCGCAACGAGCGGC
>JAGRKN010000322.1:0-234 GCA_020442275.1 Rhodoblastus sp. | reverse complement strand
ACATTTCCGGCACCAACGCGCCGCTGGTCGAGCTCGAGGCCGAGCTCGCCGACCTGCACGGCAAGGAAGCCGCCCTCGTCTTCACCTCGGGCTGGATTTCCAACCTCGCGGGCATTTCGACCATCGCCGACCTGATGCCGAACTGCCTGATCCTGTCGGACGCGCTCAACCACAATTCGATGATCGAGGGCGTCAGGCGCGCGAGCGCGGAGCGGAAGATCTGGCGCCACAACG
>JAGRKN010000321.1 GCA_020442275.1 Rhodoblastus sp. | reverse complement strand
GAGAAGGACCGCAGCGTGCTCGAGCAGATCTGGGCGCGCCCGACCATGGAGGTGAACGGCGTGTGGGGCGGCTATACGGGCAAGGGTTCGAAAACCGTGTTGCCGGCCGAGGCGAGCGCGAAATTTTCGTTCCGTCTCGTCGGCAAGCAGAATCCGCAAGCGATCGCCGAAAGCTTCCGCGACTTCGTGCGCGCGCGCCTGCCCGCCGATTGCGAGGCCGACTTCCATTCGCACGGCGCGAGCCCGGCGCTGCAACTGCCCTTCGGCTCCGAAGCGCTCGCGCGCGCAAAGCGAGCTTTGTCGCAGGAGTGGGGAAAGGAGGCCGCGATGGTCGGCTCGGGCGGCTCGATCCCGATCGTCGGCTCGTTCAAGCGCGACCTCAAAATGGATTCGCTGATGGTCGGCTTCGGTCTCGACGATGACCGCGTGCATTCGCCCAACGAGAAATACGAGCTGAGTTCGTTCCAGAAGGGGGCGCGCAGCTGGGCGCGGATTCTGGCGGCGTTGTCCACCTAGAAATAGGATCGCTCCAATGCATAAATTTCAAGACTTTCAATCATTTATCCAACTTTCCGCAGCTCTTAATGCTGGATACTCTGCAACCGTTTCCCTTATAGGCAATTCGTTCACATATGAGGAACGCCTACTCAACGATTTAAGCAAAATAATCGATCATGATAGACATTTATTCAGGATATACAAGAAAGATAAGAAATTTTATTGTGATAATTGTGCAATTTTTTCTCCCGCAGCGCACGAGAATTGCCATGTTCATAAATTTATTCCTGAAGAAATTGGCGACCGCCTGTATTCATTGCATGGCCGACGCGCAATTCTTCATCACATGTTTTACCAATTGCAAGACGGTTATATTAGGTTTGGCTCGATAGCGGCCTGTATATTTTCAATAATACTTCTTCTTATTTCGACGGTTGGTGGGGACATTGAATTCGGGGACAAGCTTTTTTTTCTCATATTGCTCACGTATGCGCCATTCCTCTGCGGGGTTACACTCTGCGTTCACGCCCTTCTCAGACTGCGGGCCGAAGTCGGCAGGCCCCGCGAAGCCATTGAAAAGATGCTCGACACAAACTAAACAATGGCGCTCTTTTTTGGATTCAGAGTCATGCCGGTAGAAATTTTAGCTGAAATGTCGACTGCAAACTGTCCTGATTGCCTAGATCAGAAGGAAGCAGTTCTGTCATATCTCGACGCATACAGAAGGCGAATCATTCCGATCTTAAAAAGCAGCGGCGTTGCATCGGAGAGGATCGCCGGTAGCGAATCGTATTTGTGTCGCTTAGAGTGTGGGGCAGAATTTGTACTATTTCCGAATAGCGTGTGTTCTCGCATAACCGACTGGAGATGCTGATGAGCGACAAGACACGCAATTCAGCGGTTGTTAGCAAATTCCCCGTGAGGGAGCGGCCACCGCGACCTCCAGGATTCATCGTTAAGCATCTACTGATGCCGCAATTCGGCATCACAAGTGATGCGTTGGCCGAACGATGCATGCTGACGCCGCAGGAGCTAGACCGTTTTTTTGCTGGCGACTTGCAATTGGACAAAGCGCTGCTCTCCAAGCTTCGTCGCGTGTTTGGAAAGGCTGCTTTACCTTTACCAAGAGCTCAGCGGCTTTATAATTTCTACGCTGCAACTGGGAGCATTCATCCCGGCATCGGACAGATTCCGCTTCCCAAGGCAGCAGAATAGACTTTGGATTCGATCGAACAAATTATTAGTGGTGCGTTTGCTTTAGCAACCCTCATGTCAATCGGACTCGGGCTCTCAGAAAACATTCGCGCCATTCCGTTGCGCGTCGTCATCGGCGGCGTCGCACTGCAGATCGTCCTGGCGCTGCTCTTCATCAAATTCCCGCCTGCCGTCGCTGCCATCCTCAAACTCACACATGGCGTCGAGGCGTTGCAGCGCGCGACCGACGCCGGAACGTCGCTCGTCTTCGGCTTTTTGGGAGGTGGCCCGCTGCCCTATGCGGAGACGAAGCAGGGCGCCTCCTACATCCTCGCCTTCCGCGCCTTTCCGATGGTGCTGACGATTTCCGCGCTGGCGACGCTGATGTTCTATCTCGGGCTGATGCAGAAAATCGTGGCGGCCTTCGCCTTCCTGCTGCGCCGCGCGCTCGGCGTCGGCGGGCCGCTGGGCGTGGGCGCGGCCACGCATATCTTTGTCGGCATGGTCGAAGCGCCGCTGATCGTGCGGCCGTACCTCACCACCATGTCGCGCGGCGAATTGTTCGCGCTGATGAGCTGCGGCATGGCGGGCATCGCCGGCACGGTCATGGCGATCTACGGGGCGATCCTGTCCAGCGCCGTGCCGGGCGCCCTGCCCGCCATCATTTCCGCCGCCATCATCTCGACGCCAGCCGCGCTGGCGCTGTCGGCGCTGATGATTCCGTTCACGCCGGACGAGCGCGCGACGCAGATCAAGATCGAGGACCCGCCCGCCAACGCCTTCGAAGCCATCGTGCGCGGCACGATGGACGGCGTCAAAATCTTCGCCGGCATCGTGGCGCTGATGATCGTGCTAGTGTCGCTCGTCCACCTCGCCGACGCCGCGCTATCGCTGCTGCCGGATGCGGGCGGCAAGCCGATCTCGATTCGCGCGGGCTTTGCGCTGCTGTTCCGGCCGCTGGTATGGCTGATCGGCGTGCCCTGGCCGGAAAGCGAGACGGCGGCGATGCTGATGGCGACCAAGACGGCGCTCAACGAATTCGTCGCCTATCTCGATCTCGCCGCGCTACCGGAAGGCGCGCTGTCCGCACATTCCAAGCTGATCATGACCTATGCTTTGTGCGGCTTCGCCAATTTCGGGTCTTTGGGCATCATGATCGGCGGCATGACGACCATGGCGCCGGAACGCCGGCACGACATCGTGACGCTCGCGCCGCGATCGCTGATCTCGGGCACGCTGGCGACGCTGATGAGCGGGGCTGTGGTGGGGATGGTGGGGTAGATTATGGATAATTCCGCCATGCGGTTACCATCGTTTCACCTCCGATCGAAGCCAGATAACGGTCGTAGCTGCTCAACGGCACCGTCCTTCCCTCGCGGACGTGCAGACGTAAGGAATTCACCAGCGATACGAAGCCTTTGTGAACTTCAGGAATGAAGGCAAGGCCGTTCGCTTGCTGGCTGTCGGCAGTGAGAGTCCATTTTTCCAGTTCGATGTGTTTGATGTATCCGTCTTTGAGTGACACGATAGTGTTTGGCAAAGAGCTGATGCCATTTGCTCGTGCGTATCCGATCATGTTGTCCAATATCGACTCGACCCCGGTTTCAAACGAACCACACAGCAGGAACGAGTAGATTCCGTCGCGAAATTTTCCGAACTGATCAAATTCTGAATCCAAACGTGCAGCATATTCTCCAATCTGTCCGTACAATCTGAACCGGTGAGCGACTTCTCCGAAATCTGCGCTTTTCGGAGCGAACCGGCGCAAGCTCTTTGCTGAGTTCAGCTTATTGAGCGCATCGAAAAGCGTCGCCTTATCGAGCCGGCTCTTGACTTCTCCAACTGCGATCACTCCCTCGATTGGGAAGAAAGTTGCGTCAGGAGTCTCGTTAATGCTGTAACTCGGACACAAGTTGCCTTCGTACAAAACAATATCTTGCTGATTGCTGCGCCCCGCGAAGGTGTCAATGACAATGCCGCTCCCGACGGAAACGAAACCCTGCATCAGTCTTTCAAGCTGGTGTCGAACCGGGTTTTCCCGCGCTGTGCCTTTGAACATCGGATGCCCGGCAAGGCCGGCATGTTCGAATTCCAAGACGATCCGCTCCCCCAAATTTTGGATGTATTTCGCGGGATCGAAATCGCCAAATCGCGGAGGCCATTCGTCGGTCATTTTCAGCCCTCCTAATCCGCTAACCCCACCACAACCGACACCATATGATCCAGCGCGATCCGCGCCTTCTCGTCCAGCTTGCCGACAACCTTCCCGAATTTCGCGCGAGGCACGGCGACGATCTTGTCGACCATCACCTGCGTCGGCGCGCGCAAGCCGTTCGTCGCATCCGGCTCCAGCGTCAGGCGGTAGATTGGCGCATCGGCGAGCGCGCTGGTCATCAGCGCGACCAGCACGCTGTCGGTCGCCTTCAGCCAGTCCGATTGAATGACGACGGCCGGGCGCGGCTTGCCATAGTCGCCCGATACCGCGACCGTGACGATGTCGCCGCGCTTCACTCGGCGTCGTCGCGCGGCCAGTCGGCGGCGGCCTCGATGAAGTCGAGCGCCTCGCGCTCTTCCGCGCGCCCCCGCAGGAGCTTCGCCTGCCGCTCGGCCTCCTTCACGAATTCGGGGCGGCGCGGGTCGGGCACCCAGACGCGCAGCAGGCGCATGCCCTTGCCTTCCTGCGCGCGGCGGTAGCGCTGGAACTTGCTCAGGGGCTGTTCGGGCTTTCGCTTCGTCCGGGGCATGACCGCTCCAGTTCACCCGCCCTCATGCTGAGGAGGCGCGCAGCGCCGTCTCGAAGCATGGCCGCCTCGGCCACCCTTCGAGACGCGCCCTTCGGGCGCTCCTCAGGGTGAGGGCTCGGGTAGCGCGCTACTATAGCATGTTCGGTAGCGCGCTACTATCCCGCGCCCATCTCTCAGCAATTC
>JAGRKN010000320.1 GCA_020442275.1 Rhodoblastus sp. | reverse complement strand
CGTACCATCGCCATCGCGCAACTGGCGAAACTGGAAAACCCGGACGCCGGTTTCGACCCACTACTCGAACGCCGCATGCGGGCCGTGTTGCCGCATTGCGCGACCCAGGGCGTCAAGATCGTCACCAATATGGGAGCGGCCAATCCGCTCGCCGCCGCGCGGCGTGTGGCGGCCATCTGCAAGGACCTCGGCTTGGCGAACCAGCGCGTTGCGGCGGTGACGGGCGACGACGTTCTCGACATTCTCCGCGCCGAGGACGCCGACATTATCGAGACGCGCCTGCGCGCCTCGCAGATGCAGGCCTCGCTCGTCTCCGCCAACGCCTATCTCGGCGCGCGCCCAATAGCCGATGCGCTGGATCAGGGCGCGACGATCGTCGTTACCGGCCGCGTCGCGGACCCCGCGCTGTTCCTCGGCCCGCTGCTGCACGAATTTTCCTGGCGAGACGACGACTGGCAAAATCTTGGGCGTGGCGTCATGGCCGGCCACCTTCTCGAATGCGCGGGCCAGATCACCGGCGGCTATTTCGCCGATCCCGGCGTGAAGGACATTGCCGGCCTCGCCCGCCTCGGCTTTCCCATCGGCATCGTGGACGAGACCGGCCTGATCGAGATCACGAAGCTGCAAGGCTCTGGCGGCTCGGTGACGACGGCGACCTGCAAGGAGCAACTGCTCTACGAAATCGGCGATCCCGCAGCTTACATGCAGCCCGATGTGATCGCGGATTTTTCGAACGTGCGCGTGAGCGAAATTGAGCGAGGTCGCGTGGTCCTGTCGGGCGCGAGCGGAAAACCCGCCCCGCCGACGCTCAAATGTTCCGTCGGCTATCGCGACGGCTTCATCGGCGAAGGCCAGATGTCCTACGCCGGCCCCGGCGCCTTTTCGCGCGCCAAGCTTGCAGGCGAGATCGTGCGCGAACGGCTCGGTATCGTCGGCGTCGTGACAAGCGAATTGCGCATCGACATCATCGGCGCCGACAGCCTGCATGGCGCAGCGACGCCACAGACGAATTCCGAACCCTACGAAGCCCGCCTGCGCGTCGTCGGCCGCACCGACACGGCTGCGATGGCGCAACTGATCGGCGAGGAAGTCGAAAGCCTCTACACCAACGGGCCGGCCGGCGGCGGCGGCGCCTGGAAGGGCGTCAGGCCGGTCGTCGCCATCGCCTCGGCCTATGTCGCGCGTGAAAAGGTGCGGCCGGTTGTGACTTTCGTGGAGGCGTGATTGAGAAAGCTACGCGACATCGCCCATTCCCGTACCGGCGACAAGGGCGAGACCTCGGTGATTTCGCTCATCGCCTTCGACGAGGCCGACTACCCGCTGCTGCGCGCCCATGTGACAGCCGACCGCGTGCGAAAACATTTTGCCGGCATCGTGCAAGGCGAGGTGGTCCGCTACGAAATCCCCTCGCTCGGCGCGCTCAACTTCGTGCTGCACCAGGCGCTCGCCGGCGGCGTTACACGCTCGCTCGCGCTCGACGCGCATGGCAAGTCGCTGAGCTCGCGCCTGCTCGACATGGAAATTTGAGTCCGAGGTCGCAATCACAATCGCGAGAGGCCGCATGTGCGCCCGGTGGATTCGGCCGCGCCTTTCACCTAGGCTTCGGTCGCAGGTCGGGAGGCGAACGAGATGACGGTCCAAGAGCGCGTTGTGATCGTGACCGGCGCCGGCGGCAATCTGGGCGCAGCCGTCTCAGCCGAGCTGAACCGGCAGGGCGCGAGCCTCGTCTGCGTCGACTATGCCGCAAAGGCGCTCGAAGCCCTTGAAAAATCCCTGTCTCCAGCCTCGGGCCTGCTGACGCTCTCCGGCCTCGATCTGACGAAACTCGAAGACGCGCAGAAAATGGTCGCCGCCGCGCTCGACAAATTCGGCCGCGTCGATGCGCTGGTGAACACGGTCGGCGGCTTCCGCATGGCGCCTGCCGTCGATGCGTTGAAGGACTGGGACTTCCTGATGAACATCAACGCGCGCGCCGCGCTCGCAACCAGCGCCGCCGTCGCGCCAGCGATGAAAGAGCGCGGCTTCGGAAGGATCGTGCACATTGCCGCCGGCGCTGGAAACAGGGGCGGCGCGGAAATGTCGGTCTACAGCGCCGCCAAGGCCGCCGTCATGCGCATCGCGGAATCGCTCGCCGAGGAATTGAGTGGCGACGGCGTCACTGTGAATTGCATCCTGCCCGGCACGATCGACACGCCGCAGAACCGCGCAGCGATGCCGGACGCCGACACGAGCCGCTGGGTTCCGCCCTCCGACATCGCCAAAGTCATCGCCTTCCTGATCTCCGACGCGGCGGGCGCAGTGACGGGCGCGGCGATTCCCGTCACGCGCCGGAGCTGAGCGCCATGCCCTCTCCGCAAGGCCTCGCCGTCGCGCAAGCCCTGGTCGGCTTTGCGCAGATCTGGCTGGCTGTCGGCCTTGTCGTCGGCCTGTGGTTCGTGGTCTGGGCAATCGACAAGATCGACCCGTCGGCCGAAGGCGCCTATGCCTTTCGCCCGCTGATCGTGCCGGGCGTCGCTTTGCTCTGGCCATATGTCGTGTGGCGCTGGCTGCGCCTGCGGCATGCGCCGCACGCAGGCGGTCACTGATGCTCGCCGCCCATCGCAAGGCGCATCGCGCGATCTGGCGTGCGCTCGCATTGCTCATTCCGCTCATTCTGCTCGCCGGCTGGCTCACCCGGCCGCATGCGCGCATCGATCTGCCGGAGCGCCTGTCCGCACCGCGCGAGGCCGCCCAATGAGCGTGCGCTACACGCCGGTCGGCTGGAACGCCAACAAGGTCGTCTATGACGCGCTGCTGGCCGCGGTGATCGTCGCCTACGTCCTCGTCTTCATCTGGGCGGCCGAACGGCCGGGCGGCGCTCCGCCCTACGATGACGCCACGATCCGCATGCGCGCCTTCGGCTCCTGCGCCTTTGTGATGCTGAGTCTCGTGCTCGCCATCGGCCCGCTCGCGCGGCTCGACCGGCGCTTCCTGCCGCTTCTCTACAACCGGCGACATTTCGGCGTCGCGACCTGCGTCGTTGCTCTCACCCATGCGAGCTATGTGATCGGCTGGTATTTTTCCTTCAGCGCCCACGATCCCTACGCCGCGCTCCTGTCGAGCAATACGAGCTATGCGCGGCTCGGCGGCTTCCCCTTCGAAATATTCGGTCTGGCGGCGCTGATCATCCTGCTCGCGCTCGCCGTCACCAGTCACGATTTCTGGCTGTCTTTCATGACAGCGCCGGTATGGAAGGCGCTGCACATGAGCGTCTATGCGGCCTACACGCTCGTCGTCGCGCATGTCGCCTTCGGCGCGCTGCTGGCGCCCGTCCTGCAACCCCTCCAGATCGTCGTGCCCGCCTGCGCGCTCGGCGTCGTCCTCCTGCATGTGCTGGCCGCCCGGCAAGAACCGGCCTTACCCGAATGGCAAGGCTGGATCGTCGTCGGCGCTGCCAATCGCATCGCCGAGGGGCGCGCCATCGTCGTGCCGATCGAGGGCGGCGAGAGCGTCGCGATCTTCCGCCACGAGGGACGCCTTTCGGCCATCGCCAACGCCTGCGCCCATCAGAACGGGCCGCTCGGCGAGGGACGGATCGTCGACGGCTGCATCACCTGTCCCTGGCACGGCTTTCAATACCGGCCCGAGGATGGCTGCTCGCCGCCGCCATTCACCGAGAAGGTCGCGACCTACAATCTGAGGCTCGAGAATGGCGCCGTTCTGCTCGATCCCCGGCCCAATGCACGAGGCCAGCGGGTCGAACCCCTGATTGTCGAAGAGGCGCGCGCATGAGGGATCAAGACACCTTCTTCGTCGGCTATCTGCCCGCCCCGCCCGACGTACGCCGACACGCGATGCTCGCTGGCCTCATCCTGCTCACGGGATTCGTGCTCGCGGCCTTGACGCTCGGGCGGAGCCCGCTCGACATCGGCGCGTCGAGCTATGGCGACGAACTTGCGATAACCGGCGTCTATTCGGCCAGACCCTATCCGATCGTGGTTGCCGCGCCCGATACCGCCCATCCGCGCGGACGCTCGATCATGCTCGGCGGCGAAGGCAAGGTGGGCGCGCAAGAATTCGGCGCCGCATTCGATGGCCGCACGGTCACGGCCAAGGGCGTTCTGGTCAAGCGCGGCCAACTCGACATGCTGCTGGTCGGCGGCGCCGACCAGTTCGCCGCGGCGTCTCCGGCGCAGCAACAACTCGTCGCGACGCCGCTCGGACGTTGGCGCATCTCCGGCGAAATCTGCGACGGCAAATGCGCGTCCGGCGGCATGCGGCCGGGCATCGGTCTCGCGCATCGCGCCTGCGCCAATCTCTGCATCTCGACGGGCTTGCCGCCGGTGCTGGTGACGAACGCGCCAGTCGAAGGTTCCGCCTATTTGCTGCTCGCCAATGTCGACGGCGGCGCCGCGCCGGCGGCAATCGCCGATCTCGTCGCGCTGCCCGTCACGCTCGAGGGCGAACTGGAACGGCGGGGCGATCTCCTGATCTTCCGTGTCGACTGGTCGAAGGCGAGGACGTCATGATGGCAGGCGTTTTCCGCGTCATCCTCACGCTCGCGCTCGTCGCGGCCTGCGGCGCGATCATCATGTTTCTGCCCGGCCGCCTGTCGGGCCGGCTCGGCGAATTTCCACAGGTCGTAACGGTCGCCGCCGTCGTCGGCTTCCTGTCGCTTGTGGGAATGATCGAAGCCCGCCTGCGCGGATAAACGCGCATTCCGCATGGCGGTCCCCCGCGCCACGCCATTGCCGGGCCCGCCGGGCGGCCATAGAGTGCCGCCATGGCATTTGCTGCACGTCTTCCTGCCACCGAATTTCTCACAGCGGAACAGCTCGCGGAAATGCGCGAGCGTTCGACCTGGCGCGGCCTCTGGATGATCGCCCATGCATGGACGCTCATCTTCGCATCGATCGCGTTGGTCGCCTGGTTTCCAAATCCGCTGACCGTCATCCTCGCGATCATGGTCATCGGCTCGCGCCAGCTCGGCCTCGCCATTCTCATGCATGACGGCGCGCACGGTTGTCTGGCGAAAGACCCGGATACGAACATCTGGCTGTCGCAATGGCTCTGCGCCTATCCGGTTTTCGCCGAGACGCGCGCCTATCGCCGCTACCACATGAACCATCACAAGCGTACGCAGCAGCACGACGATCCCGATCTCGTCCTGTCGGCGCCCTTTCCGATCACGCGCGCGAGCTATCGGAGAAAATTCCTGCGCGATCTCTTCGGCCAGACCGGCTATGCGCAGCGCAAGGCGCAATTGCTCAATGCGTTCGGCGATGTCGCATGGCCGTGGAAACAGCGCCTCGCCTATTTCAACGAGAAATTGGGCAAGCAGTTTCTTGCCAACGGCATCCTCTGGGCTCTGCTCGCGCTGGCTGGCGTGTGGTGGGCCTATCCGTTGCTCTGGCTGCTGCCGATGCTGACCTGGTACATGGTTGTCACACGCATCCGCAACATCGCCGAACACGCCGTCGTACCCGACCACGACGACCCCCTGCGCAACACCCGCACCACGCGCGCCAACTGGATAGAGCGCCTGTTCGTCGCGCCCTATTTCGTCAACTACCACCTCGAGCATCATCTGCTGTTCTTCGTGCCCTGCTGGCAATTGCCAAAACTGCACGCCATTCTCGCGCGCGGACCACTCTATGGGCGCATGGAAGTGCAGCCTAACTATCCAACCGTGTTGCGCATGGCGACCGCGCTGCCGCCGGAAGCCGACAGACGCGGCGCGCTGGTCAGCAACGCGCGGCGCATGCGCGAGGGGACGAACATGGGGCAGGACCAAGCGTCGTCGGGGTTTTAGAGCAGATTCGTCATTGCGAGGAGTCTAAGGCGACGAAGCAATCCAGAGCCATGACCCTGCTCTGGATTGCTTCGTCGTTTCACTCCTCGCAATGACGGACCAAACAAACAACAAACGAGGAAGCGCATGTACCAGGACATCGAATACACGCTCGACCGGCACGTCGCGGTCATCACGCTCAATCGACCGGACCGCCTCAACGCCTGGACTGGCCAGATGGAGAAGGACATCCGCGCCGCGATGGAGGCGGCGGCCGCCGACAGCAAGGTGCGCGCCGTCGTCGTCACCGGCGCCGGCCGCGGCTTCTGCGCCGGCGCGGACATGAACATCCTGTCCAACATCCAGGCGGCGCCTGCCGCCAGCAGCGACGACACGGCCGGCTCGGCTGGCGGCGCCGACAATTTCAACCAGAAATTCTCGTACATGCTGGCGATCGAGAAGCCGATCTTCATGGCGATCAACGGTCCGATCGCAGGCATCGGCCTGTGCTTCGCCGTCTTTGGCGATTTCCGCTACATGGCTGAAGGCATGAAGCTCACGACCGCCTTCGCCAAGCGCGGCCTGATCGCCGAACATGGAATCTCCTGGATGCTGCCGCGCCTGATCGGCACGATGAACGCGCTGGATCTTCTGTGCTCCGCGCGAACAGTCGAGGCTGGCGAGGCCGAGCGCATGGGCCTCGTGCGCCAGTTGCCCTTCGAGGGCTTCCTCGCAAACGTCATCAAGATCGCGCACGACATGACCGAGAGCGCCTCGCCGCGCTCGATCGGCGTCATCAAGCGGCAGGTGTGGCGCACGCATTTCCAGTCGCTTGCGGAAGCATGGGGCGACGCCGACATCGAGATGAAGAAGTCTTTCGCTTCCGAGGATTTCAAGGAAGGCGTGGCGCATTTCGTCGAAAAGCGTGCGGCCCGCTTCACCGGCCGCTGAGCGCACAACGATGAGCGAAGCGCGCAAGCTGCCGACGGCGGAAGAACGGCAGGCGATTCGCGACGGCGTGCGCGCCGTCGTGACAAAATTCGGCGACGATTACTGGCTGGAACGCGACGAGGACGGCAAGTTCCCTCATCAGTTCCACAAGGCCATGGCCGACGGCGGCTGGCTTGGCATCACCATGCCCGAGGAATATGGCGGCTCTGGCCTGGGCGTGACCGAAGCCGCGATCATGATGCACGAGGTGGCGAGCCACGGCGGCGGCATGGCGGCCGCGTCATCCGTGCACATCAATCTGTTCGGGCCCCACCCGATCGTCATCAAGGGCACGGACGTGCAGAAGCGGCGCTGGGTTCCACGGCTCGTGGCGGGCGAGGATCAGGTCGCTTTCGGCTTCACAGAACCGGACGCCGGCCTCAATACGACGCGGATCAAGACATTCGCGGAGAAGGTTCCCGGCGGCTATCTCGTGCGCGGCCAGAAGGTCTGGACCTCGACCGGTCAGGTCGCCAACAAGATCATGCTGCTCACGCGCACGACCAAATACGAGGATTGCCGCAAGCCGACGGACGGCATCACCATCTTCTACACCGACTTCGATCGCTCGAAAATCGAGGTGCGGCGCATTCCGAAAATGGGCCGCAAGGCCGTCGATTCCAACGCCATCTTCATCGACGGCCTCTTCATTCCGGAAGAAGATCGCATCGGCGAGGAAGGCAAGGGTTTTGGCTACATCCTGCATTCGCTGAACCCCGAACGCATCCTGCTCGGCGCCGAAGCAATCGGCATCGGTCAGGACGCTCTGCGTCGCGCGACAAAATATGCGCAGGAACGCGTCGTGTTCGACCGCGCAATAGGCATGAACCAGGGCATCCAGCATCCGCTCGCGGAGAAGTGGATGTATCTGGAATCGGCCTGGTTGATGGCGATGAAGGCGGCCGAACTCTACGACACCGGCCTGCCCTGCGGCGCGGAAGCGAACGCGACCAAGTTTCTCGGCGCGCGCGCCGGGCATGACGCCGCGTGGCAAGCGATCATGACGCATGGCGGCATGGGCTACGCGAAGGAATTCCACGTCGAGCGCCTGTTCCGCGAGGTCTCGCTCGTGCGTCTAGCGCCCGTGACGGAGCAACTAATCCTGTCGTTCATCGCCGAAAAGGCGCTGGGCCTGCCGAAAAGCTATTGAGCGCGCGAAATCAGGATTGTGCGCCGCGTCTCAATTAGGACGACTTATCGAGGCCAATAGGAAGATGCGATTGGACTTTATCGGCGAACCGCGACGAAGATAACATCGTCGCGGTCGCAGGGAGAACCACATGGCGTCTTCAGCCTATACCGGCCCCGTTTTCGACATGGCGCTGGCGCAGTTTCAGGACGTCGCCGACCATCTGGATATCCCCGAAGACAAGCGCATGCGGCTGTTCATGCCCAAGCGCACGCTCATGGTCTCTTGTCCAGTTCACCTCGACAGCGGCAAGACCACCGTCTTCCAGGGCTATCGCGTCCAGCATCATCTGACGCTCGGGCCCACCAAGGGCGGCACACGCTTCGCCCCGTCGGTCGATGTCGGCGAGGTCGCCGCGCTCGCCATCTGGATGAGCTGGAAATGCGCGCTGGCGGGGCTCCCCTATGGTGGAGCCAAGGGCGGCGTCGCCGTCGATCCCCTGGAATTGTCGCCCCGCGAACTCGAGGTCCTGTCGCGCCGCTACATGCAGGAGATGATCCCCTTCATCGGCCCGCACATCGATGTCATGGCGCCGGACATGGGCACGAACGAGCAGGTCATGGCCTGGTTCATGGACACCTATTCCATGTACCAGGGCAAGACCGTCGCCGAAATCGTCACCGGCAAGCCGGTCGAGACCGGCGGCACGGTCGGCCGGCGGGAGGCGACGGGGCGCGGGGTCGCGCATCTCGCCTTCCGCGCCATGGAGGAGATTGGCCTGAAGGCGGAAGGTTCGACTGCCATCATCCAGGGCTTTGGCAACGTCGGCTCCGTGTCGGCGCTGACGCTTGCTCGACGCGGCGTGAAGATCATCGGCGTCAGCGATCATACCGCCGCATATTTCAACCCCGCCGGCCTCGACGTAATGGCGCTCGAAAAGCATGCGCGCGAAAACCGCGTGCTGCGTGGCTTTTCCAACCAATTGTCGATCGATCCGGCGGAACTGCTGACCCAGCCCTGTGGCCTGCTGGTTCCAGCGGCCATGGAACGTGTCATTGATGCGCATAATGTCGAGAAGCTGCGCTGTCGTATTCTCGCCGAAGGCGCCAACGGCCCGACGACACCAGTCGCCGATGCCGTTCTCGACAAGCGCCGCGACGAGATTTTCATCGTACCTGACATTCTCTGCAACGCCGGCGGCGTCGTCGTCTCCTATTTCGAATGGGTGCAGGGACTGCAGCAATTCTTCTGGACGGAAGACGAAGTGATGGAACGCCTTTACTCCGCGCTCGACCGCTCCTGGGCCGCCGTGCGCACCCGCGCGCGAGCGGACGGAATCTCCAACCGCAAGGCGGCCCTGGCAATCGGCGTACAGACGGTGCGCCGCGCCAAGGAAGTGCGGGGGCTGTTTCCGTGACAGCGGATGCGCCCGGCCAGTGAGCACGCATTGGGCAACGCTCAGTGGCTGTGACCGTGGCGATGATGCAGGTCCGGATAATGGACATGTTTGTGGCGCATCGGCTCGTGCCTATGCCAGTGCGAGTGCGGCTCCGTCACCAGCACATCATGCGTATGCTGATGATGCTCGTCATGGAAATGGCTGTGCTCATGTTCCATCGGCTCGTGATCGTGCTCATGATCGTGTCGTTCCGCCAAGTGCAGCCAGAGTCCAAGGCCCATCAGCCCGCCAGCGACAATCAGTTGCAAGGTGACGGGCTCGCGCAGCAGATCGATTGCGACGAGCGCCCCGATGAATGGCGCCAACGAAAAATAAGCGCCCGTGCGCGCGCTGCCGAGATGTCGCAGAGCCAGGACAAACAGAACGAGACTGATCCCGACGCCGAGGAACCCGACCAATCCCGCAGCCGCCAGTGTCCCGATATCAGGCGCGTCGACGCCGCGCGACAGCGCTAGCCCGAGATTGAGCGTGCCGGCGGCGAGGCCCTTGATCATGGCGATCAGCACGGGATCGGCGGCGGAGAGCTTGCGCGTCAGATTGTTGTCGACGCCCCAGGCCATACAAGCGAGTCCGATCAGCACGCCCCCCGCGTCGAGGTGAACCCCCTCGCCCTGCCACGCAAGCGCAACCGCTCCAGCCAGGATCGCACCCGCCCCTGCCGCCAGACGGCGATCGACGTTCTCACGAAACACGATCCAGGCGATCGCCATGGTCGCGAGGCCTTCCAAATTCAACAGGAGCGATCCTGAAGCAGCCGACGTGCGGGCAAGGCCCAGCATTAGCAGCAGGGGCCCGGCGATACCACCGAAGGCTACGGCGGCTGCTAGCCACGGCAGATCGCGGCCGCGCAGCGGCGCTTCGGGCGCCTCCATGCCGAGGAGCGCCCGGCTGACATGCACGAGCGCCAGCCCGAAGCCTGCGCCAAGATAGAGGACTCCGGCCAGCATCTGCGGTTCGACCGAGCCGAGCAGCAGCTTCGAGAACGGCGTGGACGCTCCAAACAGGATGGCAGAGAGTAGCGCGAGCGGAACGCCCGGCCACAGATGCGACGATCGAAATGAAAGCATTCGACCATGATAAGGCCGATAGCGGGCAACGTCTCCTGCCAGCGAAGCGCCGAAGAACTTATTGCAGACCGCGGAAGGCCGATGTGGGATCCAGCCGCAGAGTCGAGGTCAAGGTCCCGGCCCTTCGCGTCGCTCTGGCCAGCGTGAAAATTGGCGACGTCCCTTCGAAAAATAGTTATACAATATAACAAAATATGCTATGCAGCGTCCCGGACGGCCGGCGACCACCGGCTTCGCAATCGATAGCCGTCTGGGGAGACGGCAGGGAGGCAGATATGTCGAACAAGATCTACGACGTGAAACTGCAGGACGGCGTGGCCGTCGTCACGGTGGACGCCCCGCCGGTCAACACCATCACCGCCGCCGTCCGCTCCGGCCTCGAAGCTGCGCTCGACGAGGTAGAGAAGCTCTCCGGCGTCAAGGCCATCGTGCTCGCCTGCAAAGGCTCGACCTTCTTCTCGGGCGCCGACATCGGCGAATTTTCAGGCCCCCCGAAGGAGGCCGAATATCGCCATCTCTTCGCGCGTCTCGAAAACCAGAACGTGCCGGTCGTGGCCGCGCTGTTCGGCACCTCGCTCGGCGGCGGCTACGAGATCACGCTCGCCTGCCACTACCGCATCGCCAATTCCCGCACGCGCATCGGCTTCCCGGAAGTCAATCTCGGCATCATCCCCGGCGCCGGCGGCACGCAGCGCCTGCCGCGCCTGATCGGCGCCGAAAAGGCGCTCGACATGATCATCTCGACCAAGATGGTCGACGCCAAGACCGCGCTCGAATACGGCGCAATCGATAAGATCGCCGACGGCGACGTCAACGCGGCGGCCGTCGAATACGCCAAGGAATTGGTCGCGGCCGGCAAGGGCCCGCGCCGCACCAGCGAGATGAAGGTCGCCCCGGAAACCGCGACGCCGGAAATCTTCGCCGCCGCTGAGGCCACCGCCAAGAAGCTCTACCCGAACCGCATCGCCGCGCAGACGGCGGTGAAGTCGATCCGCACGGCGACGGAAAAGCCGCTGAACGAGGGTCTTCTGGTGGAGGAGAAGCTCGGCAACGAATCCAAGCTGACGCCGGAGAGCAAGGGCGCGATCCACGTGTTCTTTGCGGAGCGCGCGACCCGCAAAGTCACCGACATCCCCGCCGACACCAAGCCGCGCGTCATCGCCAAGGCCGGCATCGTCGGCGCGGGCACGATGGGCGGCGGCATCGCCATCTGCTTCGCCAACGCCGGCATTCCTGTCACCGTGCTCGACACCAGCGACGAGGCGCTGAAGCGGGGCTTGAGCGTTCTCGAAGGCACCTATGATTCCATGGTCAAACGCGGCCGCCTCAGCCCTGAGGACAAGGCCAAGCGCATGGGCCTCATCAAGGGCACGACCAATTACGCGGATCTCTCCGAGGCCGACGTGATCATCGAAGCTGTGTTCGAGAACATGGAGCTGAAGCAAAAGATCTTCGCCGAGCTCGACAAGGTGGCCAAGCCCGGCTGTGTGCTGGCGACCAACACGTCAACGCTCGATGTCGAGAAGATCGGCGAAGCGACCAAGCGTCCGCAGGACGTGATCGGCCTGCACTTCTTCTCGCCGGCCAACGTCATGCCGCTGCTCGAGATCGTGCGTACGCCGCACTCCAGCGCGGAAACGATCCGCACCTCCGTGGAACTGGCGAAACCGCTCAAGAAGACGCCGGTGCTGGTGAAAATCTGCTACGGCTTCGTCGGCAACCGCATGATGGAGCCCTACGGCCGCGAGGCCGAGCGCATGGTGATGGAAGGGGCCACCCCGCGCGAGGTCGACACGCCCATGGAAAAGTGGGGCATGGCCATGGGCCTGC
>JAGRKN010000053.1 GCA_020442275.1 Rhodoblastus sp. | reverse complement strand
CGCCCAGAATGTCCTGTTCGCCGATCACGGCGAGATCGCCGGCGACAAAGCCCTGTTCGAGGCCGATGACGGCGAGCGCGACGCCTTTGAGGCCGATTGTCTGAGCAAGCGAGGAGACGGGCTCGATCTTCTTGAGCCCATGCTCCTGCAGCACATGGCCCAAACGTTCGCGCGAACCGTCCGACCAGCCGGCGAGGATCACGCGCTTGCCGCTCTCGCGCAGCACTTCGATGTGCTTCACGGCGGCCTCGAACACATTGGCGTTCTCGTCCGCGCGCTCCGGCGCGAAGGAACGGCCGACGCCCGCGCCGAGATCGACGGTCATGCCGTGAGGCGAATCCGGAACCGCGAAAGGCGAGACGCGCGCGAGCGGCGCAGCGTCGAGGCGCGTGCGAAACTCGTCCGGCTTCAGGTAGAGCGCGTCCGGCTTCAGCGGCTTGTAGTTCGCGTTCGCCGGATCGGAATCGTAAGACTCCTTGCGCGCGTCGTAATAATCCTGCGCCTGCGACAGGCGCTCGGCGGCTGCGTCCTCGGCAAGCGGATCGAGCACGAGCGGCGCGCCCGCGACATAATCGAACAGAGTGTCCATCTGCTCGTGGAACAGCGGCAGCCAATGCTCCATACCGGGATGGCGACGGCCTTCGCTGACGGCTTCGTAAAGCGTGTCGCCGCGCGTCTCCGCGCCGAATTGCGCGAGATAGGCCTGGCGGAACCGACGCATCGTGTCGGTGGTGAGTTGCACCTCGCTCATCGGCACGAGATCGAGTGCGCGAAGCTGACCGGTCGAGCGCTGCGTCTCGGGGTCGAAAGGCCGGATCGTCTCCAGCGTATCTCCGAAGAAATCGAGTCGGATCGGCGCGGGCATGCCGGGCGCGAAAAGATCGACGATGCCGCCGCGCATCGCGTATTCGCCGGTCTCGCGCACCGTGCTCGACCGCAGGAAGCCGTTGATCTCCAGCCAACGGATCAGATCGTCGGTCTTCACGACATTGCCGGGCGCGGCCGAGAACGTATCGGTTGCCATTGTCTTGATCGGCGCGACGCGCTGCACGAGCGCGTTCACCGTCGTGCAGAGAATACGCGGCCGCTCCTCCGATCCGCCGGAGCGCGCGAGCCGCGACAGCGCCGTCATCCTTCGCGCGCTTATCGCTGCGTTGGGCGAGACCCGGTCGTAGGGCTGGCAGTCCCAGGAGGGGAAATCGAGAATTTCGATATCCGGCGCGGCGAAGGCGAACGCGTCCTGAAAGGCGCGCGAGCGCTGGCCGTCGCGCGCCACATGCACGAGCGCCACCGCGCGGCCCTCCGCCTTGGCCGCGAGCGCGCGTGCAAAATCGGCGACGACGAAGGCGTCGAAACCGTCGGGCGTGCGCGACAGGAGGACTTTGCCGCCGCGCTCGAGTTCCTTGAGCGCGCGTTGGAGATCGTTGGCCATGTAATTTCGACGCCTAGACGTTCACCGGCCCGGAATGGCTGTGGAACTGCTTGATCTGCCGGAACAGCGGCGTGTCGTGGCCGGGTTCCGGCTCTTCCGTCCCGCACAGCCAGGAAAAGGCCTTTTGGTCCTCGACGTCCATCAGGCGCTCGAGGTCGGAAATTTCCGCTTCGCTCAAAGTATCTAGGCGTGCGTCGACAAAACCGCCGATCAGAATGTCCATCTCGCGCATGCCGCGGCGCCAGGCGCGGATTTTGATGGCGCGGCGGCGGGTGTCGAGGTCGTCGGCGGTCATGGAAGGCTCCGGGGCGGCGCTGGCCGGCTGAGGCCGGCTATATAGCGGCGCCGAAGGGAATTGTCATGGACCGCGCGCCCCAAGGCTCGCATTCCAGCCGCCTACTTGCGAGCCTTGAGGCGCGCGGTCCAAATAGGCCCATGCGCCCCTCGCTGCTCGATCCGCTCTTTTCCAGCGTCGCCGCCCTGCCGGGCGTTGGACCGAAGACGGCAAAGCTGTTCGACCGGCTGCTCGGTCAGGACGAGGCGCGTGTGCTCGACCTCCTGTTCCACCTGCCGACCGGCGTCGTCGACAACCGGTTGAGCCCGACAATCCGCGAGGCGCCGCTGGACGCGCATGTGGTGATCGCCGCCCGCGTCGCCGAACATCGCATCCCGCGCAAGTATTCCAATGCGCCGCTCAATGTGCTGGTCGAGGACGATAACGGCGACGACGTCCTGCTCGTCTTCTTCCGCAACAATTTCGATTGGGTTCTGCGCGCGCTGCCTGTCGGTGAAATCAGGTGGTTCTCCGGCGATCTGAAATTGTGGAACGGCCATCGCCAGATCGTCCATCCGCGCGTGCTCGACGCCGCCGCGCTGAAGGCGTTGAAGGAACGCGAGCCGACCTATGGCCTGACCGAAGGCCTGCATCAGCGCAATGTCGCCAAGGCAATCGACGCCGCGCTGGCGAAACTGCCCGACGCGCCGGAATGGCTCGATGCGACGCTCCTGCGCCGCGAGCAATGGCCGGCCTTCGCGCCGGCGATGCGCACGCTGCATTCTCCGGTGAGTCCGATGGACCTCTCGCCCGACACGCTCGCGCGAAAACGTCTCGCCTATGACGAATTGCTGTCACAGCAACTCGCCCTGCGCCTCGTGCGCGCGAAAATGCGGCGATTGCGCGGGCGGCCGACGACAGGAGATGGACGCATTTCCGGCGCGATCGAAGGCGCATTGCCCTATTCGCTCACCAACGCGCAGCGCGCCGCACTTGCGGACATTCGCGCGGACTTGGCGAGCGACAAGCGCATGCTGCGCCTGCTGCAGGGCGATGTCGGCTCCGGCAAGACCATCGTCGCGCTGCTTGCGATGGCGACCGCCGTCGAAGCAGGCCGGCAGGCGGCCATGATGGCGCCGACGGAAATTCTCGCGCGCCAGCATTTCGAGCGCATCGAGCCGATGGCGCGCGCCGCCGGAATGCGCGCAGCGCTGCTCACTGGCCGCGACAGGGCGGCGGAGCGTCGCGCGACGCTGGAGGGACTGGCGAGCGGCGCCATCGACATCGTCGTCGGCACGCACGCGCTGGTGCAGGACAATGTCGCCTTCCGCGATCTCAGCCTGGCTATCGTCGACGAACAGCATCGCTTCGGCGTGCATCAGCGTCTTGCGCTCGGCGAAAAGGGCGAGGCGGTCGACGTGCTCGTCATGACCGCGACGCCGATCCCGCGCACGCTGGTGCTCACATATTTCGGAGACATGGATGTTTCGAACCTCACCGAAAAGCCGGCGGGGCGCCAGAAAATCGACACGCGCGCCGTGCCGCTCGAGCGGATCGACGACGTCATCGCGGGCATCCAGCGTGCAATCGCCCCCGGCGCGCGCGCCTATTGGGTCTGTCCGCTGGTCGCTGAAAACGAGGAGCTCGAAGTCGCCGCCGCGCAGGAACGCTTCGAAGATCTGCAAAAGCGCTTCGGCGCGCGCGTCGGCCTCGTGCACGGCCAGATGAAGGGCAAGGACAAGGACGCCGCCATGCTGGCTTTCCAGCGCGGCGAGACGCAGGTGCTGGTGGCGACCACCGTCATCGAGGTCGGCGTCGACGTGCCCGAAGCCACCATCATCGTCATCGAACACGCCGAACGCTTCGGCCTCGCGCAATTGCATCAATTGCGCGGTCGGGTTGGGCGCGGCTCGCAGAAGTCGTCCTGCATCCTGCTCTACAAGGGGCCCTTGGGCGAGACGGCCAAGGCGCGGCTCTCCATCCTGCGCGAAAGCGATGACGGCTTTCGGCTGGCGGAAGAAGATTTGCGCCTGCGTGGCGAGGGCGAGATTCTCGGTACGCGCCAATCGGGCCTGCCGGGCTTCAAACTCGCCGATCTCTCCGCGCACGGCGTGCTGCTCAAACTCGCGCGCGAGGATGCGGAAGCCATTCTCGAACAGGATGAGACGCTCACCAGCGAACGGGGCAGGGCGCTGCGGTTGTTGCTTTACATTTTCGGCCGCGACGAGGCGGTCAGGCTCTTGAGAGCGGGGTGACTCGGTCCACCGCCGCCTCGCGATACCGACCCGGCGTGCGATAGATGCACCAGACGTTGAAGGCGAGATAGACGACATAGGTCGCCGCGTAGCATGCGCCGGCCGCGACCAGCGATTTCACATCCAGCACAGTCAGCAGCGCGGCGAACAGCGGCAGCGACAGCCATTCGCCGATTGCGATCGCCTTGGTCCGCTCCGTCGCGAACAATCCATGCAGCGGAACCCACGACGCGAGCCGCAGGGCGTCGCCGAACAGGAAGAGCGCGCTGGCGGCTGCCGGCATGACGAATTTTTCGGAGTAGAGAAGCGGGATCACGAAGCCCTGCGCCGCCCAAAGAAGCCCGATTGCGGCCGCGCCGGGAAGGCACAAGAATTTCCAGGTGCGCTCGACCTGATGCAGGAAGGCCGGCCGATCGGCGGCGGCCGCCATGCGCGGTAGATAGACGAGGCCGATCAGGCTGCCGGCGAGGCCCGTCACCCATTCGCTCGACCGCCACAGGGCCTGCAATTGCGAGACCTCGTCCCACGACAGCCCGTGTGCGAGTTGCGCACGGCTCCACATGATCGACGCCGGACTCATGATGCCGATGGACAGGCCGGCGAGCAGATAGCGCTTCAAGGGCGACGCGCGCCACGAGGGTGCGTCTGCCGCCTGCCGCCATGCGCGACGCAGGACGGGCGCGGCCAGCCAGATCGCCAGCGCGGCGATCGAGCCGAATTGCGCCAAGAGATAGAAGCGCGCATCGACCGCGTGAAAGAGGCCGGAGACCGCGACCGCGAGCGGCGCCCAACTGACGAGGCTGAGCGCGATCATCTTGCCGCGCTCGAGCCGGCCCTGCCACAGGCTGTTGAAAAGGCCGAGAACGGTGAACATGAGGCCGCCCGCGACCGCCAGCGCGCCGACGGCGCCGGCCGGCGCGATCTCGCGCCCGAGCAATGTGTTCAGCGCCGGCGTCAGTGCGATCAGCGCGACCGCCGCGCAGGCGGAAACCGCCATGCCCCAGGCGAGCGCGTCGCGCATCAGGATGTGGTCATCCGTGTCGCGTCGCGCGGCAAAGACGACGACCCCCGGCCCAATGCCGGCGAGCGCCACGGCCGCGGTCAACTCGAACAGCGATTGCGCCTGCGCGAGATAGGCGACGAGCGCCATGTCCGGCTGCAGCGCCAGCATCTTGTCGAGGATCGCGCGCGTGGCGAGCGCGATCAGGACGACCGCGACCGGCGACAGGAGCAAGCGGGCGAAGAGGCGGGACATGCGGCGGCGCCGGAAGGTTGAGCGCCGCCATTAGACGGCGCAAGCGTCGCCATTCGGTTACTTTTTCCTCACGTCACTTCGAACCAGGCGGCGAGCCCCGCGGCCTCCTGATCGGCGACATCCGAACGCAACGCCCATTTGCCGGGCGTATCCGCCAGAAAGGCGACATGCTTGGTCGCACCCTTGGCGACGATGACCGAATTGCGCCAATAGGGCTCCCAGCCGTCGTCGAGATCGTGCAGCAGCCGCATGCAATGGCCATGCACATGCATGGAGATTGCCGCGTCCGATTTGTTGGCGAAGCCGATCGATACGGGCGTGCCGCGCTTGACCGAAAACAGCGGCTTGCCTGCATAGGATTGCGGCGCGCCGTTGAATGTCCATTGGCCGCCGGGAGTCTTGGGCGGCTGCAATGCGAGTTCGAGCTTCTTGGCTTCGCCGAGCCTGATTTCCGGCGGCAGGCGCGGATTGACCGGCAAGGTCGTGAAAGCGGCGCGCTGCTTCGCTTTTTCGCCCTTGGTCTTGAGCGCAAAGACGGGCAGACGCGGCTTGTCCTGTCCGGCCCACAAGCCGAGCGTGAGGTTGGGTGCGTCGCCAGCCTGCAGGTCGTAGACGAACTCGAACCGCGCGCCCGGCGCCATGGGGGCCGTGTTGCGCACGAGTTGGAAGGGGTCGCAGGCCTGCCCGTCGATGGCGATGCATCGCGGCGCGCCGCCGTCGAAAATCGCGACCGCCATGCGGGCTGTGCAGGCGTTGACGATGCGAAGGCGTACGCGCCCGCCGGGCGGCGCGGTCTCGGTGAGCGGCGCAGGCGCAAGATTCGCGGTCAGCAGCGGTCCCACACGCCCGGCGCCAGGTTCGCCGAAAGGCTCGCTCAGCGCGCCTTTGGCGTCGAGCTTCCAGTCCTGCAGCACGATCACGAGATCGCGGTCGACCTCCGGCGGTTCGGCCTCGTCCACGATCAGAACGCCGGCGAGCCCCCGCGAAATCTGTTCGACATTGTGGAGCTGGATCGCGGGCTTGTAGAAATAGGTCCCGGGCGCGGTCGCCTTGAAGCGATAGTCGAAGCTCTCGCCCGGCGCCACGGGCTTTTGTGTCAGGCCCGCGACGCCGTCATTGGCGTTGTCGCCGATCAGTCCTTGCCAATGCAGGCTTGTCGGCTGTTCCAGCTTGTTGACGAGCCGGACCTTGACCTCCTCGCCCTGTTTTGCTCGCAACAGCGGGCCGGGTACCGAACCATCGTAGCCGAAACCGGCCGTCGCGCCGGCGGGCGAAAGCTTCAGGCTCGTCTTGCGCGCCTCAAGAATCTTGAAGCCGTCGCCGCCGATCTGCGCACGCGCGGGCAGGGCGACGATGGAGGCAGCTAAGCCGCCTGAAAACAGACGACGTGAAATGTTCAGAGCCGTCATGGCCGGGCTTGTCCCGGCCATCCACGCAAGGCCGTTTCAGAACTGAATGGAAGCACGGGAGAGTACGCCGGCAATGGCGCCTCCGTGGGGCTGCGGGCCGGCGAGGATGCCCGGGACGAGTCCGGGCATGACGGTTGAAAAGGCACGATCCTCACGCGAAACCCTGCGCCTTCAGGAGCGCGCGCGTGTCGGGATCGCGACCGCGGAACGCACGATATGTCTCCTCCGGCGCGGCGCTGTTGCCGGCGGCGAAGGCGTCCCTCAGCCGCCGCGCTATGGCGGGATCGAACACGTCGCCTGCCTCCTCGAATGCGGCGAAGCCGTCGCGGTCGAGCACGGCCGACCACAGATAAGAGTAATAGCCGGCCGAATAGCCCGAGCCCGAAAACACATGCGCGAAATGCGGCGTGCGGTGGCGCATGACGATCTCTTTCGGCATGCCGATCTTTTCCAGTTCGTCGCGCTCGAAGGCGACGATGTCGAAATTTTCGGGCGGCGACATCAGATGCAGGTCGAGATCGACCAGCGCGGAGGAACAATATTCGACCTGGCCCCAGCCGACGTTGAATTTTTCCGAAGCGCGGATGCGCTCGACGAGATCGTTCGGGATAGGCGCGCCCGTCTCGGCATGGCGCGCGAACCGCGCGAGCACTTGCGGTTGCAGCAGCCAGTGCTCGTAGACCTGCGAGGGAAATTCCACGAAGTCGCGCGGCACGTTGGTGCCGGCGACAGAGGGATAGGTGACGTCGGTCAGCATGCCGTGCAGCGCGTGGCCGAATTCGTGGAACAGCGTCTTGGCGTCGCCGAGCGTGATAAGCGTCTTCTGTCCCTCGGCGCCCTTAGAGCAGTTGAGCACGTTGACGACGATCGGCCGCACGTTCTTTCCGTCGAGCTTCGACTGCGTCCGAAAACCCGACATCCACGCGCCGCCGCGCTTGGTGCGCCGCGCGAAATAATCGCCGATGAACAGAGCGACATGCTCGCCCTTCGCGTCGGTGACATCGAAGGCGCGCGCTTCCGGATTGTAGAGCGCGAGATCGGCGCGCTCGGTGAAGGTCAGTCCGAACAAGTCATGCGCAACGTCGAAGGCAGCGCGGATTACGGCGTCGAGGTCGAGATAGGGGCGAATTTCCGTCTCGTCGATATCGTAATTCGCCTTGCGCAGCTTCTCGGCATAGTAGCGCCAGTCGTGCGCGGCGATGGCGAAATTGCCGCCCTCTGCCGCAACCAGTTTCTGCAACTCGTCGCGGTCGCGCGCCGCCGCCGCCTTGGCCGGCGTCCAGACCTTTTCCAGTAGCGCGCGTACGTTTTCGGGCGTCTTCGCCATCTGGTCGGCGAGCTTGAAATGCGCATAGCTGGGATAGCCGAGCATGCGCGCGCTCTCGTCGCGCAGGCGCAGCGTTTCGGCGGCGATCGGGCGATTGTCGTTGGCGCCGTCGTGCTCGCCGCGCGCGATCCAGGCGGCGAAGGCTTTTTCACGCAGGTCGCGGCGAGCGGAATAGGTCAGAAACTGTTCGACGCTCGAACGCGCCAGCGTGATCGCATATTTGCCGGGGTGGCCTCGGTCGGCGGCGGCGCGCGCGGCGGCGTCGCGCAGCGTCGGCGAGAGGCCGTCGAGGTCGCTTTCCTCCAGCAGCATCATCCAGTCGGCTTCGTCCTTCAGGATGTTCTGCGCGAAATTGGCGCCGAGGGTGGCCAGCCGGCTGGCGATCTCGGCGTAGCGCTTCTTCTGCTCAGGCGGCAGCAGCACGCCGGAGCGCACGAAACTGTCGTAGGTCAGATCGAGCACGCGTTTCTGCTCCGGCGTCAGCGCGAGCGAGTCGCGCTGCTGCCAGACGGCCGCCACGCGGCGGAAGAGAGCCTCGTTGAGGCCGATCGCCGAATAATGGTCGGCGAGCCGGGGCGCCAGCTCGCGCTCGATCGCCTGCAGCTCGGCCGTCGATTCGGTGCCGGTCAGGTTCCAGAAGACGGCGCCGACCCGGTTCATGGCCGCGCCTGCGCGCTCCAGCGCGACAATCGTATTGTCGAAGCTCGGCGGCGCGGAATCGGCGACGATGGCCGCGATCTCGGAATCGTGTTCGGCCATTGCGCGCTCGTAGGCCGGCTTGAAATCCTCCGTCCGGATGCGCTCGAACGGCGGCAGTTCGAACGGGCCGGTCCAGTCTTCGAAAAACGGGTTCTGTCGGGCGGGTGCGTTCATGAGCGGGAGGGTCTTCCGGGCTGTCGGGGATGATTCCGCCCGAAGATATAGGTTAGCCGGGCGGACGTGACATTTTTTTGCTGCGCGGGCGGTTGCACATTGCTATAGAGCCGCACCCGAAGCGGCGGGGCGACCGGCCGACGGCGCCGTTTTGCGCGCCGACGGCCGCAGGTCGCGGAACGCGGGCGTGGCGG
>JAGRKN010000052.1:19345-20745 GCA_020442275.1 Rhodoblastus sp. | reverse complement strand
TCGAGCGCCATGTCGCGGATCGCGACGCGGTCTTCGCTGAGGTCGAAATTCAAGGGCGCCTCCCGTCTTTGCCTTTCCCTAGCAGAAAACGGGCGGCGGAAAACGCCAAACGGCGGGAGGCGGCTGTGTAGGAATGCCGCTCCGTCATGCCCGGCCTTGTGCCGGGCATCCACGCCGCGCCGGCGCCGCAGCGCAGGGCCGTCATACTTCTTGTGAAAATACTTCGCCGCGAGTTGGCGTGGATGGCCGGGACGAGCCCGGCCATGACGGTTGGATGCCGCCGCGCATCACTCCGCCGCCGTGCGCGAGGCGCCGCCCAAGAGATCGCGCTGCGCCGGCAGCGCCTGCGTCTGCGCGAAATCCATCTGGTCGATCCGGTCGCCGCGCTTGGCGATCTTGTCGGTCGAGGTCGTGATCGCCGTCACGTCGTCCTGCGCCTGCCGGAAATGCGTGTCGAGCTTGCCGACGCGGTCGCGCAGGCGGCGCACGTCGTCGGCGAGCTTGCGCACCTCGTCCTGGATGATGTGCGCCTGCTCGCGCACGCGCGCGTCGCGCACGATCGCCTGCATCACCTGGATCGCCATCATCAGCAGCGAGGGCGAGACGATGATGACGCGCGCGCGATGCGCCTTCTGCACGACCTCCTCGAAATGCTCGGCGAGATCGGCGTAGACGGCTTCCGAGGGCACGAAGAGAACGGCCAGATCCTGGGTCTCGCCGGGGATCAGATATTTCTCCGAAATATCCTTCACATGCTTCAGCAGATCGCCCTTCACGCGCTGCGCGGCGCGCGCGCGATCCTCGTCTGAGCGCGCCTCGCGAAAAGCCGTAAATCCCTCGAGTGGAAACTTGGCGTCGACGGCCAGCAGGCGGTCGTCGCCGGGAAGGCGGATGACGCAATCGGGCCGCGTGCGCGAAGACAGCGTCCACTGGAAATCGTAGGAACTCGGCGGCAGGCCGTCGCGCACGATCGCCTCCATGCGTCCCTGCCCATAGGCGCCGCGCGCCTGCTTGTTGGCGAGAATGTCCTTCAAGCCCACGACTTCCTGCGCGAGGCCGTTGAGCCGCGTCTGCGCGGCGTCGATCACGGCGAGGCGCTCGTTCAGCTTGCCGAGATTCTCGCCCTGCGCGCGCGCGGCCTGCTCCAGCCCCTGGCCGACGCGGTGCTGAACATTGTCGAGCCGCTCCGTCACGAGCCTGGCGAGATCCGACTGGCGCGACCCCAGGACTTCGGCGACCGTCTGCATGCGCCCGGCAAGCTCGGCGCTCGCTCGGTTCAGCTCCGCCATCTTGTCGTCCATCTCGCGCTGGCGCTCGGCGGCGGCGCCGGCCTCCGCGCCGCGCGCCCGCGACGTGCGGATCAGGATGATCGAGACGACGAGCAGCAGGAACAGCGCGAC
>JAGRKN010000052.1:0-19246 GCA_020442275.1 Rhodoblastus sp. | reverse complement strand
GAACATATCCCCCGCGCATTGATCTGGAATCAGGCGAAACACATTCAGGAATTGGCATGGATTTTGGAGACGAGGGTGGAAGAGACGCCATGCGTTCATCGATTGCTGTTTGTTTCGCGGGCTCCGGCGGCGCCGGCGCCATTACTGCGGGCAGTACGTTCCTGCAGTCTGCGGCGCGCGCCGGCTATTACGGGCTGATGACGAAACTGTCGGGCGCGCAGGTGCGCGGCGGCGAGGCTGCGGCCCTGGTCGAGATCGGCGTCGAGCCGCTCGACGCCCAGCCCGACCGGTTCGACGTGCTGATCGCGCTCGACTGGGACAATGTCGGCAAATTCGCCCCTGAACTGCCGATGGATTCCGCCAGCATTGTTCTCGCCGATCCCGCCGCCGGCAAGCCGGCAGAGACAATCGTCGCCACTGGTGCGCGCCTCGTCGATTTTCCGCTCGCCAAACTCGCGTCCGACGTGAAGGGGCGCGGCAACATGGTCGCGCTCGGTGCGGCGGCGGCGCTCGCCGGCATCGACAGCGCGGCGCTCGAGCAATCGATCCGCGATCTCATCGGCGCCAAGGGCGAAGCGACGATCGCCGCCAGCCTTGCGGCGGTCGCGGCCGGCGCCGACGCTGCGCGACAAATCGAGAGCGACATCAAATTGCAGCCCGGCCATCCTGGCCGCCGCTGGTTCGGCAGCGGCAACGAGGCGATTGGCCTCGGCGCGCTGCGCGGCGGCGTGCGCTTCGTCGCCGCCTATCCGATCACGCCGGCGACCGAGATCACCGAATGGCTGGCGCCGCGCATGGGCGCCGTCGGCGGCCGCGCCATGCTGGCCGAGGACGAGATCGCCGCCATCAACATGGCGGTCGGCGCGAGTTTCGGCGGCGTGCCGTCCTTGACCGTGACCTCCGGCCCCGGCCTGTCGCTCAAGGTGGAGACGATCGGCCTCGCGATTTCCGCTGAAATCCCGCTGGTCATCGTCGACGTCATGCGCGTCGGGCCTTCGACCGGCATCCCCACCAAGAGCGACCAGGGCGATCTCGATCTCGCGCTTTACGGCACGCATGGCGACGCCCCGCGCATCGTGCTCGCGCCCATGTCGATCGCCGATTGCGCGCTGACGACGGAGCGCGCCGTGCATCTCGCCGAAAGCCTGCAGACGCCGGTCTTCGTTCTTTCCGATCAATCGCTCGGCCAGACGCAAACCATCATCGACGAGCCGACCCGCCGCGCCGAACCGATGACGCGCGCGATGGAAAGCGACAAGAGCGGCGCCGATTTCCGCCGCTACCAGCCGACGGCGGACAATGTCTCGCCCATGCCCGCGCCCGGCGTCGAGGGCCGGCAATGGGTGGCGGAAGGTCTGAGCCACGATGAATTCGGCCACCCCTCCAATGCCGCGCGCTTCCATGTCGCGGGCCTGAACAAGCGCCGCGACAAGCTCGAGAATCACGATTACGGCGACATCTGGGGCGAGGCGACGGGCGAGGGCGAGACGGTCATCATCGCCTTCGGTTCGAGCGTCGGTCCCGTCAAGGAGGCCGCGCGCCGCCTGCGGGAGCAGGGCGTGGCGATCAAGGTCGTCGGCCTGCGCCTCATCGCGCCGATCCCGAAAGAGCAGATTGCGGAAGCGATCAAGGGCGCGCGCCGCGTGATCGTGGTCGAGCAGAACCACACCGGCCAGCTCTATCGCCATCTGCTCGGCGCCAAGGCCCTGCCGGCGGAGGCCGAGAGCCTGGCGAGGCCCGGTCCCGCCCCCTTCCGTCCCGGCGAAATCGCCGCCCATATCGCGTGAGGTCGACATGGAACTTCATCTGCACGAAGAAGCCGCCTGCCATCGCGCCGACCTGACGCTCAAGGATTTCAAATCCGGCGTCGAACCCATCTGGTGTCCGGGCTGCGGCGATTTCGGCGTGCTGCAGGCGCTGCAGCGCGCGCTCGCCGCCAACGGCCGACCGCCACACGAGGTCGCATTGGTGTCGGGCATCGGCTGTTCGTCGCGCCTGCCGGCCTATACCAGCGCCTATGGCTTCCACGGCGTGCATGGTCGCGCGCTGCCGGTCGCGACGGGCCTCAAGCTCGCGCGACCTGAACTCGAAGTCGTCGTGGTCGGCGGCGACGGCGACGGCTATTCGATCGGCGGCAATCATTTCATGCACGCCTGCCGTCGCAACGTGAACCTCACCTACATCGTGATGGACAATCGCGTCTACGGCATGACCAAGGGCCAGCCCTCGCCGACGACCGAAGCCGACTGGGATAGCGACATCGCCCCGGGCGGCGTCGGGGTGAGCCCGTTCTCGCCGGTCGCGATCGCGCTCGCCGCCGGCGCCAATTTCGTCGCGCGCGGCTTTGCGCTGGATGTGAAGCCGCTGGCCGACATTCTCGTCGCGGCGATGAAACATCCGGGCTTCAGCTTCGTGGAGGTTCTATCGCCCTGCATCACCTTCCGGCCGGAAGAGATGGACTGGAAGAAGGCGATCAAGCGCAACGCGATCGAGACGACGTCCGACCGCAAGGCGGCCATGGCGGCCGTGATGGGCGCGGACGAATTGATGAGCGGGATCATTTTCGAGGGCGATCGCCCGGCCTATGGCCAGACGCTCGCCGCGCCCGAAGGGCTGGCGGCGATCGAAGGCGAATTCATCGTCGATCCGGCCGCGTGACGCGCAAAAAACAAAGGCGCGCCGTAGGCGGCGCGCCTTCGCCTGTCGTCAAGGCGATCACTTCGCCTTGAACGTATCCGTCAGGATCGGTCCGAACAGCACCCAGCGCTTGCCGTCGAACTTCATCATCTGGAACTGCTTGTTGATGCGGTAGTCGTCCTTCTCGCCGGACGCCGTCATGCCGGGCAGGGCGAGATCAGGCCGGAAATCCGCGCCGATATTGGTCGCCTGCTTGATGATATTGGCGCGGGTGAGATTGTCGCCACACTGCTTCAGGACCTGTACCAAGGAACTGCGCGGTCGAATAGCCGTAGGTCGAGATGCCGCTATTGACGTCCTCGGCCGAAGCATATTTGGCCATGAAGGCCTTGTACGTCTTCATGCCGGCGTCGTCGGCCCATTGCGGATCGAGCGGGTCCTTGCCGTAGTTCACCGAAATGATGCCCTTGGCGTTGTCGAGGCCCTGCGGGCACGAGCGTCTGGCTCACCGGCGTCGCGTTGATGTCGAGGATGTGCACGGGCTTCCAGCCCATTTCCGCCGCCTTCTTGATCGCCTGTGCGCCGAATTTGGGCGTGGTGATATTGTAGAAGAGGTCGGCCCCGGAAGCCTTCAGCTTGACCATCTGGGCGTCGACCGTCGGGTCGGACAATTCGTAAGGCGCCTCGGCGATAACCATCGACGCCTTGGCCCCGAGCGCGTCCTTCAGCCCCTTCACGTAATCCCGGCCAAGATCGTCGTTCTGGTAGAGAATGGCGATCTTGGCGTTCGGGATGGTTCTTCAGGATGAATTGCGCGTAGATGTGACCTTCCGACTGGTAGTTGGGATTGTAGGCGATCGTCCACGGGAAGTTCTTCGGGTCCGTGAAGCGCGTTGCGCCGGTGGCGGCGAGGAGCTGCGGCACCTTCTTGTCGTTCAGATATTTCTGGACGGCGGCGTTGGGCGGCGTGCCGATGAGCTGGAAGGTCGACAGCACCTCGTCGCTTTCGACGAGCTTGCGCACCTGTTCCACGGTCTTGGGCGGATTGTAGGCGTCGTCGTACTGGATCAGGTTGATCTTGCGGCCGTTCACGCCGCCCTTTTCATTGACCATCCTGATATAGGCGGCCTGGACCTTGCCGATTGCGCCATAGGCGGACGCCGGGCCGCTGAGCGGAATGGTCTGGCCGATCTTGATCTCTGTGTCCGTGGCGCCGGTATCATATTTCTTCTGGGCGAAAGCGCCGGTCGAAAGGGCGATACCCGCAGCGAGCGCGACAGCGCCCGCAAACCTCAATTGCGTCATGCGTTTCAACTCCCGAAACGGGCGCGCGGTGCTCTGCCGCGCGGCCTCGGCCGGGAGCCTAACCTTATTCGCGCCCGCCGCCAAAGCCTGAATTTATGTCAGCAGCGCATAAGGTCCGCCGCGCTCGAGCGCACGCTGGTAGGCGGGGCGCGCGTGGATGCGGGCGAGAAAATCTGTAAGTCGTGGATAGCGACCGTCGAGCCCGCCGCGCGCCGCCGCTCCTTCGAGCGGAAAGCTCATCTGGATATCGGCGGCGCTCATCGCGTCGCCCGCGAACCAGTCGCGGTTGGCGAGTTCGCCTTCGAGGAATTTGAGGATCTGGTCGAGTTGCGGCTGCACGAATGTTTTCAGCGCCTTGTCCGCGATGGCGCGCGCCACGGGCCGCACCAGCGCCGGCGCACCGGCAGGCAGGCGCGAGAAGACGAGCTTCATCAGCAGCGGCGGCATCATCGAGCCCTCCGCGAAATGCAGGAAGTAGCGATAGCGCAGACGGTCGGCCGACCCCGCGGGCGGCTCGAACCGTCCGTTCCCGTAGGTCTCCACCAGATATTCCACGATCGCGCCGGATTCCGCGACCGTCCGGTCGCCGTCGGTGACAACGGGCGACTTGCCGAGCGGATGGATGGCGCGCAGTTCCGACGGCGCGCGCATCGTCTTCGGATCGCGCTTGTAAAGCTTGATCTCGTACGGTTCGCCCAGTTCCTCCAGCAGCCAGAGGATGCGTTGCGAGCGGGAGTTTTCGAGATGATGGACGACGATCATGAGCGATCTCCTGCGTCATTGCGAGCGAAGCGAATCCAGAATCGTAACCCGGCTCTGGATTGCTTCGTCGCTCCGCTCCTCGCAATGACGGGTGCCGCCAGCTTGGCCTAAACCTTCGCCTGCGTCACGAATTTCGTGTTCAGATAAGCCTCGATCGCTTCCAGCCCGCCTTCCGAACCATAGCCAGAATCTTTCATGCCGCCGAACGGCACTTCCGGCAGCGACAGGCCGTGATGGTTGATCGACAGCATGCCGCTCTCGACATCCTGCGACAGCGCGGCCGCTGTCTTGGCGGAGCGGGTATAGGCATAGGCGGCGAGCCCGTAGGGCAGGCGATTGGCCTCGGTCACGACTTCCTCGTAGCTCGAGAAACGCGCCACCGGCGCGAGCGGGCCGAACGGCTCCTCGTTGAGAATACGCGCGTCGCCCGGCACATCCGTCAGCACGGTCGGCTCGAAGAAGAAGCCCTCATTGCCGATGCGCTTGCCGCCGGTCTGGATTTTCGCGCCGCGCTGCGTGGCGTCGGCGACGAAGCCTTCCATCGCATCGATGCGCCGCTGGCTGACCAGCGCGCCCATCTTCGAGTCGGGATCGATGCCGGGCCCGACCTTGATCGCGCGCACGGTCTCGACGAATTGCGCCAGAAAATCGTCGTAGACGCCGTCCTGCACCAGAAAACGCGTCGGCGCGACGCAGACCTGGCCGGCGTTGCGGAACTTGTTGGTCGCCAGAATGCTCACCGCGCCCTTGATATCGGCGTCGTCGAACACGATCGCCGGCGCATGGCCGCCGAGCTCCATCGTCACGCGCTTCATGTGCTGGCCGGCGAGCGCGGCCAGATGCTTGCCGACGACGGTCGAGCCGGTGAAGCTGATCTTGCGGATGACGGGATGCGGAATGAGGTATTCCGAGACCTCGTGCGGCACGCCGAACACGAGATTGACGACGCCCGCAGGTACGCCGCCGTCGACATAGGCGCGGAACAGTTCCGCGCACGAGGCCGGCGTGTCCTCCGGCCCCTTCACGATGATCGAACATCCCGCCGCCATCGCGGCAGACACCTTGCGCACCGCCTGGTTGATCGGGAAATTCCACGGCGTGAAGGCCGCGACCGGCCCGACAGGCTCCTTGATCACAAGCTGTTCGATATTGCTCATGCGCGCCGGCACGATGCGCCCGTACGTGCGCCGCGCCTCCTCGGCGAACCAGTCGATGAGATCGGCCGCGAGATTGGTTTCGAGCAGCGCCTCGCCGACCGGCTTGCCCTGTTCGAGCGACATGATCTTCGCCGTCTCGGGCGCGCGCTGCCGCATGATCTCGGCGACCTTGCGCATCGTCTTGTAGCGCTCGAAGGCGGATACCTTCTTCCACTGATCGAAACCCTTTTGCGCTGCCGCCAGCGCGCGGTCGAGATCGGCCTTTGACGCGTGCGGCACGGTTCCGATCGACTGGCCGGTCGCGGGATTGAGAATGTCCTGCGATTTGCCGGACGTGCCGTCGGTCCATTCGCCGTCGATGAGGAGCTGGACTTTGGGGTAGGCGATGGTGGTCATGAGTTTTCCTTTGAAATGATCGTTCCGAGGCCGTCATTGCGAGCCCGACTGAAGTCGGCTGTTGCCGACTTCGTCTGAAAGCGAAGCAATCCATCTCCGGATGTTGGTCGAGATACGGGGATGGATTGCTTCGTCGTACTTTGCGAAGTCCGATATATCCGACTTCGAGATAAGCTCCTCGCAATGAGGACGAGATTGCTTCTAACGAGCGCGCGTCAACCCGCTGTCGAAAACGCGTAGCGCAGCGAGGCCGCCGCCATGTCCAGCGCGGCGTCGGCGGCGCGCACGACCTTGCCCCAGGTGAGGAAGCCGTGCAGCTGGTCGTTCATGTCGAGGTGCCAGACGCGTACGCCGGCGGCCTCCAGCTTGTGCGCGTAGTCGCGACCCTCGTCGCATAGGGGATCGTGGCGCGCGGTCAGGATGAAGGCGGACGCCACGCCCTCGTGCGAGGGCGCATGCAGCGGCGAGGCGCGCCAGTCGCCATGCTCGTGGTCGCCGGTCATATAGTGATCGCGGAACCAGCGCGCGATTTTCGGCGACAGCGGATAATCGTCGGGCACGCGACTGAAGGAAGGCGCCTCCATCTTCATGTCGACGGCCGGATAGAGCAGCAATTGATGGACGAGCTTCGGCGCGACGCCGTCGCGCGCCATCAGCGCCAGTACGGCGGAAATATTGCCGCCCGCGCTGTCGCCGCCGATCGCCATCTTGCTCGTGTCGACTCCGAGCGCGGCGCCCTGGTCGGCGATAAATTGGGCCGCCGCGAGCGAATCCTCTATCGCCGCCGGGAATTTGTGTTCCGGCCCCATCCGGTAGTCGATCGCGACCACCACGCAGCGCGCGTCGTTGGCGAGCTTGCGGCAGACGTAATCGTGCGTGTCGAGGTCGCCGATCACCCAGCCGCCGCCATGCGCGAAAATCAGCGTGGGGGCAGGGCCGGCGCCGAGCCCCTTGCCGCGATAGAGCCGCAGCGGAATGGGACCGTGCGCGCCGGGCGCGGCGAGGTCACGAATTTCGGCGACCTCGGGCAGGTCGGGCTGGAGCAG
Source organism: Rhodoblastus sp. (assembly GCA_020442275.1). GTDB lineage: Bacteria > Pseudomonadota > Alphaproteobacteria > Rhizobiales > Beijerinckiaceae > JAJXWB01. Next base: position 11,943 of record JAGRKN010000052.1, on the reverse strand, counting down.
GGCGCGACCGGCGAGATAGGCGGCGCGGGCTTCCGGCGGGCTCAGCGTGTGCAGAGGCGGTCGGCCGGCGGCCTTGAGCATAGCCAGGAGGTTCTGGGAGTCAGGGTCGATGGGCATGGGGCGTCCTTGTTCGTTTCCTCACGAACAATCCGCCAAAAGCAGCGCCGTCGGCAAGCGCGCGGGCCGCGCTGCTGCATTGCGCAAGAAAAAAGGGCCACCGGCAAGCCGGCGGCCCAAGTCTAGGGAGGAAACGCCCAAGGAGGGCTAGCAACGAGGGAGGCTCGTTGCATGAAGAGGAAATTATGGTGCGCCGCACAAAATGTCAAGCGGTTTCGATATGAACTTTTGGAGGAGGAGCCAATCGCGCCGCGCTGTGTCCATTCGGTCACATCGAGCTATTTGACGCGCGCCCGCAAAGCGGGAAGCTGCACGCGAGAACCCGGAGCAGCTTGCGTCGGGCAATTTTAGTTATACAATATAACAAAAATCGCGACGGCGCCCGGAACTATAAGGAAGGCGCTGCGGGAGGGGACCATGTCTATCAAGGAGCGCGCGGTCGAACTCGGACCGCAGGATGTCGAGATCGATCGTCACAAGAGCGGCATCATCTATGCGCGCAGCCCGCACGCGCTCGGCGACGTGCCGCGCACCATCACCACGCCGCTGCTCGAATGGGCGAAAAAAACGCCCGACGCGATCATCGTCGCCCAGCGCGGCGCCGACGGCGAATGGCGCAAACTCACCTACGCGCAATTCGTCGCCCGCATGGAGCGCCTCGCCGCCGCGCTTCTCGCGCGCGGGCTGTCGCAGGATCGCCCGGTCGCCATCCTCTCGGGCAATTCGATCGAGCATCTCCTGTTGCTCGTCGCCGGCATGCATGTCGGCGTGCCCGTCGCGCCGATCTCGACCGCCTATTCGCTGGTCTCGAGCGACTACGGCAAGCTGCGCTACGTGCTCGACCTGCTCACGCCGGGCCTGATCTTCGCCGACGACGGCGCGGCCTACGGCAAGGCGTTCAAGGCAGTGGCCCCGAAGGCCGAGATCGTGACGCTGACCGGCGGCGCGGACCTCGGAGCGACGGCTTTCGAATCGCTCGATGTCGAAGCGCCCGAAAAGGTCGCCGCCGCCCATGCGGCGGTCGGCCCCGACACGATTGCGAAAATCCTGTTCACCTCGGGGTCGACCGGCATGCCCAAGGGCGTCATCAACCCGCAGCGCATGATCTGCGCCGACATTGCGCAGGCTGCTTTCGCCATGGCGGAAATCCGCGAGCCGCAGACCCTGGTCGACTGGCTGCCGTGGAACCACACCTTCGGCTCCAACCAGAACGTCCACCTCACCCTCTATTCCGGCGGCGCGCTCTATATCGACGACGGCAAGCCGACGCCCGGCGCCTTCGACGCCACGATCCGCAATCTCAAGGAGATCGCGCCGACCTGCTATTTCAATGTGCCGAAGGGTTTCGAACTGCTCGCGCATCGCCTCGGCGAGGACGAGCAATTGCGCAAGAACTTCTTCAGCCGCGTGAAATTCTTCATGTACGCCGGCGCGAGCCTGCCGCAGCACGTCTGGGACGCGCTGGAGCGCCTCGCCCGGGAGACGATCGGCGAGAAAATCCGCATCGTCACCGGCCTCGGCGCCACGGAAACCGGCCCGAGCGTCACCTTCGTCACACGCGGCGAGGTGAAGGCCGGCATGATTGGCACGCCCGTGCCCGGCTGCGAGATCAAGCTCGTCCCGAACGTCGGCAAGCTCGAATTGCGCGTGCGCGGCCCCAACATCACGCCGGGCTACTGGCGCCAGCCCGAGGCGACGGCGGCCGCCTTCGACGAGGAGGGCTTCTACAAGATGGGCGACGCCATCCGCTTCGTCGATCCCGAAGATCCGCAGAAGGGCTTCGCCTTCGACGGCCGTGTCAGCGAGGACTTCAAGCTGATGACCGGCACCTGGGTCAGTGTCGGCAATCTGCGCATGTCGATGATCTCGACCTTCGCGCCCTTCCTGCGCGACGCCGTCATCGCCGGCCACGACCGCGAGCAGATCGCGGCCATCCTGCTGCTCGATCCCGACGGCTGTCGCGCGAATTTCCCCGATCTCGCGGATGCCCAGCCCTCCACGCTCGCCGCGCATGTCGGCCTGCGCGCCGCGCTCGCCGAAAAGCTGAAGCTGTTCCAGTCGAAGTCCACGGGCTCCTCGACCCGCGTCGCCCGCGTTATCGTGCTCGACGAGCACCCCTCGATCGATCATGGCGAGGTGACGGACAAGGGTTCGATCAACCAGCGCGCCGCGCTCGCCCATCGCGCCGGGTTGGTGCAGGAGCTCTACGGAGAAAAACCGTCAGATCGCGTCATTTCAGCGCAATAGGGCGTCGCGCGCGCCCGGGGCCTTCGCATGGTTTGGAGTTCCCGGCGCGAACGACTATAGAAGCCCGGCCTTGAAGACCCTTGGACCATCCGATACCGCCGCGTCGGCGGCTGCGCGCGTTGAGCCCGCGGCGGCGACCGACCTGTCGGCGCCCGCGCGTATGGCGCAGGGTCGCGGGACCACGGCCGCTCGGATCGAATTCGCCAACACGCTGCGCGGCGTCGCGGCCATGTCGGTCATCTTCGCCCATCTCGGGAACACTTTCTGGCATTGGCCGAAGCTGGTCGAGTGGCTCACCGGCATAGCGTGGGTTCCCGCGAAGCCCTCGACCTTTTCCTATATCGTCCCATCCACTCTCGGCAGTTGGGGCGTGTCGCTTTTCTTCGTCATCAGCGGCTTCGTCATTCCCTATTCGCTCGAGCGTTACAGCGTGAAGGGATTTCTCATCGGACGCCTGTGGCGCATCTGGCCGACGTGTTGGGTCGGCTTGTCGATCACCGTCGCATCCGTTCTGATCGGCGTGCACATCATGGGCGGCGCCGTGCCCTTCACCTTCCGCGACGCGATCACCCACTTCTTTCCGCCCTTTGCATCGATCGCGGATTCGCAGCAGATCGACTCGGTGATGTGGACGCTCGAAATCGAGATGTTCTTCTACATCGTCTGCGCCTTCGCCGCGGCGCGCCTACGCGATGGCCACTGGACGCTGTGGCTCTATCCAGTCGGCATTCTCGCTCTTTGGGCCGGGGTCGATCTCATTGTCGCCTATGCGCAGGCGGACCATCCGGTTCTCGTGCGCCGCCTGACCTATTTCGATCTCGATCCCCCTTATATCGCATTCATGTTCTGCGGCGTCGCGCTCAATCTCTACCAGCGTGGCAAGCTTGGCCTGCCAGGTGCGGTCGTTGCTATTGCGGCGTTCTGGAGCCTGTTCGCACTCACCCAGAACTACGGCCATATGGCCGCGAAATCGAGCGCGAGCCTCTTCGCGGCGGGCCTCGCCGTTTTCATCGCCTGCATGGCGGCGCAACGCTGGTTCGGCCGGGTTCGAATCCTTCGATTTTTCAGCGACATTTCCTATCCGATCTACATCATTCATGGCGTCGCGGGTTACGTGATGCTGCACGCAATGATGCGGGCCGGTTGGAATTCGGATGTCGCGACGACCTTCGTCATCGCCTTCATGATCGGTCTCGCCTGGCTTGTTCACCGTTTTGTCGAACAGCCGACGCATCGCATCGGTCAGCGCTACGCACGCCGCTTCAGCAAGGGCATCGAATGAGCGCGACGCTGGAAACGGGCAAGGTCGCGCCCGCGGCGACTGCGCCGAAAAGCGCCAAGGCAAGCCGCATCGAATTCGCCAACTCGCTGCGCGGCATCGCCGCCTTCGCAGTCATTCTCGGGCATCTTGGCAATGTCTACTGGACCATGGGGCCGATGGTCGACATTCTGACCGGCGTTCCTTATGTCGCCTTTGCGCCGCCGGTCCTGCCCACGCTTGTGCCGCTCGCTTGGCTCGGCCCCTTCGGCGTCGCTCTCTTCTTCACGATCAGTGGCTTCGTCATTCCCTTTTCGCTGGACCAATACAGCGTCAAGGGCTTCATCGCCGGCCGCCTGTGGCGCATCTGGCCGACCTGCTGGGCGGGCCTCACGGTCACGGTCCTGTCGGTCGTCATCGGCGTCCATTTCATGGGTGGGCAGGTCCCCTTCACCTTCCGCGACGCGGCCAGCCAGTATTTCCCGCCGTTCTCAGCCATCGCCGATGCGCGCCGCATCGATTCCGTCATGTGGACGCTCGAAATCGAGATGTTCTTCTATGGAATCTGCGCATTGGCTGCGAATCACATGCGCGAGGGGCGTAGGACCCTGTGGCTGTTCCCCGTCGGCATTTTCCTGTTCTGGCTCGCCGTCGACCAGGCAGTGGCCCGTTTCCAAGATTATCCAGGCTTCGTCCGGCGTCTCGCCTCCTTCGATACCGATCCGGTCTTCCTCGTCTTCATGTTCTGCGGCGTCGCGCTCAACCTGCTGCACCGTGGCAAGCTGACGCTTCTCCAGGCAGCGGCGGCGATCGCGGCCTGCTGCGCGATGTTTGCCTCCACGCAATACATTGGCCACATGCCGTTTCCAATCGATCTCGGATATTATTTCGCCGGTCTCGCGGTCTTCGTGGCCTCGATGTATCTGCAGGCCTGGTTCCGCCGCACGCGGATCACGAAATTCCTCAGCGACATCTCCTATCCGCTCTATGTCGTGCACGGCGTCGCCGGTTATGTCGTGCTGCATGCGCTGATGCGGCTCCAGGTCAACGCCGACTTGGCGATCCTGATTGCGATCGTGCTCGCCGTCGCGGTCGCCTATGCGATCCACGCGTTGGTGGAGGCGCCCACCCATCGCCGCGGCCAGCGGCTCGCGCGCCGGCTCAGCGCCTAGATCGGCCTGTTTCTCCCGGGAAAACGGCGCGGAATTGACACTTGGGAGCCCTTCTCATTAAAAGCGCGTCCAAATCTGAAAGCAAAGCGCCAAGTCGGCCGCATTGCGCCGGGCTGATCGGAGTCCCCCCCTAAATGATGAAGCGCATTGAAAAATGCCGGATTAGCGGTTCCACCAACCTGCTGTCGGTCCTCTCGCTCGGCGATCAGGCCCTGACTGGCGTGTTTCCGGCTTCCGCCTCCGTTCCCGTGACCGTCGGTCCGCTCGAACTCGTATGGTGCCCCGATTCCGGCCTCCTGCAGCTCGCCCATGTCTACGAGGCGAGCGAGATGTACGGCGAGAACTATGGCTACCGCTCCGGCCTCAACGCCTCGATGGTCCGCCATCTCACGCAGAAGATCGGCAAGCTCGAGCAATTCGCCGAATTGAAGGCCGGCGATACCGTGCTCGACATCGGCTCCAACGACGCGACCTCGCTCAAGGCCTATCAGACGGCTTCCCTCAATCGCATCGGCATCGACCCGACCGGCGCGAAGTTCCGCCAGTATTATCCCGACGACATCAAGCTCGTGCCGGATTTCTTCAACGCGAAGAATTTCGACGGCGTGTCGAAGGAGCGCGCAAAGATCATCACCTCGATCGCCATGTTCTACGATCTCGAGGACCCGATCGCCTTCGCGCGCGACATCGCGCATTGCCTCGCCCCGGACGGCGTCTGGCACTTCGAGCAGAGCTACATGCCCTCGATGCTGCGGCTGACCTCCTACGACACGATCTGCCACGAGCACGTCGAGTATTATTCGCTTCAGGTCGTCGAGAAAATTCTCGCCGCTGCCGATATGAAGGTGCTGGACGTGCAGATGAACGCCGTCAACGGCGGCTCTTTCGCCGTCACGGCCGGCCACAAGAACACGACGCGCAAGGCCAATCGCGCCGTCATCGACTGGCTGCTGTCGCAGGAAGAGCGCATGGGGCTGGCGACGCCGCGTCCCTACCGCGAATTCGAGGAGCGGGTTTTCCGTCACCGCGAAGATCTGCGCCGCCTGCTGCGCGCGCTGCGCGACGACGGCAAGCGCATCGTCGGCTACGGCGCCTCGACCAAGGGCAATGTCGTGCTGCAATATTGCGGAATCGGTCCCGACCTCGTGGAAGCTATCGCGGAAGTGAACCCGGACAAGTTCGGCCATGTCACGCCCGGCTCGCATATTCCGATCGTCTCGGAAGCCGACGCGCTCAAGATGAAGCCGGATTACTATCTGGTGCTGCCTTGGCACTTCAAGGACAACATCCTCCAGCGCGAACAGAAGTTCCTGGCCGACGGCGGCAAGATGATCTTCCCGTTCCCCGAGATCGAGATCGTCTGAAATCGAATCTTCCCGACTCGGGGGGTGGGCAAATTGCCGCGCCGCGCGACGCGTGTGTCGCCCGGCTTCCATTGGCATTGTGCGGGCCAGCCTCTATAAGGCAGCCAGCGAACAACAGGCGGGATTGACGAAATGTCGGCCGAAAAGGATGTCGATCGGGAGGTTTTGTCCGCCTTCTTTCCCGACCCTGCCTTCAAGGGCGTTTTCATCGAGGTCGGGGCTGCGCGTCCCGACTATCTGTCGATCAGCGCCGGCTTCCGCCGCCAGGGCTGGAAAGTCGTAGCGATCGAGCCGAACCCCGATTTCTGCGCCGCGCACCGCGCGGCCGGCCACGACGTGCTCGAATACGCCTGCAGCGACGTCGAGCAGGATGATGCCGAATTCTTCGTCGTCGACTCGCAGGGCATCGATTATCTCGGCGGAAACGTTTCCTTCGAGAGCTTTTCCTCGCTCGGCATCCGCGACGAATTCGCCAAGCTGCACGAGACGATCAAGGACAAGACCAACGTGCGCAGCGTGCGCGTTAAGGTGCGCAAGCTCGATACGATCCTCGCCGAGCACGAACCCGGTATTTCGCATGTCGACGTGATCGCCGTCGACGTCGAAGGCTGGGAACTGAACGTCATGCGCGGCTTCTCGACAGGCAAGTTCAATCCGCAGGTCGTGATCCTCGAAAATCTGTTCAAGAGCGAAGATTACGTGTCCTACATGAAGAGCGTCGGCTATCAGCTCTGGCGCCGGCTCGAGCCGAATGACGTGTTCGTCCGCAACGACCTTGCGTCGGCGTCCGGCAAGGGCAAGCTGGGACAATTCGTGGATCGGCTCGTCGGCCGCAAGTAAACGCGACCGGCAGAACCGGCCTCGGCGCGCCGCATCGCGAGGTCCGGCGCCGGTTCGATCGCGAAGATGACGGCCGCCGCGCCGCCGCGGCGGATCGCATGGAGACTGAGATGTTGAAGGGCCTGCTGATCTCTCACAAGGGCAGCCATTGCGGCGTCTATCAGTTCGGACGCGGTCTGTTCGATACCGTGAGCAAGGGCGGCGACATCGACTGGTCCTACGCCGAATGCGGCAGCTTCGACGAGGCGAGGCAGGCGGCCGCGCAGCATCGCCCCGACGCAATCCTCTTCAATCACCACCCGATGACCATGCCCTGGGCGACGCATGCGCCGCTGAAGGAACTCGGCGCGCGCATTTTCGGTCTGCTGCATCAGGTCGACCAGAAGGGCGGCGACAGCGTCGAAACCGATCCGTTCGAATATCTGATCTGCCTCGATCCGACCCTCATCCCGCGCAATCCGCGCATCCTGCGCGCGCCGCGCTTCGTGTCGGAGCCGGCGCCCCAACTGCCGCCTGCGCCTGACGTCTTCACCATCGGCTCCTTCGGCTTCGCGACGCCGGCCAAGGGTTTCGACCGGCTGTGCAAGCTGGTGAACGAGCAGTTCGACCGCGCGATCATCCGCCTCAACCTGCCGTTGCACGACGATCCCAAGGTCATCCCGCAATCCATGGTCGACGGCGTGATCGCGGCCTGCCACAAGGCGATCACGAAGCCCGGCGTCGAACTCGTTGTCACCCACGACTTCTTCGACAATGCCGGCATTCTGAAATTCCTCGCCGCCAATACGATGAACGCTTTCCTGTATCACGACGCGCCCGCGCACGGCGTTTCGAGCTGCACGGATTACGCGCTCGCCTCGGGTCGGCCCTTCGCGCTGTCGCGCTCGTCGATGTTCCGCAACTTCTTCCATGTCAGCCCCTCGATCTTCGTCGAGGATCGCAGTCTCGCCGCCATCGCGGCCGAAGGGACGCAGATGATGGGCGAAATGCGCGCCGCGCTCGCGCCGGAGCGCGCGGGCGCGGAATGGAACCGCGCGATAACAGGCGCTCTGGAGCTGGACAAAATCCGCGCCGCGACGCCGGATGGCCGCGGCTTCAACAAGATCCTCGACGACCGCTCGCGCACGGCCTATGCGGCGGCGATCGCCGACCTCCACAAATACGCGCCGGAGATGATGTCGCGCAAAATCGAGCGCGCCAACATCCAGCAGGGTTTTGCGCTCGAGACCGCGTACCGCTACCTGGAGACGATCGAGAATCCGCGAATCCTCGCCGCCGGCTCGTTCGAGGACACGGCGGTGGAAGCCTTGAAGGCCCAAGGTTATCGCGTCGACGCCATCGATCCCAACGACAACGGCATGACGCTGCTCGAATATTATCTTTCGCCGGACGCTCGTCTAGGCTCCTACGATCTCGCGCTCAGCGTCTCCGTGCTGGAACATGTCGAGCAGGACGAGCAGTTCCTCCGGCTCATGAGCGAGTTTCTGAAGCCCGGCGGGCTCGCGGTGCTCACCGTCGACTTCAAGGAAAGCTGGAAGCCCGGCGACAACAAGCCGATCGTCGACCACCGGCTCTACACTACAAAGGACATTTGCGAGCGGCTCATGCCGGCGATCGGCGACTGCGCGCTCGTCGACCCGCCGAGCTGGCGCGAAGGCGTCGAGGATTTTCATTATGAGGGCGCGGATTACGGCTTCGGGGGCTTCGTGTTCCGCAAACTGACGTCGGACGTACTGGGGTCCTACGCGCGTACGCCGGTCTGGCGCGAGCTTCTCGCCGAGGCGACGCTCAATGCCGGCAAGAAGCGTCCCAGCGCGGGCGACAAGATGACCACTATCCGTCGCCGCTGGTTTAGTCGCGGCTGAGGGCCCACGTCAGCGCAAGGCCCATGTCAGCGCAAGGCCCATGTCAGCGCAAGGCCTGCGTCGCCCGCTGCGCGCGGCGCATCAGCGCTTTCTTCTCCTCCTTGGCGGCCCATTCCGGGTCCCAGCGCTTGATCTTCTCCGCCGATGTCGTGGCGTAGAGAAAGCGCGCGTGCAGGTTCTTCCAGGAAAAGTCGCCGTACATCTTGGCGGCGAGGCGATCGAGCGTCGCGCGGCTTTCGATTTCGGGATCGAGCGCGCAGACGAATTTGCCCATGATCAGCGAGCCGATGCCGATCTCCTCGCGCACCACGCGGCGTACGTGAAAGGCCTCTATACTGTCGTGGCCGAAGAACGTGTCGGCGATCCTGTTGTAGCCGTCGATCGACAAGGCGAGCCGCTTCACAAGTCCGCCGCCCATGAAACTGTCATTGTCTGGCCGGCGGTCCTGCCAGCATTCGGGAACGAAGCGCAGCTTCAGGCCCTTGGGCATGAGTTGGAACAGGCGCGCGGCATGCGCCCAGCACGAGCGGTCGAAGGCTTCGGGGAAGCCGACACGATTCCAGCTCGCGCGCTTGTTGATCATGCCGCCCATGAAGCTGAAAAAAGCTTCGGTGTTGGCGGCGCTGGCAAAATAAGCCGCGCGCTCCGCCGCGTTCGAAAGCTCGAACGTCCGCGCGCCCTCGCCATTCAGAACCGGCCATTCCGTCCAGCCGCGCCCGTTGCTCAGGAATTCCATGTGCTGCGACAGATAGACATCGCAGCCGCTTTCGATCTCCTGCAACGCACGGCGCAAGGCGCCTTCTCGCATGATGTCGTCGCCGGAGAACAGCCAGCAATATTCGCCTGTCGTCAGCGAAAAGGCGGTCGCCATGTCGCGGTCGATGCCGCCCTTGGCAGCCAGGCGCTCGTAGCGCACAGCCGGATGGCGCGTCTGATAATCCGCTATCACCTGCGGCGTGGCGTCGGTCGAGGCGCCGTCGACCACGACGATCTCGACCTCGCCCGCGCCATCCTGCGCGACGATGGAATCGAGTGTCTCGACGATGAAATCGGCGAAATTGTAGATCGGGATCGCGATCGAAAGCCGCATGCGGCCTAGTCCTCGTCCGCGCTTGCGCCGATCCCCTGCGTCAGCTGGCGCAGGAGGTCGATCAACCGGTCGCGTTCGCCCTCCGGCAGCAGGGCGGCGAGCCGCACCTCGTGCTCGTCCTGCAGACGGCGCACTTCCGCCGCCAGCTTCTCGCCCTCGGGTGTGAGATGGAGCGCGCGAGACCGCCGGTCGGCGGCCACCGCCTTGCGGCGGGCGAGCCCGCGCCGTTCGAGTTCGTCCAGGACGGCGACGAAATTGGTGCGCTTGATGCCGAGCGCGGCGGAAACGTCGCCCTGCCGCATGCCGGGATGCTCGGCCAGGATCGAGAGCACGGCATATTGCGTCGGTCGCAGGTCGTAGCCTGCAAACGTCCGTCGGAAATCATTGAAGACGGCGACCTGGGCGCGCCGCAGCACGTAGCCCAGCACGTTGTCGAGATGGCCGAGAGGCGCCGCCGGCGCTTCGGCGCCCGCGCTCTCGCGCGGCGCGGCCGCCGCCCCGACGGATCGGGCCTGCTCCGCTGTCCGGCGCGCGCGGGATCGGCCGGCGCGTTCCTGTCTCTCGTTCCGCATGACAGGGGCGTTGATAAACAGGCCTGCCCAAATTGCAAGAAAGCCGGGTCGCAGGATTGCCGCCTCGCGCGACTCAATCGGCCGGTGCTAGATGAACCCATGAACTGGACGCCTGAACAGGACCGTGCGCTCGGGGCGGTCGCCACCTGGCTGGCCGAGGCCAAGGCTCCGCAGGTCTTTCGCCTGTTCGGCTTCGCAGGAACCGGCAAGACGACGCTCGCCCGGCATCTCGCCGAGAGCGTCGACGGCGAAACCGCCTTCGGCGCCTTCACCGGCAAGGCGGCGCTGGTCATGCGCTCCAAGGGCTGCACAGATGCGCGCACCATTCATTCAATGATCTACCGGCCGAAGGAGGTCGAATCCGAGGAGCCGTCGTTCGAGCTGAACGAAGACGCGCCCGCCGCCGCCGCCAGCCTGATCGTGATCGACGAATGCTCCATGGTCGACGAGGAACTCGGCCGCGATCTCCTGTCCTTCGGCAAGAAGGTGCTGGTGCTCGGCGATCCCGCCCAGCTTCCGCCGGTCAAGGGCGGCGGCTTTTTCACCGAGGCGGAGCCGGACGTCATGCTGACCGAGGTCCACCGGCAGGCGGCCGACAATCCGATCGTCCGGCTTTCCATGGACATCAGGGAAGGACGACGGATCGAGCGCGGCGACTACGGCGGCGCCAAGGTGATCGGCCGGGATCAGGTCGATACGGACGAGGTCAAGGCGGCGGACCAGGTGCTGGTCGGCCTCAACCGCACGCGCCGCGCCTACAACCGTCGCCTGCGCGAACTCAATGGCTTTTCCGGCGACCTGCCGCAGGTCGGCGAAAAGCTGGTCTGCCTGCGCAACAACCGCAAGAAGGGCCTGCTCAACGGCGCGATTTTTCGGGTCGCCCGCACCGGAACCGTGCGGCGCGGCAAGGTGCGTCTGTCGGTTGCGCCTGAGGACGCGCCCGGCGCCAAGGCGCAGCGCGTCGGCGTCATTCCGCAATTCTTCGCCGACGGCGAGGACGAAATCCCCTATGCATTGCGCCGTGAATCCGACGAATTCGACTACGGCTACGCCCTGACTGTTCACAAAGCTCAGGGGTCGCAATGGGATAGCGTCTATCTGTTCGATGAGAGCTATGCGTTTCGCGAACATCGCGCCCGCTGGCTTTACACAGGCGTCACGCGCGCCGCCGAGACGTTGACCATTGTATTTTAAAGCATTCATCGGCATAAATACTTAATGTGATAAGGGGGCCGTGAACGTGGCCGTTCGTACCGCTGAATTGACGCAGAAAAATCGGTGGAAGACTCGATTGTAACTAGGATCGACAGCAATTTCGTTGCCGCCTGTTAACGAGTCTTTGCCACTTTGAGCCGTGAGTTCATTGGGGGCTTTGAAGTGACTCTCGGAATAAGGACAGCGCGCGCCTGGCGGATCGC
>JAGRKN010000319.1:1105-6175 GCA_020442275.1 Rhodoblastus sp. | reverse complement strand
GGCACTACCCTCGAAATGGTACGCCTCGCCTGCCCCGATGCCGAACAGGCGCTGCGCATCGCCGAGAGCTTTGGACTACCGATTCTGGACGGCGACGGCATTCGCGATATTCACGAGCGCCTGCTCGTGGAAACCTCCGGCAGCCTGAGCGACGGTCTCGGCGAAAAGGCCATGCAGATCCATCTGCAGCGTATCGTCGGCTCCTACGTCGCCTCCGCGCACGGCGCTGGGCAGTTCTACTCCCGAGCCGTGAGTGAGGCGTGCGATGCGACCGCCAAGGCTTCCAACGACAGCCGCGACGAAGACCTCGACGGACCCGTCGGGTTCGACTCCAAGGCCCAACGCAAGCGTGAATTCGCGGCCGACATGGGGCTTCAGGCCCATGCGCTGCGGATGGCTGCCGAGGGCGCCGTAGCCGCCTACGAGCAGATCGTCGGCGAAGCCTGGAAGCCGTTCGAGCGTCCGCTAGAGAATCCTGGCGCCTCTCTCGACCGCAAGGCGGCGCAAGTTCAGATGGCCGCTTTCGGCTGATTCTCGCAGGCGGGGTTTTGGCCCCGCCTGTTCATTCCCCAATTGCCTATGCAGGGCTGGCTCTCATCGGGAGCCGGTCCTTTTCCTTGTCGGGCCATAGAGGATGGAAGACGGACGAAGACAGCGAAGGCCTTCCGCGTTTCCCGTCCCGGATTGAGGTCCTGCCGGAGCCGGGCGTGCGCGCAACGGCGTTGCCGTCCTTCACTGCGTTTCGGTCCGTCGCCCATTGCCTGGGAGCAATGGCGCGCGGATGCACGCCCGCCCTGCCCTTCCGGCTGGCGGACCTCCGTGACGGGGTCGCGATGGTCGTGGCCTTCAGTCTGGAGGTTCTGACTATGAGCAGAAAGCACGAGAAGACGCGCATCGACATCTATGCGCGTATCACCGAGAAGATCGTCGCCGATTTGGAACGCGGCGTTCGTCCGTGGATGCGCCCGTGGTGCATCGCCAATGCCGCCGACCGCGTGACGCGACCGCTCCGGTACAATGGCCTGCCCTACTCTGGCATGAATGTGCTGCTGCTCTGGTCCGAGGCGATGGCGCGCGGCTTTGCCTCGCCGACCTGGATGACGTTCAAGCAGGCGCTCGAACTCGGCGGCGCTGTGCGCAAAGGCGAGACTGGCTCGATGGTCGTATTCGCCAGCCGCTTCACCAAGACCGATGTTGGTCCTGCCGGCGAGGAATTCGACCGGGAGATTCCATTTCTGAAGGCCTATACCGTGTTCAATGTCGCGCAGATCGACGGTCTTCCCGATCGCTACTACGGCGTCGATAAGACCGTCGCCGATCCCGTCGAAAGGATCGAACACGCAGATCGCTTCTTCGCGAACACCGGCGCGGTTATTCGTCACGGCGGCGTGCAGGCATACTACTCTCCGGCCAGCGACCACATTCAGATGCCGCCCTTCCAGACGTTTCGGGATGCAGCTTCGTATGTCGCCGTGCTCAGCCATGAGGCAACGCATTGGACGGCGGCGCCAAACCGCGTCGGTCGCGACCTCAGCCGCTATGCGAAGGACAAGTCCGAGCGTGCACGCGAGGAACTGATCGCGGAACTGGGTAGCTGCTTTCTGTGCGCCGATCTCGGCATCGTTCCAGAGCTGGAGCCGCGCCCGGACCATGCGAGCTATCTCGATAGCTGGCTGCGGAGCGCCAGGCGGCGTGAGGCCGCACTTCCGAGTCGAGCAGGCGAGTGGCGTATGTTCCATGCTTCGCTCCACCATCTCCGGCGGTGCGACTGGATTGTAGCGCGCCGCCCTTGTCAGAAGCAGCTCGAGGAGCCCGGGGGGCTGATGTTGTGATGTCGTGCATTTCAAAGGGGCGTCAATCGAACCGGGCCAAACCCGCTTTTCTGCGATGGCGTCCTGGCGCGGCCCCGAACCTTCCACGATCAACCCGTGAAGGGTCGGCTATGCGAGCATGCCGCCGCTGCGTCTTCGCCTTCGCGGTGATCGCGATCGGGGCCGCGCCTTTGAGGAGCCATCGAGCGGGATTTGGCCCGCTCCGTATGGAGTCCTCGAAATGTTGTACGATCTTTCCCTCGCTCAGAACCACGCGTTCCAGCTCGCGCGCACCTTGATGGTTCCAGTCGCGCTGTTCCAGGTCGATGGCGAGTACGGCGTTTTGCCGAGCGATGAGCTCGATGATGCCGACGGAATTGAACCGATCTTCGAGTACGATCCTCACATTTGATACTCACGCCATTGCCTTGACCCTGTGCGCTCGGCCGAGCGAGTCGTGGCGGCTGGCCTCGACCTTGAAAGGCAACTCTGTCTGCTCCGCGTGAACGGAGTTGCCGGTGGCGCGAACGCGATCGGGCGCAGGACCCGCATCGGTGGTTCTCAGTTGACTGCAGTCAACTTCCGCTTCGACCGTGGGGCGCGTTAACCTTTCGTTAACGCAAAATTCCTTGTCCGAATCGTCAAATCGTCGTCTAGATGCGCTTCATCGCTCAATGTTGCGTTTGGAGCGCATGTTTGGAATTGGGCGAATGATTCACGCGAGCGATATAGCCGACCATCAAGCGGACTCCGACTTGCTCATAACAGAGCATGGCCGCGATCTGTCTGAGAAACTGCAGGCCCTACGACTTCGCCTGTTCCCTCCTTCGGCGCGCAAACCCCTTCGCTCGTTTCAATTGGGCGAGACAGCAAAACTACTTGGGGTGAAGGCTGGCTATTTGCGGAACCTTTCATTGGAAGGTAAGGGGCCGGCACCCGAGGTTACCGCCTCCGGGCGGCGATCTTACACCGCGGATCAGATCCAGGAACTGCGTCGCTTTCTCGACGAGAATGGTCGGGCTAGCCGTCGTTACGTGCCGCACAGGCGCGGAAACGAACATCTTCAGATCGTCGCAGTCGTCAATTTCAAAGGCGGGAGCGGCAAGACTACTACGGCTGCCCACCTTGCTCAGCACCTTGCCCTCAATGGCTATCGTGTTCTGGCCATTGACCTCGACCCGCAGGCAAGCTTCTCGGCACTGCACGGCATCCAACCGGAGTTCGACGTCGGTCCGAACGAGACGCTATACGCAGCGCTACGGTACGATGATGAGCGTCGGCCGCTCACAGACCTCATCAAGCCGACAAATATCCCTGGCCTCGATATCGTGCCCGGCAACATCGAGCTGTCGGAATTTGAATACGACACGCCGCGGATCCTCGCTTCTAACGAGCGAGGGTCTATGGGGCGGATCTTCTTTGCGCGGCTCGATGAAGCGCTGGAGCCAGTCGCCGACCGCTATGATGTTGTTGTGATCGATTGTCCACCGCAACTGGGCTACCTCACGATGAGCGCGCTCTGCACGGCTACGGCGCTTCTAATCACAGTGCATCCCCAGATGCTCGACGTTATGTCGATGTGTCAGTTCTTGCTGATGCTCGGCGATGTCATGTCGCATCTGAAAGCCGCTGGCGGCGGAATGCGTCACGACTGGATCAGATATCTGATCACGCGGTACGAGGCCACAGACGGGCCGCAGACGGACATGGCCGCATTCATCCGGTCCCTGTTCGGCCGTAACGTTCTGACTAATCCGATGCTCAAGAGCGTCGCGATCTCGGATGCGGGGCTGACCAAACAGACCCTGTACGAGGTTGAGCGCCGGCAATTCACCTCATCGACCTATGACCGGGCGATGGAGTCCCTCGATGCGGTCAACGGGGAAATCGAGGGACTGATCCGCAAAGCTTGGGGAAGAAACTGATGTCTAGACGGGGCATCCTTACCAATCTGCCCGATGAAAAGTTGACTGCAGTCAACTCGACCCCCGTTCGAGAGCGGCAGGTGCGAACGTCGGGTGCCTTCGGAAGCGTCGTTCGGGAAATCGACGCGCTCGCCGCCAAAGCCGACGCCGCTCGGGAGATCGAGGCTCGGCTGACCGCGGGAGAAATCGTGGTCGAACTTGATCCTAGCGAGATCGATGCGTCTTTTGTCGCCGACCGCCTGTCGCAAGACGACGACGAATTCCAGGCCCTCGTTCAGGCGATCCGCGAGCGGGGACAAGATTCCCCGATCTTGGTTCGCCGCCATCCGGACGCCGAGACACGGTATCAGGTTGCTTTCGGTCATCGGCGCGTTCGAGCTGCGCAAATCCTCGGGCGACCTGTCCGCGCGGTCGTCAAACAACTCACGGATCGAGATCTCGTCCTGGCGCAGGGCCAGGAAAACAGCGCTCGCGCGAATCTCTCATTTGTCGAGCGAGCTCTCTTTGCGCGCCGTCTTGAGGAGATCGGCCAAGATCGCGAGACGATCATGAGCGCGCTCGGCGTCGACAAGACCGTCGTGTCGCGCATGATCTCGGTCGCCAGCAAGTTGCCGACCTCTCTCATCGAGGCAATCGGCGCGGCGCCGTCGACCGGCCGAGATCGTTGGGTCGAGTTGGCGACGCAGTACGAGGCGAACGGTGGTACGCGAAGCTTGGAGCCGCTGTCTGCTACCGCCGAGTTCGCTGCCGCAGCGTCAGACGAGCGATTTGAACTGGCGCTCGTATATTTCTCAACGCCGGACGGCCCGCAAATAGCTTCTTCCCTGGGCAAGCCGCGAAAGCCAGCGTCCGAGGGAAGCTATTGGTCGAACGGCGGGGGGTGCAGAATTGCGCGAATCAAGGCGGACCCACGGAAGTTCACCGTCGCGATCGACGAGAAAGCCGCCCCAGGGTTTGGTGATTTTCTGTTGAAGCAGATGGATCGCCTGTACGCATCCTATCAATCACAGGTGAAGGAGGCGCCAGCCGAATAGCGGTCGTTGGAAGAAACTTCGGATCAGGCCGGCAAAAGAAAAAGGCCCCCGAAACGGAGTTCCGGAAGCCCTTCTTAGTGTGTAGCAACGCAAGAATCCCACTTCCGCGAATCACAGTCAAGAGTCTCGCAAGAGATTTGATGCGCCGTTTTGGCGAGCGGATTTCCTTTGCCTGATTAAAGGCAAAGCCAATGCAACCTCATATGTCGACGACGCCCTTTGGGCGGCGATCGCTGACGCTCGCCCATGTGGCGACACAGCAGATCGCAAAATCACGACCGCCGGAGAAAGCGGTCCACA
>JAGRKN010000319.1:0-909 GCA_020442275.1 Rhodoblastus sp. | reverse complement strand
CGACTTTGCGGCGGCATCTGGCCTGTCTGGTCGACGCCGGTCTCATCGTTCGGCGCGATAGCCCCAACGGCAAGCGCTACGCCCGCAAGGACAGGGCAGGGGAGATCGAACTCGCCTTCGGCTTCGATCTCGCGCCGCTCGTCGTGCGCGCCGATGAGTTCGAGGCTTGGGCCGAAGAGATACTGCTCGAGCAGCGCGCGCTCGCCTTCGTTCGCGAACGCATCACGATCTGCCGACGTGACATCGTCAAGATGATCGCCACGGGCATGGAAGAGGGCGTTTCGACGCGCCAGGCAGGGCAGGGGGCCTCACACGGACCGGCCGACTGGGTCGAGATGCACGCGCTGTTCCGGTCGATCGTGGAGCGGATTCCGCGCACGGCGACCCGCCAGGCCCTGGAGCCGATCGCCGACGAACTGTCTTTGCTTGCCGACGAAATCCTCAGCCTTTTGGAAAATCACGTAAAAACTTCGAATCTAAGCGCCAATGAGTCTCATTCTGAGCGCCACAAACAGAATTCAAATCCAGATCCCCTTCCTGACTCTGAACCTGACCTTCGAGAAGGTCGGGGCGCGACGCCCGAACCAAAGGTCGAAGCATCGAGGGCTCCAGAACCAAAGCCGGGATCAAAAACCGAAGGCGCGTTCCCGCTTCGAATGGTGCTCGACGCCTGTCCCGACCTCGTCGACTACGCCAAGGGCGGGATTTCGAACTGGCGCGATTTTTTAGCGACAGCCAACGTCGTGCGGCCATTGATCGGGGTCAGCCCGAGCGCCTGGGAGGAGGCGCAAACCGCGATGGGCGAGGTTTACGCCGCGATCGTACTCGGCTGCATCCTGCAGAAGGGCCCGACCATCAATTCAGCCGGCGGCTATATCCGCGAGCTCACCCGAAAATCGCAGGCCGGCG
>JAGRKN010000318.1 GCA_020442275.1 Rhodoblastus sp. | reverse complement strand
CTCGCCTGCCCCGATGCCGAACAGGCGCTGCGCATCGCCGAGAGCTTTGGACTGACCGTTCTGGACGGCGACGGCATTCGCGACATTCACGAGCGCCTGCTCGTCGAGACCTCTGGCAGCCTGAGCGACGGCCTCGGCGAAAAAGCCATGCAGATCCATCTGCAGCGTATCGTCGGCTCCTACGTCGCCTCCGCGCATGGCGCCGGGCAGTTCTACTCCCGAGCTGTGAGCGAGGCGCGCGATGCGACCGCCAAGGCTTCCAACGATAGCCGCGATGAAGACCTCGAAGGACCCGTCGGGTTCGACTCGAAGGCCCAACGCAAGCGCGAATTCGCGGCCGACATGGGACTTCAGGCCCACGCGCTGCGAATGGCTGCCGAGGGAGCCATCGCCGCCTACGAGCAGATCGTCGGCGAAGCCTGGAAGCCGTTCGAGCGTCCGCTGGAGAATCCCGGGGCATCGCTCGATCGCAAGGCGGCGCAAGTTCAGATGGCTGCTTTCGGCTGATCCGCACAGGCGGGGTTTTGGCCCCGCCTGTCCATTCCCCAATTGTCTATTCAGGGCTGGCTCTCATCGGGAGCCGGCCCTTTTCCATGTCGGGCCAAAGAGGATGGAAGACGGACGAAGAAAGCGAAGGCCTCCCCCGCGTCCCGTCCCGGATTGAGGTCCTGCCGCAGCCGGGCGGTCGCGCAACGGCGTTGCCGTCCTTCACTGCGTTTCGGTCCGTCGTCCATTGCCTGGGAGCAATGGCGCGCGGATGCACGCCCGCCCTGCCCTTCCGGCTGGCGGACCTCCGTGACGGGGTCGCGATGGTCGTGGCCTTCAGCCTGGTGGTTCGGACTATGAGCAGGAAGCACGAAAAGACGCGCGTCGACATCTATGCGCGTATCACCGAGAAGATCGTCGCCGATTTAGAACGCGGCGTCCGTCCGTGGATGCGCCCGTGGAGCGTCGCCAATGCCGCCGATCGCGTGACCCGACCGCTTCGGCACAATGGCCTGCCCTACTCCGGCATGAATGTGCTGTTGCTCTGGTCCGAAGCCATGGCCCGGGGCTTTGCCTCGCCGACCTGGATGACCTTCAAGCAGGCGCTCGAACTCGGCGGCGTCGTCCGTAAAGGCGAGATCGGCTCGATGGTCGTATTCGCCAGCCGCTTTACCAAGACCGACGTTGGCCCCGCCGGCGAGGAATTCGATCGGGAGATTCCGTTCCTGAAGGCCTACACCGTTTTCAATGTCGCGCAGATCGACGGCCTGCCCGATTGCTACTACGGCGTCGACGCGCCCGTCGCCGATCCCATCCAGCGCATCGAGCACGCAGATCGCTTTTTCGCGAACACCGGCGCGGTCATTCGGCATGGCGGCGAGCAGGCGTACTACTCACCGGCCAGCGACCATATTCAGATGCCGCCGCTCCAGACGTTTCGGGATGCGGCCTCCTATGTCGCCGTGCTCAGTCACGAGGCGACGCATTGGACTGCGGCTCCAAATCGCGTCAGTCGCGACCTCAGCCGCTATGCGAAGGACAAGTCCGAGCGCGCACGCGAGGAGCTGATCGCGGAACTCGGCAGCTGTTTTCTGTGCGCCGATCTCGGCATCGTTCCAGAGCTGGAGCCGCGTCCGGACCACGCGAGCTATCTCGATAGTTGGCTGAAGGTGCTCGCTGGCGACAAGCGCGCTATCTTCCAGGCGGCCGCGCAGGCGCAGCGCGCGGTTGCATTCCTGCACGGCTTGCAGCCCGGCGTGGCTGAGGAGCGTCAGGCGGCGTGAGGTTACGCTGATTCGTAGAACTGACGAGCGGCGCTTTTTCTACTTGCTGTTCCCGGAACCTTTCACGACCACCGCATTTACGGTTGGCGGTGCGAGCACGTTGTCGGCATATGTGATTGGTGTATGCCAACAAGTGTCGGGTGTATGTGTTGGGAGCTCCCAACTTTTCGGCGTTCGGTCGTTAACTTTTCATTAACCAAAGATTTCTTGCTCGAATCGGCATTCTCCGTGATGTTCACGCCAGAATGCCCTTCGGAGCAAAATTTCCGTGACGAATGCAATGACCGTGAACACGCAGCAGGAGCGTTCGCGCGGACCGACCGAATCAGTCGCCGATTCCATCGGCGCACACGCGGAGCTCTTGAGCTCGCAGCTACAGGCAATGTCGGAGGCTCTCTTTGCGCCGACATCTCAGAAGTCGCTCCGTCGGTTCACCTCGGGAGAGGCGGCGAAGCTTCTGGGCGTGTCAGACTCCACTCTGCGTAAGATGACGTTGGCAGGTGAAGGCCCCATTCCGGAAATCACCGGAGGCGGCCGTCGTCACTACACACTTGGCCAGATCAACGAGCTCCGTCAGCACCTTGCGGCAAGCGTTCGTGGGCGTCCGGCGTACGATCTTCTGCCGTGGCGGCGCTCGGGCGAACACCTTCAGGTACTGGCCGTCGCAAACTTCAAGGGTGGATCTGGCAAGACCACGACGTCGACGCATCTGGCGCAGCATCTCGCGTTGCAAGGGTACCGCGTGCTCGCGGTTGATCTTGATCCGCAGGCGAGCATGTCCGCGCTCTTCGGCGTAACGCCGGAAACCGACGTCCGGGCAAATGAGACCCTGTACGCCGCGATACGCTATGACGACGAACGCCGCCCGCTCTCTGAGGTGATTCGGTCGACCTATTTCGACGGTATCGACTTGGTGCCGGGCAATCTCGAGCTCATGGAGTTTGAGCATACGACGCCGGCGGCGTTGCGGTCCGATGCATCCCACGAATTGTTTTTCGCGCGGATCGCGACCGCACTCGATGACGTCGCCGACAATTATGACGTCGTCGTTATCGACTGCCCCCCGCACATGGGCTTCCTGACCCTGAGTGGCCTTTGTGCGGCGACTTCGATGATCGTGACAGTTCATCCGCAGATGCTCGATATCGCGTCGATGAGCCAGTTTCTGCTCATGACCAACGACTTGATGTCCGTCGTGAAGAACGCCGGCGCCGAGCTTCGATACGATTTCATTCGGTACCTTATCACTCGCTACGAGCCTCAGGATGGTCCCCAGACCAAGGTAGTTGCGCTGCTTCGCAACCTGTTCGGCGATCATGTGCTGACCAACACCATGGTGAAGTCCGCGGCAATTTCAGATGCGGGTTTGAGCAAGCAGACCCTCTACGAGATCGGGCGCGAAAACCTGACAAGGTCGACTTACGATCGCGCGCTCGAATCCCTGGACGCTGCAAACGGTGAAATAGCCGGGCTGATGGCGCGGGCATGGGGGCGAACGCCATGAACGCAAGCATTCTTCTGTGGCGATCTGACCGAAAGTTGGGAGCTCCCAACTTTTCGCAGCGTCCGTTCATCCGCGGCCAAATTGGGAGCGCCGTCATATGAGCTCCAAGAGCAAGGAAGATAGAAGCCAGCTTCTCAGCGGGCTTATGGTGCGCAAGCCGATCGGCGGAGCCGCAGCGGTGCCCGGCGCGGCCGCGGACAAGGACAGAGTCAAACCAGCTTCGATCACGTCCATGGGCGCGTCGATCCGCGAACTCGGCGCGCTCGGCAGGGCGGCCCAGAACGCTGAAGTTGGTGGTGCCGTTATCGAAATCGATCCATCTGATCTCGATAGCTCACTGGTGCGCGACCGGATCGATGCAGCAATCGACCCGAGCTTCGAGGATCTGGTGGCGAGCATCGGTTCGTCAGGCCAGCAGGTGCCGATTCTCGTGCGCAGGCACCCCGTCACAGCTGGTCGATTTCAGATCGCTTACGGCCACCGCCGAGCGCGCGCGGCCGAGAGGCTTGGTATCAAGGTCAAGGCGATCGTCAAAGCATTGTCAGACGCCGAGTTGGTCATTGCGCAGGGCAAGGAAAACCTCGAGCGGCGTGACCTGTCATTTATCGAAAAGGCAATGTTCGCGCGGCGTCTGGAAGAGCAGGGCTTCGAGCGTACGACCATCATTGCCGCGCTCTCGACCGACAAGGGCGATCTGAGCCGCTATATCTCGCTTGCCAAGGAATTCGACGCTGATCTGCTTGAGGTAATTGGACCCGCGCCGAAAGCCGGCCGACCGAGGTGGCAGTCCTTGGCGAAGGCCCTCGCGGCCGAAACCGCCCGCACGCTAGCTCAGACAGCGATCCAGAGTTCTGAATTCAAGGCGTTGGACAGCGATGGGCGGTTCGCTTTTTTGCTGCGCGCCGTATCGGCTAAGCCCGCCACTTCAAAGCCGGTGAACGAGCCCGCCGCGAGGAGCTACAAACTCGATCAGGCCGTCGTCGTTCAGCGCGATGATGGCCGGACGATCATCATCGTCGATGAGATCGCCAACCCCTGCTTCGGCGACTTCCTTGCCGAGCGGTTGCGTGAAATCTACGCCGAGTTTCTGAAGGCCGAAAAGAGGGAGGTGCCGTCGACCGCAGCCGAGTGATGCTCTGGTCCGCCCGGCAAGCGCGTGGCGTTTCCGCTGCCTCAGGACATCGTAACAGGAGACAAATAGGCAAAGAAAAAGGCCCCCGAAACAGAGTTCCGGAAGCCCCTTCTCATTCCTAAGCAGCCTGAGAATCCCACTTCCGCGAATCACAGTCAAGAGTCTCGGCAGCGAGACTTTGCCGTCTTTTTTGGCGGGCAGATTTCTTTTGCCTGAATGAAGGCAAAGAGCCATGGAGCCACATCTTTCGACGACGCCCTTTGGGCGGCGATCGCTGACGCTTGCCCATGTGGCGACACAGCAGATCGCAAAATCTCGACCGCCGGAGAAAGCGGTCCACAAGTGGAATGTGTTTCGCGCAATCTGCACTGCCAAGCCGCGCATCGGCGTGTCCGAACGCGCGCTGTCCGTGCTGAACGCCCTGTTGTCATTTTACCCAGAGACCGTTCTGACGGGCGAAGACCTGATCGTCTTTCCGTCGAACCGGCAGCTCGCGCTGCGCGCGCACGGTATGGCACCGGCGACTTTGCGGCGGCATCTGGCCTGCCTGGTCGACGCCGGTCTCATCGTTCGGCGCGATAGCCCCAACGGCAAGCGCTACGCCCGCAAGGACAGGGCAGGGGAGATCGAACTCGCGTTCGGTTTCGACCTAGCGCCGCTCGTCGTGCGCGCCGAGGAGTTCGAGGCCTGGGCCGAAGAGATTCAGGTTGAGCAGCGCGCGCTCGCCTTCGTGCGCGAAAGGATCACGATCTGCCGGCGCGACATCGTCAAGATGATCGCCACGGGCATGGAAGAGGGCGTTTCGACGCGCCAGGCAGGGCAGGGGGCCTCACACGGACCGGCCGACTGGGTCGAGATGCACGCGCTGTTCCGGTCGATCGTGGAGCGGATTCCGCGCACTGCTACCCGACAGGCCCTTGAGCCGATCGCCGACGAACTGTCTTTGCTTGCCGACGAAATCCTCAGCCT
>JAGRKN010000317.1:1046-1649 GCA_020442275.1 Rhodoblastus sp. | reverse complement strand
CGATACATGCCGCCGATCTGCGGCACGGTGACATGGCTTTCGTCGGTGAAGACCAGCGCGTTGTCGGGCAGATATTCGAACAGGGTCGGCGGCGGCTCGCCCGGCTTGCGGCCCGTGAGATAGCGCGAGTAATTCTCGATTCCCGCGCAAGAACCGGTGGCCTCCAGCATTTCCAGATCGAACATGGTGCGCTGCTCGAGCCGCTGCGCTTCCAGCAGCCGGCCGGCGTTGTAGAGCTCCGGCAGACGCTGTTTCAGCTCGCGCTTGATGCCGTCGATCGCCTGGATCAGCGTCGGGCGCGGCGTGACGTAGTGGGAGTTCGCGTAGAGCTTGATGGTGGAGAGTTCCGCGGATTTCTTGCCGGTCAGCGGGTCGAATTCCGCGATGGCCTCGACCTCGTCGCCGAAGAACCCGACGCGCCACGCGCGGTCCTCGTAGTGGGCCGGAAAAATCTCGATCGTGTCGCCCCTGACCCTGAAGGTTCCTCGCGAGAAATCGCCGTGGGTGCGCTTGTATTGCAGCGCCACGAGATCGGCGATCAGCTGGCGCTGGTCGAGCTTTTCGCCTGCCTTCACCGAGAAGGTCATGGCCGTGTAGGTCTCG
>JAGRKN010000317.1:0-947 GCA_020442275.1 Rhodoblastus sp. | reverse complement strand
CGTTGATCGAGGATTCCTTTTCGATGTAGGTGTCGGTGCGCGGAACGTAGGCTTCTGGCTGATAATAGTCGTAATACGAAACGAAATATTCGACGGCGTTATCCGGAAAGAACGATTTAAATTCACCGTAAAGCTGCGCCGCCAATGTTTTATTTGGCGCAAGTATAAGCGCAGGTCGCTGCGTCTTTTCTATGACCTGCGCCATCGTAAAGGTCTTGCCGGAGCCGGTGACGCCGAGCAGCACCTGGTCGCGCTCGAACTGCTGCACGCCGGAAACGAGTTCGGCAATGGCGTTCGGCTGATCGCCTTTCGGTTCGTAATCCGAAACAATCTTGAAGCTGACGCCGCCTTCCGACTTCTCCGGCCGTTCCGGCCGGTGCGGCGTCCACGGCGCCTTCTGGCGCAGGTTGGGGTCGCCGAGTTCGAGCAGCGCTTTCAGCGATTCGACCGTCGCGGTGGCGCCGGAAAAACCGGCGGGACCGTCGGTGACGAATGTCGCCTGCGGCGCTTCGCCCATTCCACGCGGCTTTTCGGCCGTCAGCGCCGGATTCAGCAGCGCGGACAGATGTTCGTCGAGCGGCGTGACGTCGGGCCGCGCGGCCTTCGCGCGAGGCGCGCGCTGGGACTTCTTCGGAGGATTCGCCATACGCACAATATGGGACGAATGCGCGCGCGGAAAAAGGCGCGACGCGGCGCGCGAATTTCACGGTCGCGTCCGATGCCGACGCATTCCATTCACGAAGTAGACAGGCTCATCATGGCTTTCTAGCGCGAACGTCGCCGGATATTCGTCATGTCCCTTGATTCACGCGCCGGCCTGACCGCCCTCAACCGCTTCGGCTTCGGCGCACGCGGCGACGGCGATCTCGCGGCGGCGAGCGCCGATCCCCGAGGCTTTCTGCTGGCCGAGCTGCATCAGCCTGGCATCGCCCTGCTCGACGGCCCCG
>JAGRKN010000316.1 GCA_020442275.1 Rhodoblastus sp. | reverse complement strand
TTCACCATGTTCGGCAAGTGTATCGGCAAACCCGTGAATTCAACCGCAATTCAGTCTTTCCGATCAAAGATGGCAGGCGAAATCCCGCTGGTTCGTTTCGAACGGAAAGACATCATGGAGGGTGAATTGGCCATTCCCGCGCACGTCATGACGGAAAGCCTCGCCGCCGAGCTTCCGATCGCCGCCGGCGGCCGGCCGATCGATCTGGTCCACCTTGCCCGCCAGACTTTTGGCGAGCGCGACCTGGAATCCGAACTCCTGCGCCTGTTCGATCGGCAGTCCCGCCAGATTGTGGAACGCCTGACGGACGGCCCGGTGGCCGAAGACCGCTGGCGCGCGGATCTCGCTCATACGCTGAAGGGCTCCGCCCGCGCGGTCGGCGCCTTCGGCGTCGCGGCCGCCGCCGAAGCCTATGAACTCGACGCCCGCGCCGGCGCGGACCTCGCCCGGGCGCTCGACGTCCTGTCGGTCGCTGTCGCGGCCGCGCACGAGGCGATCGCCGAGCTGCTGACGGCCTGAGGCGCGAAAGGGCCGGCCGATCGCCGCAGGCGACGTCCGAGGTCTCGCCAAACCGTTTCCGTGCATATAAAGGGAACAGCGCCGCGCCCGTTTCGGGGCGCGATCCGTTTCGCTGCGCAAGGAAGCTCCCGCCCATGGCCAAGATCACCTTCGTCGATTCCGAGGGCAAGTCCCGCACTGTGGATGCGGAAGTCGGTTCGACCGTGATGGAAACCGCGATCCGCAACTCGATCCCCGAAATCCTGGCCGAATGCGGCGGCGCCTGCGCCTGCGCCACCTGCCACGTCTATGTGGACGACGCATGGCTCGAGAAGACCGGCAAGGCTTCCGCCATGGAAGAGGACATGCTCGATTTCGCCTTCGAGGTGAAGCCGACCTCGCGCCTGAGCTGCCAGATCAAGGTCACCGCCGACCTCGATGGCCTGGTCGTCAACACCCCCGGCAAGCAGGGCTGACATCTGGGACGGCCGGCCGCCGCCGGCCGGCAAACCGTCGAGAGCCGGCCGGACGCCGGCGGCGCCAGCTTTAAAGAGGATCGGCATGAGCGAAGTGATCACGACCGACGTCGTCATCGTCGGCGCGGGGCCTGCGGGCCTGTTTGCGGTGTTCGAACTGGGCCTGCTCGACATCCGCGCCCATCTCGTCGACATCCTGCCGCGCGCCGGCGGCCAGTGTTCCGAGCTCTATCCGGAAAAGCCGATCTACGACATTCCGGGCTTTCCCGTCGTCACCGGCCAGGGCTTGGTCGACAATCTCGCGCAGCAGATCGAGCCCTTCCACCCGACCTACCATTTCGGCGAGATGGTGACGGAGCTCGAGTCGACAGGCACGGCCGAAAAGCCCGGATTTCGTGTGAAGACCGACGCCGGCAAGACCTTCGAATGCAAATGCGTGATCGTGGCGGCGGGCGGCGGCTCGTTCCAGCCCAAGAAGCCGCCCATCGCGGGCATCGATGCCTATGAGGGCAAGTCCGTCCACTACGCCGTGCGGCGCATGGAGGACTTCCGCGACAAGAACGTGATGATCGTCGGCGGCGGCGACAGCGCGCTCGACTGGACGCTGAACCTGCATCCCGTCGCGAAGCGCATCACCCTCGTCCATCGCCGCGACGATTTTCGCGGCGCGCCGCATTCGGTCAACGCCATGCGCGAACTGGTGCGCGAGGACAAGATGGACCTCGTGATCGGCCAGGTCGGCTCGCTCGCGGGCGAGAACGGCGAATTGCACACAGCGACCATCAAGCTGAACGACGGCACGAGCCGCGACGTCGCCTGCGAGCGCATGATGCCGTTCTTCGGGCTGACCATGAAGCTAGGCCCCATCGCCGACTGGGGCCTCA
>JAGRKN010000315.1 GCA_020442275.1 Rhodoblastus sp. | reverse complement strand
TGGAGGCGCGCGCCCTCGGCGTGGCGCCGGTCGCCTCGCCGCTGCCGGGTTCAGCCTCCGAGGCGCCCCCGGCTGCCGAGGAGCAGGCCTCATCGGTCGAGGCGCCGTCGACACCGACCCCTCCGCCCGTCCCGCCGTCCGTGCCGGAACCCCAACCCGTCTCCGGCTGGGCCGGGCTCAATTGGCCGGGCGCGCCCGCCAGCGCCAATGAAAACGCGCCCGCCCCAACGCCAGTTGCGCCGGCCCGCAGTCTCGAGGAACGTCTCGGCGCCAGCTGGACGGTCTGGGTCGGCGGCGTCGCGCTCGCGCTCGGCGGTCTGCTGCTGGTGCGCTATTCGATCGAGCAGGGCTATTTCGGCCCCGGCGCCCGCACAATCCTCGGCCTGATCTTCGGCGCGCTGCTCGCAGCCGCCGGCGAAATCCTGCGCCGCCGCGAGAAGGTCGGAACGCCATCGCAAATCCCGGCCGTGTTGACGGCCGCCGGGACGGTCGCCCTGTTCGGCGCGATCTACGCCGCGCATGGCCTCTACGGTTTCATCGGCTCCGCGCCCGCCTTCCTGGCGCTCGGAATCATCGCCATCGCCTCGATCCTCGCCGCCGCGCTGCATGGCCCCGCGCTCGCCGGCCTCGGCCTCGTCGGCGCCTTCGCCGCGCCGCTGCTGGTGTCCTCCGCACAGCCGAACCCGTGGCCCGTCGTGCTCTATCTGGCGGCCGCCACCGGCGCAGCCTATGCGCTGTCGCGCATCCGGCGCTGGCTGTGGCTGGCCGTTGCGGCCGCTGTCGGCGCGGGCTTGTGGGCGCTGGTCATGGCGGCACAAGGCTCGACCAATTTCTTCCACGCCGCGCTGGTCCAGACCATCGTGTCGGCGGCGCTGGCCGCGACCTTCCTCGCCTTCCTGCCGCATCTCGCGACATCGGACGAGGAGGCCGTCTTCGATCCCGCCGCCAGCGCCATACTCGGCGCATTCGGCGTGGTCGGCTTCCTGGTCGCGCTCCAAGGCTTCGAACATGGCGCGCTTTCGACGACGCCCGTCATCATGCTCGGCCTGCTGGTCGCGGGCCTCGCCGCGATCGGCGCCATGGCGCCGCCGGCCGCAGCCGTCACGCCGGTCGCCGGCGCGCTCGCCGCCGCCATCCTCTGGATATGGACCGGCGACAGCCTGAAACCCATCCATCTCTCGACGGTTGCGACGCTGCACGAGCCGTTGCTCTCCAGCCTGTTCACGGCCTATGCCGCCATCTCGGCGGTCGTCGTCGCCGGCTTCAGTGCGCGCAAACTGGCGACCGCGCCGCGCCTGCGGATGGCGCTCGCGGGCTGCTACGCCGGCGCGGCGGCGGTCGCGCCTCTGACGATCCTCGCCATCGTCTACCTGCGGCTCGCCCGCAGCGAGGCGAGCCCGCCCTTCGCGCTCGTGGCGGGCGCGCTGGCGGCTGTCTTTGTCGTTCTCGCCCAGTATTTCCGGCGCGGCGACGGGCCGGACGCCGAACCTGCGACCAAGATCGCGCTCGGCGCTTTTGCGACCGCCGCGCTGGCCGCGCTCGCGCTCGGCTTCGTCTTTGTCTTCGACAAGGGTGTGCTGACGGTTGCGCTCTCCGTGGCGGCGCTGGCGGCGGCCTATGTCGCGACCCGGCTCGAACTCACGGCGCTGCGCTATGCCGTCGCGGCCATGGGCTTCGTCGTGCTCGGCCGCCTCGCCTGGGAGCCGCGCATCGTCGGCGAGGCGCTGGGGACGACGCCGGCGCTCAACTGGCTGCTGTTCGGCTATGGCGTGCCGGCTCTCGCCTTCGGGCTCGCGGCGCGCCGGATGCGGCTTGCCGGCGGCGAGGACCTGCCCGTTCGGGTCGCGCAGTCGCTCACGATCCTGTTCTCCGGCCTGCTCGTCTTCTTCGAGACGCGCCACGCGCTCAATGGCGGCGATGCTTATGCGCAATCGAGTTCGTTGATCGAACAGGGCCTGTTCGCGACCTCGGCGCTACTCTTCGCCATCGTGCTGACGCGCCTCGATCTGAGGCGCGCGAGCCCGGTGTTCAACATCGCCTCCATGGTCTTCGGCGCGATCGCGCTGGCCGTCTCGGCGGCCGGTCTCGCCGCATTCCAGAACCCTTTCCTGGAATGTCGCGCGGTGGAGGGCGGAACCGTCTTCAACGCGCTGCTGATCGCCTATCTGCTGCCGGCGCTTCTGGCGGCGGTCCTGATGCGCATGTCGCGCGGTTCGCGCCCGCAATGGTACGTGAATGCCGCAGGCGTCCTGTCGCTGGCGTTGCTGTTCCTCTATGCCTGCCTTCAGACCCGCCGCTTCTTCCACGACGCGGTCATGTGCGAGCGGCAGGGCGCTGAAGACGTCGAAATCTGGGCCTATTCGGCGGTCTGGCTGGCGCTCGGCGCGGCCTTGCTGCTCTACGGCGTCTGGCGGCGGATGCAGGGCGCGCGCATCGCCTCCGGCCTGTTCGTGCTTGCCGCGACGCTCAAGATATTCCTCTACGACATGTCGGGGCTCGAGGGCCTCATGCGGGCCCTGTCCTTCATCGGCCTCGGCCTCGTGCTGATCGGCATCGGGCTCCTCTACCAGAAGCTCGTTTTCGCCCGCCGCCCGCCGGCGGGCGGCGGCGCGCCGGACGTGGTATAATTTGCCAATGCAAGCGGAATCGCTTCCCGTCATTGCGAGGAGCGAAGCGACGCGGCAATCCATCCCCGCATCTGGACAAAGTCCCGGGGATGGATTGCTTCGCTCCGCTCGCAACGACGGGAACCGAGAGACAGCCGTGACCGACGCAAAAGAAATTGCCGCCATGCCCTTCGAACAGGCGATGAAGGCGCTGGAAGAAATCGTCGCCCGCCTGGAGAAAGGCGACATCGGGCTCGAGGATTCGATCGCCGCCTACGAACGCGGCGAAGCCCTCAAGAAGCGCTGCGAGGAATTGCTGAAGCAGGCCGAGACCCGGATCGAGAAGATCCGCCTCGGCGCCGACGGCAAGCCCGCGGGAACTACGCCGCTCGACATGGAGTGAGCGCTAGCGCTTCGCTTTCGTATAGGCGCCCTCGAACGTAACCGCGCTGCCAGCCCCGACGCAGCCTTCGTCGTGGACGAGCAGCAGCGGGCCGACCAGCGCCAGCTTCACCCGGCAGGCTCTCTCGGCCTTGGCCGCATCGACCGGCCGGCCTTTGTCGTCGATCGCGAATTCCAGCATCGGTCCGGAAGCGGCCGCCTTCGCCTTGAAGGCGCCCGAAAAGACCGGCCCGCCGCCCTGGAAGACGAGATGCGCGTCGATGGCGAGCTTGTCGCTATCGGCCCTGATTGAGATGGAGCGGTCCTTCTCGCCCCAATAGCCGGCCCAGTCCGAAGGCTTCGGTTTCGCGGGCGCGAGCCGCGCGGCCGGCAGCCAGCCCTGCGTCGTCTTGCCGGATTTCGACTGGAAGCCGGCGCAGGTCGCACCGCCCGAAGTCTCGCTGGTCACGACGGCGTCGCCCGGCAGCAGATAGGCGCAGCCCTTGCCGGCGCAGGCGCCGGCGGCCTCGGGCGTCGCGCCGAAATAGGCGCGGCCCTCGCCCGCGACCACGGAGACGCCCCGGACCTGCGAAAGGTCGTCGGAAAATTCGCACGGCGGCGCGGTTGCTGCGCCCGCATGGGTCGAGAGCGCGAGCAGGGCGGCGATCGACAGGGCGAGAAATTTCATGAAAGCCTCCGTTTGCCTGCCTTCTGCCCGAGGCGCGGCGAAACGTCTGTGTGCGAAGTCGCCTCGCGGCTTGCGCAGCGCGGCGCCGCTCCCCAAATTACGACCAAGACATGGGCGCGGCGCCTGATGGGCTGCGCCGGAATGGGCTTGTAGATATGCGAAATCCTTACGACGTACTGGGTGTTTCCAAGGGCGCGAGCGCGGACGAGGTCAAGAAGGCCTTCCGCAAGCTCGCCAAGAAATACCATCCCGACCAGAACAAGAACGATCCCAAGGCGCAGGAGAAGTTCGCCGAGGTCAATTCGGCCTACGAGGTCGTCGGCGACCCCGAAAAGCGCGGCCAGTTCGATCGCGGCGAGATCGGCGCCGACGGCAAGCCGCGCGGCTTCGAGGGTTTTGGCGCGGGCGGTCCCGGCGGCTTCCGGCGGCAGGCGGGCCCCGGCGGCGCCGAACATTTCGAGTTCAACTTCGGCGGCGGAGGTCCCGGCGGCGGCGGTGGAGGCTTCAACGCCGGCGACATTTTTTCCGAACTTTTCGGCGCGGGCCGCGGACGCGGCGGCGGCCGGGCGGGCCCGCCGCCCAAGGGCGAGGATTTCGCCGCCAGCGCGCTCGTGCCGCTGGCCGAGGTCGCGAACGCCGGCAAGGTCAATGTGGTCCTGCCGAACGGCCGTACGCTCGAGGTCAAGATTCCGAAGGGCGTCGAGGACGGCCAGCAGATCCGCCTGCGCGGACAGGGGCAGCCGAGCCCTTATGGCGGGGAGCCTGGCGACGCCATCATCACGCTGCGCTTCGCGCCCCATCCCCTGTTCAAGGTCGAGGGCCGCGATCTCAGGCTCAACCTGCCGATCACGCTCTATGAGGCGACGCTCGGCGGCAAGGTCGACGTCCCGACGCTCGCCGGCAAGGTGGAGCTGACGGTGCCTGCGGGCTCGTCGTCCGGCCGTCGTCTGCGCCTGCGTGGCAAGGGGCTGGAGTCTGCGACCGGCGTGCACGGCGATCTCTATGTGACGCTGCAGATCGCGCTGCCCGAGACCGCCGATCCAGACCTCGACGCGCTGATGCGCCGCTGGCGCGACCAGCGCGCCTACGATCCGCGCAAGAATTCGGGCTGACGGGGCGAAAGCCCCTCAGCGCTGCCCGGCGAGTTCGGCGGCGATCGCCGCCAGCCGCGCTTCGGGCACGGCGCCGGCGATCGCATAATCGAAACTGTCCCGGCTCCAGGCGCGCGCTGACACCTCGCCCGACTTGTAGGCGCCGGGGCTGCGCGCGCCCGGTTGGCCGATCCAGACAATCGGATCGCCTGAGGCGAGGCGATAGAGCAGGAAGGCCGCATTCCCCCCATGCGCGGGCATCAC